>NVWP01000048.1 GCA_002733705.1 Henriciella sp. | reverse complement strand
GGCGCCGTCAGTAATTCCGTCGCCCAGCTCTATCCGATCTATGCCCAGACCGTCGCGCCGGCCCAACCGGCGAGCTTTTCAGCGAACTTCAACGCCGCCGTTCTGGCGGGTGCGATGGTCGGTCTCTGGCCCGCCGGCATGATCTCTGATCGCATAGACCGGCGCATGGTGATCGCGGGCACCGGTATTATCGGGGCCTTGTGCGCACTTGGCCTTGGCCTTCTGGCCGGGCATGTTCCCCAGTTCGCCATCCTTGCACTTGGCTTTGGATATGGCGTTGGCGCGCTCTCCTATTATGCGGTGGCCGTCGCCCATGCAGCAGACCGCGCAGATGCGTCGCAGGCCACTCCCATGATGGCCGGTATCCTGATCCTCTGGGGGGTCGGTTCGATCGCCGGACCCGCCGTCGCAGGGCTGGTTATGACGCCTCTGGGAGGGGAAGGCCTGTTTTTCTTTGCGGCCGGCGCCCTTGCTCTTCTGGCCGCGCTGATGTTCACACGTATAGTCAATACCGTCCCTGTCGACCTTGAGGACAAGGAACCCTTCAACGCCACCCAGGCGACCAGCCTCGCGCTATCGGACCTCGACCCGCGCGGCGAAGACACAAGTGAGCAGTTCGACCTGTTCCTGGCCTGGATGGCATCACAAGAGACCGACGAATGATATTAGCCAGCTTTGTAGTCATCCTGATCATCTTCCTTGGCGTGGGTCTGGCCTCGGCCAGAAAAGCTACGGGGGAGAGAAAGGACTACTACATTGCCGGTCAGAGCGTCTCTCCCTGGCTCGCCGGGCTTTCCGCCGTTGCCACCAACAATTCCGGTTATCTGTTCATCGGTGTGATCGGCTATGGCTACGCCACAGGCCTGTCCGCCGTCTGGCTTATGTTTGGCTGGATCGTCGGCGACTTTATCGGCTCGACATTCATTCACCGCAAACTGCGCACGGCCACGGGCGTGACCAATGAGGCCTCGTTTGCCTCTGTCCTGTCGCGCTGGCATGGCGACGACTTCGCGCTCTGGCGCAGGATTGCTGCCGTCATCATGGTCGTGCTGCTGATCGTCTATGGCGCCGCCCAGATCACAGCCGGCGCAAAAGCGCTGGAAGGCGTTTTCGATGGCTTCAACTGGCGCATTGGCGCGATTGGCTCGGCGGTCATCATTCTTGCCTACTCGATTGCAGGCGGGATCCGGGCCTCCATCTGGACCGACGCGATCCAGTCAATCTGTATGCTGGTCGCGCTCTTCATCCTGTTCTTTGTCGGCGTCAGCTGGGCTGGTGGCTTCACAGGCATGATCGATCAGCTTCGGCCGATGGATGACGGCACATTCATGAACCTGCTGCCGGAAGCTGACGAACTTCTCATGACAGGCGCCCTCGGCTTCGGGCTCTTTGTTCTTGGCTGGCTGTTTGCCGGTTTCTCCGTTGTGGGGCAGCCGCACATCATGGTGCGCTTCATGGCGCTCGACGATGACAAGAACATGCAGCGCACGCGCGCCTGGTATTATGGCTTCTTCATCGTGTTCTATATCCTGGCTGCAGGCCTTTCCCTGCTCGCCCGGGTCTATATGCCCGACGCGGCCAGTATCGACGTGGAGCTTGCCCTTCCACGCATGGCAGAGGCGCTTCTGCCAGATGTTCTCGTCGGCCTTATTCTCGCGGGCATCTTCGCGGCTACCATGTCCACAGCCGACTCCGTTGTCCTATCGTGCTCAGCGGCGATTACCCATGACCTCGTCCCGCAGAGGCTCGAAAAGCCATGGCTGCTAAAGGCGGCCACAGCGTCGGTTACGATCTTCGCCCTCGCTCTGGCCCTGATGGACAATCAGAGCGTCTTCAGCCTGGTGATCATCGCCTGGTCTGCGCTTGCGGCGGCCTTTGCGCCGATGCTGACGCTTTATGCCCTCAACCGGCGCATCAGCGAGCCAACCGCCATCGTTATGATGCTTCTCGGGATCGCGATAACGCTCGTCTGGCGCTTCGGGCTCGGCTGGCAAGGCGGTGTCTATGAGGGCCTGCCTGGCATCCTGATCCCACTGATCATCGGCTGGGTGCTGTCGCGCCCCGCCACGAAGACCGAACTGGAGCAGAGCCCCGTCGTGGAAACGCCGGAGCCGTAAGCTCTCAGCCCAAAGGTTCAAAAAAGCCCGCCCGGATCTCTCCAGGCGGGCTTTTCATTTGTGTCTTATCTCACGCCGCTCAGCCGTAAAGCGCCTTGGCGTGGTGCATGATGTGATCATCCATGAAGGTGGAGATGAAATAGTAGGAATGATCATAACCGGGCCGCAAGCGGATCGCGAGCGGCTGGCCCGCTTCACGGCAGGCCTCTTCAAAGAGACCCGGCTTCAGCTGCTCTTCCAGGAACTGGTCATCCTCGCCCTGATCAATGAGGATCGTGGTGTCGAGCTGGGTCTTCTTGACCAGTTCGCACGCATCCCATTCCTTCCAGGCTTCTCTGCCATCTCCGAGGTAAGCGCTGAACGCCTTCTCGCCCCATGGCACCTGACTGGGCGCGACGATTGGGGAGAATGCCGAGACGCTGCGAAAATGTCCGGGATTGCGCAGCGCAAGCACCAGCGCGCCATGGCCGCCCATGGAATGTCCGAAGATGGACTGGCGGCGCATATCAGCCGCGAAGTTGGACCGGATGATGGAAGGCAGTTCCTCCATCACATACTGGTCCATCTTGTAGTGCTTGGCCCAGGGCTCCTGTGTGGCGGTGAGATAGAAACCGGCCCCCTGCCCCAGGTCATAAGCCTCGTCATCGGCGACATCATCGCCGCGCGGACTGGTGTCTGGCGCAACGATCATGACGCCGAGTTCGGCCGCCTTCCTCTGAAGGCCGCCTTTCTCCATGACATTGGCCCAGGTACAGGTCAGGCCGGACAGATACCAGAGAACCGGAACGGGCTCCTCGTCGGTTTGCGGCGGATCGAACACTGCGAACCGCATGTTGCAACCGAGAATCTCGCTTTCATGTTCATGAACGCTCAAATCCCCGCCGAAAGTCACCCAGTCTGATACTGTTTCCAATTCTTCTGCTCTCTTCTCTCTGCTTGTTCAGTCAGATGTAGCACAGCTGTGCCACATTCCTACCGCGAGCGAAGGTCACCATTTTCCCAATAGGTATTGCCCGTGTTGGGATCGACGAAATAATAGCGATCCGCGCGCTGGTCATAACGCCGCTCGGCCTCGACCTGTTCACCACCAACGAAGCAGCCGCCCTGCTGCCGGCAACCGGTATAATAACCTGCCGCTGCACCAACTGCACCGCCCACGAGGGCGCCTGTGGCTTCGTCCCCGGCGACGGCTGCACCGGCAGCAGCACCCACTGCGGTACCGATTGCGGCATTGCGCTGGGGCGCGGACGCATTCTGACAGGCCGTTAGCGTCAGAGCTGACGCGGCTGCGCTCATATAGATAAGGGTTTTCATGAAGAATCTCCTCTGGCTCGTTTCGCGGCGCCAGCTCCTCTCAACGGATCGCTCCGGAGGAAGCGGCGCATCCAGCCTCAAAACCTTGATGGAAATTGAGGCCGCACACCCCGAGCAACGCAGCCGGGAAATACCCGTTCCAGTTGCGCAGACCTCAGCGTTCTGAGCGCACGAGTGAAATAAAGCGGACGGCAGGGGCGCCAGAGGAGATCAGGCGTTACGGATGCGCTCGGCTTCCTCGGCCACAGCAAGGGCCAGCTCCCCGTCCTCACAGGGCACCACACGGACGTCATAGGCAAAGGTCTCGTCACGGGCCATCTGCGTCGCCTTGGACCGGAAGACCTCGACATTCTGTTCGATCTTGAAACCCACCTCATTCCCGATGGAGATGATGACCTCGACAGCTTCTTCAACCGAGGACGCCCAGACCTTGAGAGACATGACTGAAGGACCGACCCGGCCATCGGGAACAGCATGTCCCTCCATCGTGTCTCCGCCCGCGACAAGCGAGAAGTGCTTGAACTCAGACATGTAATATCTTTCCTATCAGCCCCACACACTCACGATAGGCACGGGAAAACGTAATTCATATGACGAGCTACACATTATACGGCGCCGAGGTCAGTTATTTCACCGGGAAGGCACGCGCCTATCTGGACTGGCGCGGCGCCGATTATGAGGAAAAACCCGCCACGCAGGAGGTCTACAAGACGCTGATCCTGCCCAATGTCGGCTGGCCCGTCATTCCGGTCGCGACGATGCCGGATGGGACCGTTGTCCAGGACACAGCCGACATCATGCAAGCTGTCGAAGCGCGCGAAAGCGCCAGTCCGCCAGCCTGGCCTGCTGGTCCTCTGCAACGTTTCGTCAGCGAACTGCTTCATCTTTATGGCGACGAATGGCTCGTCATTCCGGCGATGCACTATCGCTGGAATTACAATGAGGACTGGGCCTATGGCGAGTTTGGCGCCCTGTCCGCACCCCAGCTTTCCCCGCAGGAGCAATATGAACTTGGCCGCAAGAATGGCGCGCGCTTCAAGGGCGCCCTCCCCATTCTCGGGGTCAGCGATGCGACCATACCCGGGATCGAAAAGAGCTATAAAAGCTTTCTGGCAGAATTCTCCGCCCATCTGGGAGAGCACCCCTATCTTCTGGGCGCACACCCCTCACTGGCCGACTTCGCCTTCTATGGCCCGCTCTATGCGCACCTCTACCGGGACCCGGAATCAGGGAAACTGATGCAGAGGCTGGCGCCTGAAGTGTGGGACTGGGTTGAGAGGATGAGAGCCGGCGGTCAGACTCCGGGCGGCGACCTCATTGGAAGCGATGCCATTCCCGCCACATTAGAGCCCATCCTCGCGCGGCAGATGCGCGAACAGCTGCCCGCGATCGAGCGGACCGAAAAGCTGTTTGCGGACTGGGCGGCTTCAGCAGAGCCGGGGGCTCGCGTACCGCGGGCGCTGGGGGACATCCCGATTGAGATCGAAGGCCACATGGGGCCTGCCAAGGCGCGCAGCTTCCCGCTCTGGCGCCTTCAGGCGGCGCTCGACGTCTATAATGACATGGAAGAGAAAGACCGCTCACGCGCCGACGCCCTTCTGGAACGCATCGGCGGGAGCGGTCTCAAGACCTTCAAATTGCCCGCCAGGCTCAAGCGGGAAAACTGTCAGGTGGTTCTGGCCTAACCGCGGCAGAGGGCGCAGAGCTTGTTGCCGTCCGGATCGCGCAGATAGGCAAGGTACATTTTCTGGCCGCCGCCTTCGCGCCAGCCGGGCGGATCCTCAATGGGTTTGCCGCCGGCTGCAGCGCCCGCCTTGTGCCAGGCGTCGGCTTCGTCCGTCGAGTTCATGGCAAAACCGATCGTCATGCCATTGCCCGGCGTTGCGGCCTCGCCGTCAATCGGCTTGGTCACGAGGAAAACGCTGCCATTGTGCATGTAGATCAGGCGCCCCTTGGGATCGGTGATCCCTGGCTTGCCGCCCACTGCGCCGAACAGGGCGTCATAGAACTCCTTGGACCGGTCGATGTCATTCGAGCCGACCATCATATGGCTGTACATGTTTTGAATCCCCTTCTTCAAATGACTTGTTTGAATGATATCGGGTCGAGGCCTAGTACACCACCACGCTCCGGATGCTCTCGCCAGAGTGCATCAGGTCGAAGCCCTTGTTGATGTCTTCAAGCTTCAGCACGTGCGTGATCATCGGATCGATCTCGATCTTGCCCTTCATGTACCACTCGACGATCTTGGGTACATCCGTGCGGCCTCTGGCACCGCCAAAGGCAGAGCCTTTCCAGACGCGGCCCGTGACCAGCTGGAAGGGGCGGGTCGCGATTTCCTTACCGGCTTCGGCAACGCCGATGATGATGCTTTCACCCCAGCCGCGATGGCAGCATTCAAGCGCCTGGCGCATCACATCCGTATTGCCCGTACAATCGAAGGAATAGTCCGCCCCGCCCCCTGTCAGCTCGACAAGGTGAGAGACGGTATCGCCGGAGATTTCCTTCGGATTGACGAAATGGGTCATGCCAAACCGGCGGCCCCACTCTTCCTTGTCAGGATTGATATCGACGCCGACAATCATGTCCGCCCCGACCATTTTGGCCCCCTGAATCACGTTGAGACCGATACCGCCAAGGCCGAAGACAACGACATTTGAACCCGGTGTGACTTTTGCCGTATTCGTCACGGCGCCGACACCTGTGGTGACGCCACAGCCGACATAGCAGGTCTTGTCGAAGGGGGCTTCGGGGTCGATCTTCGCCACCGCGATTTCCGGCAGCACGGTGAAGTTCGAGAAGGTCGAGCAGCCCATATAGTGGTGCAGCTTCTGACCCTTATAGGAAAAGCGGCTTGTGCCGTCCGGCATGACGCCCTTGCCCTGCGTCGCGCGGATCGCGGTGCAGAGATTGGTCTTGCCCGACAGGCAGCTTTTGCACTGGCGGCATTCCGGTGTGTAGAGCGGAATGACATGGTCGCCCGGCTTAACACTCGTCACGCCCTTGCCGACCTCACGCACCACGCCCGCGCCCTCATGGCCGAGAATGCTGGGGAAAAGCCCCTCGCTGTCGAGGCCGTCCAGCGTGTAGGCATCGGTATGGCAGATACCCGTCGCCATGATCTCGACGAGCACCTCGCCATCCTTTGGACCTTCAAGGTCCACCTCAACGATTTCGAGCGGTTTCTTGGCTTCGAAAGCAACAGCTGCGCGGGTTTTCATGAATGTCTCTCCTGCTTGGATCGGCGCCACCATGCCGGGGCCTCTCTGCGCGCACAAGACGCCAAGTCTGCCGCAGATGAATCTGACTCACATCCCCCCTTTTGAGCGGCCCTGTCGTACGCCGCGTGGAACAAGGGCTCACCACCAGTCGTTTTGTTTTCGCGAAGTAACAAGGAGAATGCATCATGAAAAAACTCATGATTACTGCAGCAGCGTCCGCCCTGATAATGGGTGCAGCCGCCTGCTCGAACGAAAACGACGTCGCGATGAACGACAATGGCTACGATGAAGCCGAAATGGAGACGGCTGACACCGAAACCGCGCCTGAAATGACCGATGAGGCCGAGGCGCCGGACGTCGAAACGGTCTATCTCATGTCCGGCGATCTCAGCGCTGGAGAACTTATCGGCGCCAAGGTGATCGGTGCAGATGGCGAAGATGCCGCCACGATCGATGACTTTATCATCAATAGCGACGGCCAGATTGACCGCGTTGTGTTCCGCAGCGGCGATTTCATCGACCTGCTCGGCACCCAAGGTGCGCTCGCCTTTGATCAGCTCGACCTTGAAATGGCAGCCGACAATGAGCCGCGCTTTACTGTTTCCATGACGGAAGAAGCGCTTCAGAACGTCGAGGAATACGATCAGGACGGGCTGAATGATTACAGCCTCGCATCGGAAATAATCGGTACCACCGCCGACTTCACCAATTCCGACGAGTCTGCGCGTATCAATGACATCATCATCTCCGCAGACGGTGAAGCCAAATATGCCATCGTCGGCGACACGATCATGGACAATGATCGTCAGCTCGACTTCGACCGCATCATTGTAGATGACGATGGCGACGCGCTCATGATCGACGCAGCAGCAGACGATCTCGCGATGATGCCGATCTTTATCTATGAAATGGAAGACGATGCATCAGCGGCAGACAGCGAACGCAACTCCATGAGCGATTGGGACGCTGATGAAGCCGACACCAATGCTTCTGACGACATGATGGACGACGATCAGAACTAGATGGACGTTCAGCCCTTTGAAAAAGCCCTGCCGGTTGGCAGGGCTTTTTTATATGTGGAAGGGTCTGGGTTACCCTAGCGCCGGCCCGCCACGACATCACGGGTCATACGTTCGATCCGGTTGATGAGAGCATCAACAGAGCCGTTCGTGCGATCCAGCAGGGACAGAAACTGGGCCTGTTGCTCAATCGCCAGCCAGATCAGATTGCCATTCACGTTCAGGGCGACGTCCACCACCTGATAGCCGTCATTGCGCTTGAGCACACGCCAGCGGACACTCATCTCCTGGCCATCGGCGCGCGGGATCTTCGTATCGACGATCGAGTCGCGCGGCGTGCGGTCTGTTGATCCTTCAACGATAACCTCATTGCCGCGATAGGCATCGAGTTCATTCTCATAGACGGCAAGCGCGTATTTCTTGAAGGCCGCCTGAAAGCGCTCGAACTCTTCCGGCGTGAAGCGGTTTGCATATTTGCCTATGACGAAGCGGCTGACAGCTTCGATGTCTGCGAACTCATCCATATAGCGGCTGAAAAGCGCGGTACGCTCGTCACGGCTGAGCGAAGGGTCATTCAGCGATTCAAGCACTTCATTGGCATTGTCTTCGACAAAAGCCTCAGTGCTCGCATCCGCGAAGGCGGGGCTGGCTGCAGCTGCCAGTGCGGCGGCCGCAATAAGGTGTCTGGCAATTTTCATGGTCGTCGTCCTACTGGTCTCCGGCGCCTGTCCCCTCGGCGCTTTCCTCATCATAGACATCAAAATCAGGCAAATCCTGGTATGGATCTGCCTCTGTCTCGCCATTTCGGATGGCAGCCTCGCGCTGCGAGGAATAATTGCGGCGAAGCGCAATATAAGGTTCCGGCTGCGAGCGCAGCGTTTCAATCGGTTCGATCAGGCGCGCGCGCGTATCAATCAGACCGAGAACGGTCCGGCCCACGGCGATGTGGTCGTCGAGATCCGGATCGCTTTCGAATTCAGTCCAGGTCAGCGGGTCCAGGGCCCGGTCTGTGGCAATTCCGAATGTGTCGCGGAAATTGCTTGGCCCGAGCAAAGGCAGAACCAGGAACGGTCCTGGCTCAACGCCCCACACACCCAGCGTTTGCCCGAAATCCTCATTATGTTCGGTAACGCCAAGCGTACTGGCAACATCAAAGATGCCAGCCACACCAATGGTCGAGTTGATCAGGAAGCGACCGAACGTATCTGCAGAGGCCTGCGCATTGCCCTGAAGCATAGAGTTCGCGAAGACAACGGGCTGGCGAATATTGGTCAGCACATTGTGCACACCGTCACGGGCAGGCTCTGGCACGACCGCGCGGTAGCCACGTGCCACCGGCTCGATCGCCGCTTTGTCGACCGCCTCGTTGAAAGCGTACACATTACGGTTGAAGCCTTCAAAAGGATCGGAGACGCCCGAGGCGGTGTCAGTCGTGTCCTGTGTCGTCGCGCAAGCCGTAAGCGTGGTAAGCGCGATGAGGGCTGAAACTACTGTCTTCATGATAACTTCCGTATGCTGGAGGCAGCATATGTGCGCAGCCTGCCCGGCTTTCAACGCCAACACTTCAATGAATAAGTAGATATCGACGTATGGTGGTCTATCGGTCACACCGAAGCACAGCATATTGTCATCCATATAAAGGCATGTTTATATGCTGATATGAGACAGCCTTCGGAAACCATGGTAGAAGCATTGCGCGCCGCTGGCGAGCCAACGCGGCTGCGCATTCTGGCTTTGCTGCGCCATGGGGAGCTGTCGGTCGGTGAGCTTGTGACCGTTCTGGGCCAAAGCCAGCCCCGGCTCTCCCACCACCTCAAGGCACTGACGTCAGCAGGCCTGACCGAACGTCTTCCCGAAGGCGCATGGGTCTTCTACCGCATTCCGGCCTCTGGCTGGGCCGGCACCCTGACTGACCACCTTTTTGACCTCATCGATGAAGCAACGGGCGATTTCCCGAACGACCTTTCACGGCTTGATGCGGTGCGTCAGGCCCGTCAGGCTTCGGCCGAAACCTATTTCAGCTCGATCGCGTCGGACTGGGACCAGATCCGGTCCATGCATTACCCAGATGAACTTATCGAAGCGGCCATACTGCGCGCCGTGGGGCCTGGCCCTTTCCGCAAAGTGGTCGATCTTGGCACCGGGACAGGCCGCATGCTCACCCTGCTCGGCAATCGTGCGCAGGAGTCCGAAGGCCTCGACATGTCGCATCAGATGCTGACCCTGGCGCGGGCCAAACTTGCCGAGGCCGGAGTCACCCAGGCGCGCGTGCGTCAGGGAGACGTCACTGCAACACCTTTTGAGCCGGCAAGCGCCGACATGGTCATTGTCCATCAGGTGCTTCACTATCTGGAAGACCCGGAAAAAGTGGTGCGCGAGGCAAGCCGCATCCTCAGTCCGGGCGGCACGCTGGTCATCGTGGATTTCGCCCAGCACGATCACGAATTCATGCGCGAAGCCTTCGGCCACCGGCGTCTCGGCATTCGCGAAGACACAATGAAACTCTGGGCCGAACAGGCCGGCTTGCACCTTGACGAGGCGCTGCGCTTCGAGCCGCCCAAAGACCTGGATCAAGGCATTGCCGTTCTCATCTGGCGTGCCCGGAAACCGCAACACAAAGAGGAAGTTGCCGCATGAGCCACCTATCAGTTGCCACCCGGCAGGGCGAGAAGGGCCCGAATGTCTCCTTTGAGTTCTTTCCCCCGAAGAATGAGACCATGGATGAGCGCCTGTGGGAGTGCGTGCGCCGGCTGGAGCCGATGGCGCCTCACTTTGTTTCGGTCACCTATGGCGCCGGCGGGTCCACCCGTGAGCGCACCCACGATACGGTCAAGCGCATCGTGACCGACACCCGCCTGACACCGGCAGCGCACCTGACCTGCGTCGGCGCCCCGCGTGAAGAAGTCCTGCAGACAGCCGAAGATTATTATGAAGCCGGCGTCCGCCACATCGTCGCCTTGCGCGGGGATGCGCCGCAGGATGAAGACTATGACAAGCCCGAGGGGCGCTACACCAATGTGGTCGACCTCGTCTCCGACCTTCGTGCGCACCGCCCGGACCTTGGCAAGGTGTTCGAAATCTCGGTGGCCTGCTATCCTGAGCCCCACCCGGATTCGCGGGGCTGGGAGCAGGATCTTGCCCACCTGAAACGCAAGCAGGAGGCCGGCGCGGACCGCGCGATCACGCAGTTCTTCTTTGAACCGGAAGTCTATTTCGAATTCGTCGACAAGGCCCGCGCTGCCGGCATCACCATGCCGCTCGTTCCCGGCATCATGCTGCAGCCCAATTTCAACGGCCTTAAAAAGTTCGCCAAGATGTGCGGCGCCAGCCTGCCGGACTGGCTTCACAAGCTTTATGAAGGCCTCGATGATGACGCCGATACCCGTGACCTCATCACGGCCAATGTCGCAGCCGAGCTCTGTCACAAGCTCGCCGATGGCGGCGTCGAGCAATTCCACTTCTACACACTGAACCGGGCAAATCTGGCGCTTTCGACCTGCCACCTGCTCGGCCTGAAACCCGCAACGGCGGAGGCGGCCTGATGGCAAACGAGACACTGATCGACCAGCTTGAAGCAAAGGCCAGGGAAGAGATCCTGATCCTGGACGGCGCGATGGGCACCATGCTCCAGAAATATGCCTTCTCCGAGGAGCAGTTTCGCGGTGAGCGTTTTGCCGACTGGGACACGGCGGTTCAGGGCAATAACGACCTCCTGAACCTTACCCAGCCGGATGCTGTCCGCGACATCCATGCGAAATTCATCGCGGCTGGCGCCGACCTCATTGAGACGAACACGTTCAGCGCGACCACCATCGCGCAGGGCGACTATCACATGCAGGATATCGCGGCCGAGATTGCAGAAGCCGGCGCCCGCGTCGCGCGGGAAGCTGCCGACGCCGCAGACAAGCCTGTCGGGGTTCTCGGCGCAATCGGGCCGACCAACAAGACATTGTCGCTCTCGCCGGACGTCAACAATCCGGGCTATCGGGAAGTGACCTTCGACGATGTGCGAGCTGCCTATCTGCAACAGGCACACGCCATGGCGCCGCATATCGACTTTTTCCTGATCGAGACCATCTTCGACACGCTGAATGCCAAGGCTGCCATCAAGGCGCTTCTGGATTTCCGCGCCGAGACGGGCAAGGAGATCCCGGTCATCATTTCCGGCACGATTACCGACGCCTCCGGCCGTACGCTCTCGGGCCAGACCGCCGAAGCCTTCTGGCACTCGGTCCGTCACGCGCAGCCATGGGCCATTGGTCTCAACTGCGCTCTCGGCGCCAAGATGATGCGCCCGCACATCGCGGCCATTTCAAAGGTCGCCGACACACGCGTTATTGCCTATCCAAATGCCGGTCTACCGAATGAGTTCGGTGAGTATGATGAGCTGCCCGAACAGACAGCGGCGCAGCTGGAAGAATGGGCAAAATCAGGCCTGGTCAATGTGCTTGGCGGCTGCTGCGGCACAACCCCGCCACATATCGAGGCCATTTCCAAGGCAGTGAAGGGCAAGACGCCCCGAAACATCCCGGAACCACCTCGCGCCATGCGTCTATCCGGGCTAGAACCGTTCCAGCTCGCAAGCTGACGGGAGGCAATCATGAGCAAGACGTATGAGAAACTCGATGACAAGCTCATCGAGTTCATCAAGGCACAGAAAATGTTCTTCGTCGCGACAGCGCCCCTGTCGCGCGACGGGCATGTGAATGTCTCGCCCAAAGGCTATGACAGCTTCGTCGTGATCGATGAGAGCACGGTCGCCTGGCTCGATCTTGGCGGCTCCGGCATCGAAACGATGGCGCATCTAAAGGAAAATGGCCGTATCACGATCATGTTTTGCGCCTTTGACGGCGCGGCCAATATCGTGCGCCTCTATGGGCAAGGCGAGGCAGTGCAGTTCGATGATCCACGCTTTGCCGGTCTGCTGGCCCTCTTTTCCAATTTCGACAAGGCGCGCGCCATCGTCACCGTTAAGTTGGATCGGGTTTCCGACAGCTGCGGCTGGGGCGTACCCTTCTATGAGTTCAAGGGCGAGCGTGAACAGCTTCAGCGCTATGCCAACAATCCCCGCACAGATGGACGCACCTGGGAACAGCGCTGGTATGAAGGCAATGCCGAAAGCACTGATGGCCTGCCCGGCGTCACACGGACGAATGAGGCCGCAGAATGATAACGCCCCAAAGAAGAGAAGTAGTCGCAGGTTTGGCAGCAGTCGCCGGCCTCGGTGCTTGTGCCACGAACCTTCGTCGAAGCTCTACTTCAAAGCCCAATGTTGTACTTATCATTGCAGACGATCTAAGAGCTGACGCGATAGCAAAAAGAGACAAGCTAGGCATCAAAACACCTCATATCGACGCGTTAGTTGCCGAGGGGCACAGCTTCGATGATGCTTTCGTAACCACTTCGATATGTCCTACCAGCCGCGCCTCAATCATGACCGGGCAATTCGCATCTAACCATAAATATTGGAATTGGAGTGAGATCACTCAGGCTCAGCTAGACCGCGGTCTGTATGGACTGATGAAATCTGCTGGTTATCAAACAGCGTACATTGGAAAATGGGGATTAGGAACAGAATCCCGCGAAAACTTTTTCAATATTTGGTACGGATTTGATAACTTTAAGTTATATTACGACGAAGAATATGGCGGAAAGCATCTAACTGAATTCATCGGCGCGAAGGCCGTCAATGCTATCAATCAGTTAAAAGACGCCCCATTCTTTTTAACGTTTGCGACGCTCGCGCCGCATACGCAACACCGCGAACCTTATTGGGACGCAGATCACGTTTACGATGAAAGCTATAAAGAGCTTTTCTATCCAACCGCACCTAGCGCCACCACGGAAGCTTTTGATCGACTGCCAGAGTTTCTCAAAACGTCAGAAGGCCGTGAACGTTGGAGACAGAGGTTTGGTAATCCTGAAACCGCGTCCGAAACTCTTCGAGACTACTATAGACTGGTCAACGGGCTGGATGCGCAAGTTGGTCGAATTGTATCTGCTTTAAAAGAGAGGAACCTGTACGACGACACCCTGATCGTATTCACTTCAGACAATGGGATGCTTTTGGGCGAACATGGTCTTTCTGGCAAATGGTGGATGTTCGAAGAGTCAATTCGAGTTCCACTTGTGATAAAAATGCCTTCTGGCAGCCGCAGAGAGCCTATACCGCAAGTCGCTCTTAACATTGATGTTATGCCGACAATTCTAGAAGCGTGCTCGCTTCAGATACCTCAAACTGTGGATGGTAAGTCCTTGTTGGCGTCGGGGCCTCAAAGAACCCAATTCTTTTACGAGCATCTATTCGATCATCCGAGGATCATTAAGAGCGAAGGAATTTGGTCGCCTTCTTACAAATACATCAACTACGGCGTTGGCGGATCGACCTACGAAATGCTCTTCGATCTTCGAATAGATCCATACGAGTTGAACAACTTAGCGTTACTTCCAGGCTCACAAGTCATCCTCTCTGAATATAGAGAGAGATTTAAATCTGAAAAAGCTCGGGTTCAAAGAGCCCATACCGATGAGGCCGCAGAATGATAACGCCTCCTGTCTCTGCCCGTGATTTTTTCATCTTCTACGGCCTGCTCAAGCAGGGCTTTCCTGGCGGCCCCAAGAACGTTGACCTTAAGCGTCATGGAGAATTTCTTGGCCCCTGCAGGTTCAAGGGCGCCATGTTCGATATGGGCGACTATCCGGGTGTTGTGCGCCAGAAAGGCATCTGCCACGGCATGCTTTACCGCCTCGATCATCCGCGCATTGCCCGAAAGCTTGACGCGTTTGAGGGCGTGCGCACCGATGCGCCGTCCAAGGCGCTTTATCGGCGCGAAAAGGTCTCTATCGTTGACGATTTTGGACGCCCTTGCGCCAAAGCCTGGGTCTATGTCTACAACCGCCCGGTAACGGGCCGTCCAATGGTTCGCTCAGGCTTCTGGGCTTCGCCGGAGAGCAGAAGCCGTCAGAGGGTCGCATGACGCCTCTTATCAAATTCATCATCTGCTTTCTCATCGCTGTTGCCGCTTACGGTCTTGGCCGGTTCGCCGCCAGCACGCTGTTTGACGATCTCGCACTGGTCTGGCTTGGCGCCATTGGCGGCGCCTCTGCGGCCACGGCCTTCTTCATTTCCGGGCGCCTGCTCGGCATCGTGAACTTCAGGAAAAAGGATCCCGATCAGGATCAATCATGACAAATTCCACAGCCTCCCAGATCTTCATCAATATCGGTGAGCGCACGAACGTCACCGGCTCTGCGAAATTCCGCAATCTCATCAAGGCGGGTGACTATGACACCGCTGTCGATGTCGCGCGCCAGCAGGTCGAGAATGGGGCGCAGATCATCGATGTGAACATGGATGAGGGGATGCTGGACGGCGTCGAGGCCATGACCACCTTCCTCAACCTCATCGCCGCCGAGCCCGATATCGCACGTGTCCCGGTGATGATCGACAGCTCCAAATGGGAGGTGATCGAGGCAGGGCTAAAATGCGTGCAGGGCAAGGCGGTTGTGAACTCCATCTCGCTCAAGGAAGGCGAGGAACAGTTCCTGGAGCAGGCCCGCAAGGTACAGTCCTATGGCGCGGCCACGGTTGTGATGGCCTTCGATGAAGAGGGTCAGGCCGACACGGCAGCGCGCAAGATCGAAATCTGCACACGCGCCTACAAGCTGCTGACTGAGAAAGTCGGCTTTGCGCCTGAAGACATCATCTTCGACCCGAACATTTTCGCCGTCGCGACCGGGATCGAGGAGCACAATAATTACGCCGTCGATTTCATCGAGGCCTGCAAGGCGATCCGCGAGACGCTCCCCCATTGCCATATCTCGGGCGGGCTCTCCAACGTCTCTTTCTCCTTCCGCGGCAATGAGATCGTGCGCCGGGCCATGCATTCGGTCTTCCTCTATCATGCGATCCCGGCGGGCCTGGACATGGCCATCGTGAATGCCGGCCAGCTCGACATCTATGACAATATCGATCCGGAGCTTCGCGAGGCGGTCGAGGATGTAATCCTCAATCGCCGCGACGATGCAACCGAACGCCTGCTCGACATGGCCGAACAGTATCGCGGCCAGAAAGGCGAAACCAAGAAGAAGGATATGAGCTGGCGCGAGCAGCCGGTCGAGAAACGCCTCGAACACGCGCTCGTCCAGGGCATCACCGAATTCGTTGTCGAGGACACCGAGGAAGCCCGTCAGAAGGCTGAGCGTCCGCTTCATGTCATCGAGGGCCCGCTCATGGACGGCATGAATGTCGTCGGTGACCTTTTCGGCGCCGGCAAGATGTTCCTGCCTCAAGTGGTGAAGTCAGCCCGCGTCATGAAAGCGGCTGTCGCCCACCTCACCCCCTTTATCGAGAAAGAGCAGAAGGAGCTCGGCCTCGACAAGGTGTCCAATGGCAAGGTCGTCCTCGCCACGGTGAAGGGCGATGTGCACGATATCGGCAAGAACATTGTCGGCGTCGTGCTGGGCTGCAATGGCTATGACATTGTCGATATGGGCGTCATGGTGCCTGCTGAGAAAATCCTCGAAAAGGCGATTGAGGAAAAGGCCGACATGATCGGTCTCTCGGGCCTCATTACGCCGTCGCTTGATGAGATGGTCTTCGTTGCCGCCGAGATGGAGCGTCAGGGCATTCACCTGCCCCTGCTGATCGGTGGGGCCACGACCTCTCCGGCGCACACCGCCGTGAAGATCGACCCGGCCTTTCCGTCTGCCCCGGTCATCCACGTCAGCGATGCGAGCCGCGCGGTCGGCGTCGTCAGCGCGATGATGAATACCGAAGAGCGCGAGACCATGTGGGGCACGACCAAGGCCCGCTATGACCGTATCCGCGAAAGCCGCTCTGGCGGCCCGCCCACCCCGCGCCTGCCGATCAAGGAGGCGCGCGAGCTGGCTTTCAATGCGACCAAAGCTTCCGCGCCTGCGCCAACCTTCACCGGCGTGAAGACGTTTGAGGATTTCGATCTCAACGACCTCAAGGACTATATCGACTGGACGCCCTATTTCATGAGCTGGGACCTTGCGGGCAAATTCCCGCAAATCCTGGAGGATGAGAAAGTCGGCGAGGCGGCATCCGACCTCTGGCGCGATACGCAGACCATGCTGCAACGCCTCTTGGGCGAAGCCTGGTTCAAGCCAAAGGCGACCATCGGCTTCTGGGAAGCCAGACGCGAGGGCGACGACATCAGGCTCGCCTCCGGTGAAACGCTCCACACGCTGCGCCAGCAGATGAAGAAAACCAATGAGAAGCCGAACTTTGCGCTCTCTGACTTCCTCTCATCCGACGGGGATCATATCGGCGCCTTCTGTGTGACTGCCGGACCCGAGGCCGATGCGATCTCAAAGGACTTCAAGGAGAAGGGCGACGACTATTCCGCCATCATGGTTCAGGCGCTGGCCGACCGTTTCGCGGAAGCCATGGCAGAATGCATGCATGAGAAGGTCAGAAAAGAGCTTTGGGGCTATGCCCCGGACGAGGCCTATGACTGCAACGACCTGATCAAGGAAAAGTATCGCGGCATCCGTCCGGCGCCCGGCTATCCGGCCCAGCCCGACCACACAGAGAAAGAGCTGATCTTCAAGCTGCTGGAAGCCGAAGAACGGATCGGCGTGTCGCTGACCTCGAGCTTTGCGATGAGCCCGGCGCCGTCGGTTTCCGGCCTCTATTTCGCTCACCCCGACAGCGCCTATTTCGCCGTCGGCCGCATCGAACGCGACCAGGTCGAGGACTATGCCAGACGCAAGGGCTGGGACCAGAGAACCGCCGAACGCTGGCTCGCGCCGATCCTCAATTACGATCCGTTTGCTGTGAGTACGGACGAGGCCGCTTAGCTTAGCTTGCCCCACCCCTGAAACCGGCCTCATCCTGCACCTATCGCAGGTTAAGCCACCCGCGAGACGTGGCCATGGATGACAATGCTCTCGCCGGGTCCAGCCTATGGCGCTTGCGAGACGAGGCTTCGCGCCGGGGCGCCGGGGGCAGATCTTTTGCCTGTCGGCTGGCCTACAGGCTCTGCTGCCGTGTCAACGTGCACCACGACCGACATGCCAGGCACCAGCTGGTCCAAACCCGCCTGCCCGGTGTCGATATCAATCATCACCGGTATGCGCTGTGCGATCTTGATGAAATTGCCCGTCGCATTGCTGGCGCTGATGACACTGTATTGAGACCCTGTCGCCGGTGAAAAGCGCGAGATCGTTCCCGTGAGCTCCTTGCCGCCCAACGCATCTACTTCAAATGTCACGGGCTGGCCGATCTGCATGCCTTCCAGCTGGGTTTCCTTGAAATTGGCGATCACCCAGATGTGCTCCGGCACAATGCTGGTGAGCCGGGTGCCGGGCGTCACATACTGGCCGGTCCGCGCGCCGATCTGACCAAGCCGACCGTCGACAGGCGCGGTGATCTCAGTATTGGCAAGGTCGATTTTCGCAAGGTCGATTGTCGCTTTCGCCTGGTCGATTTCCGCGTCGAGCGACTGTCTGCGGCTGGATATCGACGCGAGGTCCTGGCGCGCCGCCGCAACCTCTGCGAGCGCTTCCTGTAGCGCCGCATTCGCCTGATCCCTCGAGCCGGCATGTTCCTCGGCTTCCAGTTCGGAAATAGCGTGGCTTGCCTGCAGTTTGCTAAAGCGCTCAAGACTGGATTCAGCGAGCGACAGGGATGACCTTGCAGACTGGGCGCGGGCTTCGGCTGAACGGATGTGCGCACGGGCAGTTTCCGTGTCCTGTTCCAGCGTCGCGATCGCGGCTTCTTTCGCAGCCAGCACGGCCTGCGCCTTGGCCAGCTGCTGGCGGTAGATGCGGTCGTCTATTCGGATCAGCAGGTCGCCCTTCGAGACATGCTGGAAGTCCTGTACGGCGACCTCCGTGATCGCACCGGACACTTGCGGGGCCAGCATGGTGACCTCGCCCTGGATGTAGGCATCCTCGGTCAGTTCCAGACTGCTCTGGAAGGGAGGCAGCTTCCAGGCATAGAGAATGGCGAACAGGCCGGTAATGCCGATGATAATGGCGAGGAAAGTGGCGATATGTCGAGACAGGCGGGACAACATGGGAGGATCAATCAGTTCAGGTTGCTTGGGGTTGAAGGGGAGCAGGAGCGGGCTCGGACGGCTCAGCTGAATGGGCCCGCAGCCCGTCGATCGCCATGTGGGCGAGGAGTGCAGCGAGTGCGACAGCTGAAATCACGGCAATCGTCAGGAAAGCATCATTATAGGCCATGACGGAGGCCTCGGTCTGGGCCTGGCCTTGCAGCACAGCCACGCCCTGTGCCGCACTGGCGCCGGCGTCCGTTGTCGAACTGCCAAAGGCGCCGCCATATTTGGCAAGCCGTTCCTGGACGAGCGGATCAGTCATACTCAACTGCTCGTCGATGCGCTCAAGATGTAGACGTTTGCGAAAGGTGATAAAGGTCGAAAATAGCGCTCCACCGAGAATACCGCCGACCTTCTGCGTCGTCAGGAAAACGATGACAAAGCTCAATATATAGTCATAGCCCCTCTCCAGGGCCGACATCATGCCGGACAGCAGCGCTGGCGGCAGGAAGAGCGCAGAGGCCAGCGCGATCAGCGCCTGGCTGACAAACATGTCCGATGGCACCGTCTGGCTGGTGGAATTGGAATCCATGAGCGCCCCGATGACCAGCAGGATCAGCGCAACGATGTGAAACGGGCGCTCACGCCCCGGTTTCAGCGTGACGGCACAGATCACGCCGCCCGCAATCGTCATCCCGATGATGATCAGATTGAGGACCTGCATCTGCTCATTCATGAGTCCAAGCGAGCGGAAAAGACCCGCAGCGCCCGACGTCTGCTCCGACAGGACAATGCGGAACAGAAGCAAGACAGCAGAAAATTGCAGGACTGCCGGGCTCATGATCCAGCGTATGTCGAGCAGCGGCACCTTGCGGTTCAACTCGATCACAGCCGCAATGGCAGACGACACGATGCCGAGCGCCAGCAGCCAGCCGATCCAGGGCGTACTCGTCCACCAGTAGGTCGGGCCGAAGACCAGCGCCACAGTGATGGAGCCCATACCAATGGCGATGAAGATGTAGCTGGTGATATCGTTCGGATGCACCTTCATCGTATGTTGCGGCTTGCCTAGCGGCAGCAGATATATCAGTCCGAAAGCGATCATGGCGAGCGCAGCTTCTAGCGCCGTCAGCCCATGCCAGAGGCCAATTTCGAGCAAGTAGGGCGAGACGACCTGTGTCAGGGCGGGCCCCATGAAGATAAGCGTAAGTGCGGCGCAAAGGCCGTAGTTCATCTTCCTTTCCGGCGGCAGCGGCTCCAGCATGTACAGGAAGGCGAGCGATGTCATCGGGGCTGCGGCTGCACCGCTCATGAAACGGACGGCCATCGCAGATTGCAGGTCTCCGGCGGCATAGTTCAGCAGGGCAGCAGCGAGAAAACCAATGATGCTGATTTCAGCAAAATTGCGCAGGCCAAACTGGTTGCGCACCTTGATGAGCACCAGCGTCAGCGAGACATTTGGCGCCAGATAGGCCGCCGACAACCAGAGCGTTTCAGCCTGAGTGGCACTGAAACTGCCCTGCAACTGAAGCAGGTTCGCTGAAATTACGCTCTGGCCGAACCCTTGCGACAGGGCCAGGGTGAGTGAAGCAGCAAAATAACCGGCTGCCCGCAGCGGGTGCATCGGGACAAATGGCACCGCAGCTTCGGCGGCCGCCTCTTCCGGTTCTTCAGGCCAGGTGACACGCTCGTCAGTGTCCGTTTCGACATTCGTATCCCGAAGATCGGCCGGTTGAAGCTCGTCGGACGTCACGCCTCCGCCTCCCCGACATTTTCAATCATGGCGGCCAGGACGCGCCGTGTCGTCGCGATATCCTCCGATGAGATACCTTTCAGTACATCGGCCTGGAGGGTGAGGGACAGATCAAGCACCTTGCGGGCCTGCTTTTTTGCCGTGTCGGTCAGGGTGACCCAACGCACCCGCCGGTCGTCGACATCGACCTCTCGTGCGACAAGTCCGGCTTTCTCCATGGAATCGATGGTCCTGGCCATTGTCGGCCCGGCCACTTCCATGGCTGTCGCCAGCTCGCCCTGCGTCATGCGTGTCTCGCGCACCAACAGGAGCAATAGCCGCGCCCGCGATTGCGTCATGCCCTCATGCTTGCGGACACGCGCGTCGAACAAGGTTCGCACCTTGCGTGTAACGACGGCGAACTCCTGGAGGAAGGTCTGGGTAGGTGGGGTATCGGGCATGCGAAAATATCTAGCTAGCTAATAGATAGCTTGCTAGATATTATAGCCTGAGCCGATTGCAACCCTGTCAGCTGATTTTCGTGCCGGGCGTTACTCCGCTAGCCCTCCAGCTTGTCCTGCGTCTTGGTGTCGAAGTCGCTGGCGTCGTGGCGTTCGCGCAGCTGCGATGACGGGTCGCCGAAGGTGCGGTTGACCATGCGGCCGCGTTTGACCGCTTCGCGCTCGGCGACCTGATCGGTCCAGCGGATGACGTTCTTGTATTCGTTAACCTGCAGGAACTCACCAGCCTCATAGATGATGCCCTTGGCAAGGGCGCCATACCAGGGCCAGATCGCCATGTCGGCGATGGAATATTCGTCGCCTGCCATGAACTCGCGGTCAGCCAGGTTGCGGTCGAGCACGTCCATCTGGCGTTTTGCCTCCATGGCGAAACGGTCGATGGCGTATTCGATCTTGACCGGCGCATAGGCGTAGAAGTGGCCGAATCCGCCGCCAAGATAAGGTGCAGACCCCATCTGCCAGAAGAGCCAGTTCATGGCTTCGGTGCGCTTGTAATGGTCTTCCGGCAGGAAGGCGCCAAACTTGTTGGCGAGATAGAGCAGGATCGAGCCGCTTTCGAAGACGCGGGTGACCGGGTCGGTCGTATGGTCGGCCATGACCGGGATCTTGGAGTTCGGGTTGAGCTCGACATAGCCGGAACTGAACTGGTCGCCCTCCCCGATATTGATCAGCCAGGCATCGTATTCTGCGCCCTTGTGGCCAGCCGCCAGAAGCTCTTCCAGCATGATGGTGACCTTCACGCCATTGGGCGTGCCGAGCGAATAGAGCTGGATCGGGTGCTCACCTACAGGGAGCTCCTTGTCATGGGTCGGCCCGGCAATCGGACGATTGATCTTGGCAAACCGGCCGCCGCTCTCACGGTCCCAGGTCCAGACTTTTGGTGGGGTGTATTCGGTGTCGCTCATCTTGGGTCTCCATCCTTGCTCTTTGCATCTTCTGTCCCACAGAGAGGTAGGCAGCGCCGACGGGCAATCAATCGGCGGGGCGGACGCTAATCGGGCAGATCAGTTTTTCTGAGCGGCGAAGATGGTCCGAAGGCCTTCGCGATAGGTCGGGTATGTTGGCCGCCAGCCGGTCGCCGCCTTGAGCTTTGAATTGGGCACACGCTTGCATTCGGCATAGAAGCTGCGCGCCATCGCGCTGGCCTCTGCCTCGTCCAGGCTGACATGTTCCGGCCGCGGGACGCCGAGGAGATCGGCGGCAAAATCCATGACCGCTTCCGGCGGCGCCGGTTCATCGTCACAAAGGTTGAAGACCCCCGAAAGGTGCGGATGCTCGATCAGGGCAAGAAGGCCCGCGGCGAGGTCATCGACATGGATGCGCGAGAAGACCTGGCCGGGTTTGACCATCTGCTCATCCTTGCCGTCCTGAATACGCTCGATCTGCGAGCGTCCGGGGCCGTAGATGCCCGGCAGACGGACAAGGCGCGCATCGGGGCGCACGCTCAGCCATTGAGCCTCGGCTTCGGCCCGCCGCTCGCCGCGCCTGGAGCCGGGATTGGCAGGCAGCCATTCAAAGGCCCAACCGCCATCAAGGTCGCCATAGACGCCGGTGGTCGACAGATAGGTAATAGAGGCGGCTTTCGCGGCATAGGCGCCGGCCAGGGCAAAGCCGGGGCAGCCCTCATCGCGGGGCGGGGTGGAGATAACCCAGTGACTGCCTTCTCCCGCCTGCTCGATACCTGCCGCATCATCGGTGAGGACGGGGGCGATGCCGTCCTGCTCCAGCCCGTCTGCCTTGTCTTCGCTGCGCGCGGTGCCTGAAATCGACCAGTTGCCCTGCTCTTGGCAAAGGGCCACCAGCGCCTTGGCCGAATAGCCGGGGCCGATCAGGAAGAGCTTGCGTGAAGGATCTGTCATTTGCGCACCCATGGCTCGCTTATTACCGAAGTGTCAGTCTAGTCTTCAGAGGGCCCGTATCCAGTTGTCAGCCTATATTGCGCTTCTCATCGCTGTTCTTCCTGTTTCGCAATCTGCGACCGGTGACGCCGTTCGCGCCGAACAGGCCCGTCTGAACGCGTGTATCGAAACCTCGCAGGAAGACCCCGAAACGGCGCTGGAGGACAGTCTGCGCTGGCTGGGCGAAGGCGCCCGCCCGGCAGCCCGCTACTGCAACGCCATGGCCCTGCTCGGCCTTGAGAACTACCGCGAAGCGGCTGTACGGCTGGAAGAGCTTGCCAATGCGCCGGATGCGGGCGGCCTCACTGACCGGGCAGTCTACCTCGCGCAGGCGGGCAATGCCTGGCTGATCGGCGGTTATCCCGATGCCTCCATCGTGGCGCTCAGCGACGCGCTGAAGATCGCGCCGGAGGACGCCGATATCCTGACAGACCGCGCCGCCGCCTATCTCGGCACCGGCCAGGTGGACAAGGCGATGGCCGACCTCGATCAGGCGCTGACTCTCAGGCCGAATTTCGTGGATGCGCTGCAGATGCGCGCCAGCGCCCATCTTGAAAAGGATGACCTTCAGGCAGCCGAAGCCGACATCAACAAGGCGCTTTTGCTGGACGGAGACAATATCGACACGCTGGTGCTGCGCGGCGATATACGGGAGGCAAAGCGCCTCGCCGAAGAGGACTAGGATCGGCTTGGCGGGGGCCTTCGCATCCCGGTTTTTGAGGCGCAGCTGGCCCTTTCTCGCCTCTTTCGGTATCAATGGCGCGCTCATTGCCCTCCTCCTCAACCTGCCACAGAGATCGCTGCCCGCAGACCCGGACACACCGGATATCATTCCGGTGACCCTGGTCGAGCAGGCGTCGGAGCCGCCAGAAGCTGAAGAGACAGCGGAGCCCCGCGAACGAGAGCCAGACCAAGAGCCCGCCCCCGAACCGGACCCACCGCCCCTTGCCGATCCCGAACCACTGAGACCTCTGGCGCTGCCGGCTACGGAGACACCCACGCCCAGCGAACGCACCCCTGTCCAGTCACCCGTGATCGCAGCGCCCGGCGAAACCGCCGATGCGGGGCGGATGGCAGGCGGCGACAGCGAACTTCCAGAGCTTGACCTGCCAATTCTCGCCGGGCCTCAGGCGCGCACCAGAAATGCACTGCGCGGGCTAAGCTGCAACAGGCTCGGCAAGGAGAGGCCTGCCTGGTGTGATGATGGCGACGGCGATGTGCTGGAAGCGGTGGCCAAACCCGGCTTTGCTGAAGACCCCACCATGGCCCCAAAGGAATGGGCGGAATTCGAAATCCCACAACGGGAGGAATGGTGCCAGCAATCCGATGGCGTCATCCGGGATGTCGTTATTGAGGACCAGAATCCATACCGTCAGGGCGCCGCCGCGGCCGTCGGCACACTTGCCAGAAGCTTTGAAGGGGGCTGTCCGGAGTAAGGCGCCCCGCTCAGCGCGACAGCACGCAGTCGGCCAGTCCATCGCTGGCAACGACCCGCATGCGTGATTGCAGCGTCCCGGCCCGGCCATTCACATAGGGGCCCGGCGGATCGAGGCGCCATTCATGCGGATTGGGTAGTACCGCCGCCATCAGGGCCGCTTCGCGCTCTGTCAGCTCACTGGCATGTTTGCCGAACCGGACGCGCGCAGCGGCCTCGGCGCCAAAGATGCCATCGCCCCACTCAATCGTGTTGAGATACTGCTCCATCACGCGGCGCTTGCCCCAGACCGTATCGATGAAAAGGGCAAACCAGGCCTCGCCGCCCTTGCGTACAAAGCCGCCGCCATTCCAGAAAAAGATGTTCTTCGCGGTTTGCTGGGTGATGGTGGAGGCGCCGCGCTGCGAGCGGCCCTCGCGGCGTTCTTCAATCGCCTTCTCGACGGCCTCGAAGTCAATGCCGTCATGGGAGCAAAAACGGGTGTCCTCAGCCGCGATGACTGCGCGCACCAGGTTCGGCGATATCTCTTCAAGCGGGACGATGACGCGCCGGAAATCCTCACCCTCAAGCGTTCGCTGCACCATGAGGATACTGCCCGGGACTGGCACCCATTTCAGGGCAAATGCATAGAGATGGACCAGCACAAAAAGCGCCAGCAGGATTTTGAAGACGCGAAGGGCCCAGCGCCCGGCCTTGGAGCCGCCGCTCTTGCTCACTGATTTACTGCCTGCCATTCGCCCCGCACATCCTCATCGTGTTCCAGCTCCAGCCGGTCTGCCTTCTCCGCCGCGAACCTTGTCTTATCAAGCCGCCCGAGCGCCCAGATGGCGGCCGCCCGCACAATGGCCGCTTCATCGCCAAGATGCGGGATCACCGACTGGTCGACCAGCGACGGCTCCCCGCTGTTTCCAATAGCGATAAGCACATTGCGCAGCATCCGGTTCCGGCCCGTCCGCTTGACGGGCGATCCGGCAAAGACTTCCCGGAAGCTCGCATCGTCGAGCGCGGCAAGATCGGACAGCTCCGGCAGCTTCAGTTCCGCGCGCGCCCAGAGCTTCTGTTCGGCCGAGCGGCTGGCGAACTTGTTCCAGGGACAGATGGCGAGGCAATCGTCGCAGCCATAGATCCGGTTACCCATCGCAGCGCGGAATTCATGCGGGATATGGCCCGGATACTCAATGGTGAGATAGGAGATGCAGCGGCGCGCATCGAGCTGATAGGGCGCGGGAAACGCCTTTGTCGGACAGACATCGAGACAGGCAGTGCACGAGCCGCAATGATCGGTCTCCGCTTCATCTGGCGTGAGTTCCGCATCGGTCAGGATCGCGCCAAGAAACAGCCAGTTTCCGAAGGTCCGGCTGAGCAGATTGGTATGCTTGCCCTGCCAGCCGAGCCCGGCTTTCGCCGCCAGCGGCTTTTCCATGAGGGGGGCGGTGTCGACAAACACCTTCACCTCTGCCCCGCTCTCTTCGGCGAAGGCGCGGGCGAGCTGTTTCAGCCGCTTCTTGATAAGGTCGTGATAATCGCCGCCGCGCGCATAGACAGAGATGTTGCCAAGCGTCTTGTGCTCCAGCGTCTCGAGCGGATTGGTGTCCGGCCCGTAATTGACTGCCAGCATGATGGCAGAGCGCGCGCCCTCCCACATGGCCTGCGGGGTCTTGCGCCGCTTCAGCGTGGCTTCCATCCAGTCCATCTCGCCATGGCGCCCCTCCTCGACAAAGGCTTCCAGCCTCTCTCCGGCCTGCCAGGGCTCATCGGCCCGGCAAATGGCGCAGTCTGCGAAACCGAGCGCCAGCGCATCCCTTTTCAGGCGGGCTTCCAGCGTTCCGGTTTCCTGCGTCATCAGAAGTCGAGGTCTGCATAGTGGCTGGGCGGGCGCGTGCCCTCCACCTTGTCCGCCAGGAGCGGGCGGAAGGACGGGCGCGACTTCATACGCACATACCATTCCTTGAGGTCCGGCGTCAGGTCCCAGGGCACATCCCCGAAATAGTCATAGGCTGAGAGGTGGGCGGCAATGGAGAGATCCGCCAGGCTCAGCGTGCGCCCGGCCATATAGGTCCGCATCCCTGCGAGACCTTCGAGGAACGCGATCTTGCTTTTAAGGGCGTGCACCCCTTCGCGAAGGCGCGCGGTGTCGGACTGTTTGGCACGGCGCACCCACTGGTTCTCGCGTTCCGCCAGAAGGGTCCGGTTGACCTCGCCGAAGGAGTTTTCGCTCCACTGCCAGAGCCGGCGCACCTCGGCGCGGTCCTTGGCCAGGAAGGGCAACAGCCGCTCGCCCGTTTCGCCCTCTTCTAGATGCTCGAGGATGGCGTGACTGCCGGACGCGACGATCTTCTGCTCGCCTGTCGTATCCATCAGGACCGGCAGCTCCGTCCCCGGCGGCAGGTCGGGCAGCTCTGCGATCGGCGCGCCCGGCCGGCAGGCGCGCATGTCGACCTGCGCCTTCTTCTCACCGAGCGCGAGACGGACCGTCCGGGCCGCAGGATCGAGCGGCCAATGCCAGAGCCGTTTCATGAAACTTCCCTTCTGGATGTCTTCATTCCAGTTCAGACCTTTTATCCGCGAGGACTTTGCGCAATCAGTACCGGCAATCGATTGTTCAATTACTGTCCGGAGACTCGCGCATGTCGCTTAACAGGTTCAAAACGTCCATCCTAGCAACTGCTGCCAGCCTTGCGCTGCTCGCAGGCTGTGGCCCCAGGGATGCGGGAGACACCGCACCTTCCGAAACTGCGGAAAATGAACCGGTCCGTCTTGAGACCCCGCCTGCGGGGCAGCTGCCGGAAGGCGTGCGCCCGACCGCCTACCGCCTCGACCTGACGACGGATCCAGCGAAGGACGGCTTTACCGGAACGGTTGAGATCGACATCCGCCTCGACCAGCCGCATTCGCGCATCTGGCTGCACTCGCTCAACCAGACCATCAATAGTGCGGTGGTGCGCCTGGACGACGGGACCGAGATCGAGGGCACGTTCGAAGGCAGCCTCGCCGATGGCGGTGTTTCCAAGATCGACTTTGCCGAACCGGTGCCGGCAGGAAACTCCACCCTCGTGATCGACTATCGCGCGCCGTACAATTTCGGTCTCGCCGGCCTCTACAAGGCGACACAGAACGACCGGCCCTATCTGGCCACCCAGATGGAGCCGATTGATGCGCGCCGCATGTTCCCCGGCTTCGACGAGCCGCGCTTCAAGACGCCGTGGACGCTGACGGTGACAGCGCCGACCGGCAATCAGGTCATCGCAAATGCACCTTTGACCGGCACCACCCAGCTCGAGAATGGCATGGTGCGCCATTCCTTCGCGCCCACACGCGAAATCCAGTCCTACCTCGTCGCGCTGGCCGTCGGCCCCTATGACATGCGTGAGGGTCAGCCGCTGCCGCCCAATTCGCTGCGGGCCAAACAGGTGCCATTCCGCGGCTTTGCCCCCGCCGGCAAGGGCGACCAGCTTGAGGTCGCGATGGACATCACCGACGACATTGTGAGCCAGCAGGAAACCTATTTCGACTACCCCTATCCTTACGCCAAACTCGACATCATCGCGGTGCCGGACTTTGCCTATGGCGCGATGGAGAATGCCGGCGCGATCATCTACCGCGAGAGCGCACTGCTGATTTCCGACCGGACCTCTCTCGACCGGCGCCGCGGGATCCTGACGACGCATGCGCACGAGCTGGCGCACCAGTGGTTCGGCAACCTCGTCACGCCCGAATGGTGGAATGACATCTGGCTCAACGAGGCGTTCGCGACCTGGATGAGCTACAAGACGATGAACGAGCTCTTCCCCGACCAGGGCTATGACCGCGCCACGCAGCGCCGCGGGCTTTATGCGATGGGAACAGACAGCCTGAAATCGGCCCGCCAGATCCGTAACCCGATCGAGAGCAATGCCGACATCAACGACGCGTTTGACGGCATTACCTATTCCAAGGGCGGCCATGTCCTCTCCATGTTCGAATCCTATCTCGGCGAGGAGGGTTTCCGAAAAGGCATCCGCCTGCACATGAAGCGCTTTGAGGACGATGCGGCCAATGTCGACGACTTCATGCAATCGCTCGCCGAAGGCAGCGGCGACGATGCGGTGGTCGAAAGCTTCAGGTCCTTCATCTTCCAGCCCGGCATCCCGTATCTGAATGTCGAGGCGACCTGTAAGGAGGACGAAACCGGCCTCATTACCGTGACCCAGCAGCGCTATGCACCGCTCGGCTCCGACATCAATGTGGATGGCCAGACCTGGCAGGTACCGTTCGCCATGCGGGTGTCAGGCCCGGACGGCGAAGAGGTCGTCCGCGAGATGCTGACCGGCAAGACCACCGAATTTCCGCTTGAGGCAGGCTGCGCCGACTGGGTCATGCCGAATGCGACCGGCGGCTACTGGCGCTTCCATACCTCCGATGAGAACTGGGACGCCCTGATCGACAACTTCGGCGCGCTTTCGGCCGCCGAACAGCTCTCCCTGCTCGACAGCGTGACGGCCGCCTTCCGCGCCGGTGACGCCCCGGCGTCTGCCGTTCTGGCCGCGCTTGAGGCTGGCGCCGAGGCAGACTGGGACGTGGCAATTGCGTCGATCGCCATGGCGGGCAGCTATTATGCCAGCCTGCCAGAGGATGACCGCGCCGCCATGAGCGACTGGGTCGAGGAGACCTATCGCCCGGTCTATGATGCCCTGAAAGCCCGTGAGGATGAACTGAGCCAGAACGAGACCCTGCTTTTCAACGACCTCTATGCCGGCCTTCTTGAAATGGGCGACATGGAAGCAGAGCGTGAAGCCCTCGCCCAGCAGGCGGCCCGCTTCGTCGGTGTCGAAGGAGAGCCCGACCCATCGGCTGTCTCGCCGGAACAGTTCGAAGCGGCAATGAAATACGGGACGCGGATGGGCGGGGAAGACTTCTATGAAGCTGCCCTCGACTATGCCCGCACCACCGATGCCCAGCGCGAGCGCCGGGCCATCCTCGCGATCCTTGCGCAGAATGTCGACGAAGAGAGACTGGAGGCGCTTTACGAGGAAGTCGCTGGCGAGGACTGGCAGGGTCAGGAAGCCTGGTCGGTGATGCAGCAATCGCTTGAGAACGAGGCCAATCGCGACAAGGCGTGGGAGCTCTATCAGGCGAATTTCAGCGACTTCGTCGCGCGCACCCCGGAAATCCGCAAGCCCCAGACGGCAGGCGCCGTGTCTTCCTTCTGCGAAGCCGGGGACATTGCAGAAGCACGGGACTTCTTCACCTCCAACAGCGAGGCCATTCCGGGCTATGAGCGCTCGCTGGCGCAGGCTGAGGAATCGGCAAATCTCTGCGCGGCCTTCCGCAGCGAGAAGGTTGGCGAGCTTTCCGCAGCGCTCAACAGCGAAAACGAAGACTAAAACGGACTGTGCCCTTCGCACCTGCAGCGTGCGAAGGGCACTGGCCCCAGCCCTTCGAGACAGATAGAAGCGGGCTTTGAAAGAGCCATTCAGGAGCTTCGACATGTCGGACGCCGGTCAGAACGCCACTACGCCAGTCGGTCAGGTGCGGCTGGAAGATATCCTGCAGAACTTCCGCGACGCGGCCGAAACCGAACACCTCGCCTTTCTCTCTTCAGAAGACATCGAGGCACAGGCCGCCAGCATCAGCGAACTGGCCGCGGCCTATGAAGGCGGGCCCGCCAGTATAAGAGTTCGCGACGGACGCGGCGATGATGGCCGCCTGACCGGAACGAGTGTCCTTGAAACCGTCACGCGTGACTCTCCCTTCCTGGTCGATTCCCTGCTTGGCCTGTGCGCCGAACAGGGCCTGGAAGTTCGCGCCCTTTTCCATCCGATCCTGAAAAGCAGCGAGGGCGTTCGCCTGTCGCTCATCCAGATCCACGTGCCCGCCCTCAGCGCGGCCGAATGCAAGACACTCCACGATGGCGCCAAGGCCACCTTGCGTGATGTGGCCATGGCTGTTGCAGACTTTTCCAGCATGCAGGCGCGCATGCAGACCGAGATCAACCGGCTGGAGAACGATCCTGCCTGTAGAGAAGACGTCTGCAGGGAAGCCGTTGCCTTCCTGAACTGGCTTGCAGACGAGCATTTCGTCTTCCTCGGCGTGCGCGACTACCATTTCGAGACGGCATCCGATGGCTCAGTGCGGCCGGAAGAGCCTGTCATGGTGGAGGGCTCAAATCTCGGCCTGCTGCGCGATGAGGACCGGAATGTCCTGCGCCGCGGGTCCGAACCGCTTGTCCTGACGCCGGAGATCGGTGCCTTCCTGTCCGAACCCAATCCGATCATTGTCGCCAAATCGACCCTGACGTCCCGCGTCCATCGCCGCGCCCTCTGCGACTATGTCGGGGTCAAACACTTCGACGAGAAGGGCAATGTTGTCGGCGAGACCCGTTTTCTGGGGCTCTATACGGCTGAGGCCTATAATCAGAGCGCGCGGGAAATTCCCCTCGTGCGCCAGCGCGTCGCGCGCGTCCTCGAAGCGACCGGCGCGATTGAGGGCAGCCACGACTACAAGGCCCTGTCCAACATTCTCGAGACCTGGCCACGCGATGAACTGCTTCAGGCCGAGGCGGAGACGCTTATCCCGCTGCTGCAGGGCGCGCTTCACCTTGTCGGGCGCCCACGCACCCGTGTCTTCGTGCGCCGCGACCAGTTCAACCGGTTCGTCTCCGTCCTCGTATTCGTTGCACGCGACGCCTATGATTCCAGCGTGCGCGAACGCATCAGCGCACATGTCACCAAGGCATTCAGGGGGGAGCTAATCTCCTTCCAGCCGCGCTTCGATGCTTCCCCGCTGGCGCGGGTACATCTGCTGATCGAGCTGCCCGACGGGTCGGTCCAGCCCGACCTCAAGAGGCTGGAGGCAGATGTCGCCGCCATTGCCCGCACATGGGATGACGCCTTCCGCGAAGCGCTGAGCGATCTCGGCCTGCCAGAGGATGAGTTCGAGCGTGCCAATGCCTTCCGCGTCGGCTTCAACGCCGCCTATCGCGAGGCGTTCGGGCCGCACGAAGCCCTCATTGATGTGGAAGCGATCCGCGACCTCGGCGCCGACCGCCCTATCCGCCTGCGCGCCTTCCGGCCCGAAGGCATGCCGGACCATGAAATCTCCGCCAAGATCTATTCGCGCAGCGGATCGATTGCCCTGTCCGACTGCGTTCCAGTCTTTGAGAATATGGGGCTCTTCGTCGATTTCGAGACCGGCTATCCGGTCCAGCCAGACCCCAAACCCATGGCCGACGGCCCCGACACCTACTGGGTGCATTCCTTGCGCATGCGCACCGCCGACGGCACCCCTCTGGACATAGAGACCGTCGGGGCCCGCTTTGAAGAGGCCTTCGTTGCCATCTGGGACGGGCGCGCTGAGAATGACCGGTTCAACGGTCTCGTCTTTTCCGCCGGCGCGAGCTGGCGCGAGGCGGCCCTTCTGCGCGCGCTCTGCGCCTATCGCCATCAGACCGGTCTCGATCCGGCCCGCAGCACGCAGATCGAAGCGCTGAAACGCCATCCGGGTCTCAGCCGCGACCTGCTCGAACTGTTCTATATCCGCTTCGATCCCGGGGCAGGCAAGGACTTGGAGAGCCGCCGTGAGGCTGCCGAAACCAAGCGCGAGGAGATCGAGACCCATCTCAATGATGTCTCCTCTCTGGACGAGGACCGCGTGATCCGCCGGGTGGCCCGCCTCATCATGGCAATCCAGCGCACCAATTTCTGGCAGCGCCGCCCCGATGGCAGCCCGCACCCCTTTATCAGTTTCAAGATCGCCAGCCAGGAAATCAGCGACCTTCCCGCCCCCAAACCGTTCCGCGAGATCTTCATGGCAAGCCCGCAGGTCGAAGGCGTTCACTGCCGCTTCGGCATGGTGGCGCGCGGCGGTCTTCGCTGGTCTGACCGGCGCGACGATTTCCGCACCGAAGTGCTTGGCCTCGTAAAGGCCCAGCAGGTCAAGAATGCGGTCATCGTCCCGGTCGGCTCCAAGGGCGGCTTCTTTCCCAAACAGATCCCCCCGACCGCCACACGCGAAGAGCGCAACCAGGGCGGTATCGCGGCCTATCGTACCTTCATCAATTCGCTTCTCGACCTCACCGGCAATCTGGTCGACGGGAAGGTCGAGCAGCCTGCGGATACGGTGGTCTGGGACGGCGACGACCCATATCTCGTCGTCGCCGCCGACAAGGGCACGGCGACATTCTCCGATATCGCGAACGAGATCAGCCTGGAGCACGGCTTCTGGCTCGGCGACGCGTTCGCCTCTGGTGGCTCGGCCGGCTATGACCACAAGAAGATGGGCATTACCGCGCGCGGCGCCTGGGAAGCGGTCAAACGCCACTTCCGCGAAATGGGCAAGGACATCCAGACCGAACCCTTTACCGTTATCGGCTGCGGTGACATGTCCGGGGACGTCTTCGGCAATGGCATGCTGCTGTCGAAGCAGATCCGCCTTACCGCCGCCTTCAACCACATGCATATCTTCATCGACCCGGACCCGCAGGACACCGAGCGGCTCTGGGAAGAACGCAAGCGCATGTTCGACCTGCCGCGTTCGTCCTGGATGGATTACGACCAGTCGCTGATTTCCGAGGGCGGCGGCATCTTTGATCGCAGCGCGAAGTCCATTCCTCTCAGCGACCAGATCAAGAAGATGACCGGTCTCAAGACCGATGAAGCAACACCCGACGAGTTGCTGCATGCCCTGCTGAAGAGCGAGTGTGAGCTACTCTGGTTCGGCGGCATCGGCACCTATGTGAAAGCCACGAGTGAAACGCAGGGCGATGCCGGCGACCGCGCCAATGATGCGATCCGCGTAAATGGCCGCGACCTGAAGGCCAAGGTTATCGGCGAGGGCGCCAATCTCGGCCTCACCCAGGCCGGCCGGATCGAGTTTGCCCTGAAGGGCGGACGCATCAATACCGACGCTATCGACAACTCAGCTGGTGTCGACAGCTCCGACCATGAGGTAAACATCAAGATCCTCTGTTCGGAAGCCATGCGCCACGGCTCGCTGCCAAGCGGCCAGCGCAACCATCTCCTGGCGCAGATGACCGATGATGTGGCGGCTCACGTTCCTGCCCACAA
>NVWP01000047.1 GCA_002733705.1 Henriciella sp. | reverse complement strand
TGAACGCCCTGGCCGCCCTGGCCGATCGCCCGGATGCGGTTGAATTGGTCTATCACGGCCTCGACCTGGGGCGCTTTCCACCGCCGGATTTCTCCTCCGCGAAGCGCGACGGCGGCTCGGAAAAGGACCCGGTGGTCATCCTGTCGGTCGGCCGGGCGGTCGAAAAGAAAGGATACGGGACGCTTTTGGGGGCGCTTGCCCGTCTGCCGGATGATCTGCATTGGCGCCTCGTCCATATCGGCGGCGAGATCGGCCTCCTCAAGGCGCGTTATCGCCCTTTCAACAGCCAAAGATATAAGATTATCAAGCCTCACTACGCCACCTGCGCGCGTTTTAAACGGCTTGCCGTCCGTGCCGTTTACCGTGCCAAAGCCGATATGTTCGAGGCGGTCCTCGCTCATCAGGCCCGCCATGTCTGCGGCGCGGAAAACCTGTTCGAAGTGCAGCGCCTGACGCTGGTCCACCACATAGAGCATGCGGTCGGGGTGCAGCGTCTCAACCCGGTCGACAATCGTCGCAAGGTCTGTCGCGTGGTAGCCCGTGCCGCCGCGCGAATTGATGACCATGAAGGGCGGCATCTCTTTCTTGTCGCTCTCTCGCGAGACATCGATGATCCAGGCGCCGTCATCCAGTCTGGCGAGGCCCTTTTCCTTCAGGTCCTCCACCATGCCCGGGATGAGCTGATCGACATCGCTCTCGCCCTTCCAGAGGTCGAACTCGACACCCAGAAAGCCGTAATCGACCTTCAGAGCCTCAACCGAGACATTGATGAAATGACGCAGCAGCGCGCGGTAGCCGGGGTGCCCGGCCTGCATTTCAGCGACAGCGAGCTGGCTCGCCTCATTGCGCTGGGGGTCTTCCTTGGCCTTGGCGGAAGCCTGCGGATAGAGGCGGCCAAGGTCTTCAATCGTGACAGGCGGCTCATCCGGATAGGGGCCAGCAAAATCCGGCCGGAAATAAACGAGGTCCGGCTGCTCGGCCAGCAATTCTGTGATGAGGTGGCCCATCTGCAGGCCCCAGTCGCCAAGATGGGCGTCGCCCGTCACGTCTTCGCCAAGAAAGCGGAAAAGGCGGCAGAGCGTGTCACCAATGACCGCAGAGCGCAGATGGCCGACATGCATCGGTTTGGCGACATTCGGACCGCCAAAATCGATCACGACCTTTTCAGGCGTAGCAACAGCGCCGCCGCCAGCCTTGTCATCCGCGCGCACAGCTTCTGCCTGACGCGACAGCGCCTCGGATGTCACCTTGATATTCAGGAAACCCGGCCCGGCGACATCGACGCGCTCAATGGCATCATCGCCCTGCACCTTTTCAGCAATGGTGGCAGCAAGATCGCGCGGCACCAGTCCTCTGGACTTGGCTGCGCCCATGCATCCATTGCACTGGAAATCGGCCAGCTCCGGGCGGTCGGAGCGGCGCACGGCGCCCCAGCGGCTTTCAAAGCCCTCGGCCTCGAAAGCCGCTGTGAAGACTTTCGTCAGGTGAGATACGAGATCGTTCATGACCGTTTCCGGAATGTGTGGTGTCAGGAACCGGAGGCGGCGTCGAGACGGAAGCGGCGCCCTTCGCGATTGAAGGCAAGCTCCTCATCCGTCAGCTGGAAACCAACGACGATCTCGAAATTGGCCCCGGAAATCGTGTCATCCGCGCGCGGAATGATGATGTCCTGAAGGACTTCGCGGCTGCCATCGACAGTGGAGCCGCCAAAATCGGCATCCACCGCGAAATACTCCTTGGCGAGAACCTTGGAGCTGCGGCGCGTCACGGCCACCCAGTACTGGTACTGGTGAGAATTGGACGTGGCCTGCGGGCCCTTGCCGAACGCGAAGTCGATTTCCAGTTCCGCGCGCACCGGCTGGTCCTCGACATAACGGCAGATGACGTTCACGTTCGTGATCTCACCCGTATAGGTAATGTCGCTGAAGCGCGTGCCGCCTTCGGTCATCTCGACGATACGCGAGGCGTCATAGAGCGCAGCGGCCGGCGGACACGGACCGGCATTCTGGCGCGAATCCAGAGCCCGGGAAATGGGGTTGCTTCCGCAGGCCGCGAGCATCAGTCCGGCAGCAAGTACAGCTATAACGCGCATAATCATGCCTTGTGGTCTTGGCCTCGCTGGTGAGGCTGTCCATGTAAGGGCTGCAGTGTTACGGGACACCAGCAAAGCGCGCAACGCCCGATCTGCGTCGTGTGCAGGAGGTTTTAATGGACCGCAGGAAACTGCAAATCAGGCTCGCCGCCCCGCGTGGCTTTTGCGCGGGCGTCGATCGCGCCATCCAGATCGTCGAGGAAGCCCTCGGCAAATGGGGCGCGCCCGTCTATGTCCGCCACGAAATCGTGCACAACCAGCATGTCGTCTCGCGCCTTGAGTCGCTGGGCGCCGTATTTGTCGAGGAGCTGGAAGAGTGCCCGCCGGACCGGCCTGTCGTCTTCTCCGCGCATGGCGTGCCGAAAGCCGTTCCGGCCGAAGCCGAGCGGCGCAATCTCGTCTATGTCGATGCCACCTGCCCGCTCGTCTCCAAGGTCCATGTGGAGGCCGAGCGCCACCACAGGTCAGGCAAGGAAATCGTGCTGATCGGACATGCCGGCCATCCGGAAGTCATCGGCACGATGGGCCAGCTGCCTGAAGGCGCCATCGCCCTGATCGAGACCGAAGACGATGCAAGGCAGTTTGAGCCGAAAGACGCCGCAAATGTCGCCTTCGTGACCCAGACAACACTGTCGGTCGACGATACGGCCAGCATTGTCTCAATCCTGCAGGAACGGTTCCCCGGCATTGCGACCCCGCACAAGGAAGATATCTGCTACGCCACGACCAACCGCCAGGAAGCGGTCAAGGCGATGGCGGATGGCTGTGATCTCTTCCTGGTCATCGGGGCCGAGACCTCATCCAATTCCAAACGCCTTGTCGAAGTCGCCAAACGCGCCGGCGCCAGGGACTCCCGGCTCGTCGCCAGCGCTTCCAATGTGGACTGGGACTGGTTCGAGGGCGTCTCGACGCTGGGCCTCACCGCAGGCGCCTCTGCCCCGGAAGACCTGGTGCAGGGCCTCATCGCCGCCTGCCGGGCGCGTTTCGACATCGAAGTCGAACACGTCACCACGGCGAATGAGACGGTCACCTTCAAGCTGCCCCGCGTGCTGGCTGCGGAAGTCTAGGACAGACTCAGACGACCGGTATCGTTCCGCCATCGATGACGTATTCTGCGCCGGTGATAGCTCCCGCCCTCGGGGAAGCCAGAAAAGCAACAAGGTCTGCAATTTCATCCGGACAAGTGGGGCGCCCGATGGGGATGCCACCAAGACTGTCCATGATGATCTTCTTGCCGCCCTCCACATCCGTTCCGGCCGCCTCGGCGAGCCGCCCAGCCAGCGCGGTGGCCGCCTCTGTCTCAATCCATCCTGGCGCGACTCGCATCACGCGCACCCCCTGGGGCGCAACCTCCTTGGAAAGGGATTTGCTATAGGCCGACAGAGCCGCCTTGGCCGCCGCATATGCCGTTGTAGATTCCGGCAGAGGCATCCGCGCCTGGATCGACGTAACATGGATGATGACGCCCGACCCGCGTTCGATCATGCCGGGCAAGACAGCGCGGTCGAGACGTACCGAAGACATAAGGTTCAGGTTCAGTTCTGCAGTCCAGAGACTGTCTGTCAGTGCCGCGAACCCGCCCCCCGGCGCCGACGAGCCACCAACGACATTAACGAGAATATCCACGCCGCCAAGGCGGTACTCGGCGACGGTCGCCAACTGAGAGGGGCCTGTGCCTGACGTCAGGTCTGCGGGCACGAACTCGATTCCCGCAGGCAGCGCCTCCGGCGCGGTTCGGCCACTCACAATGACATCAGCCCCCGCGGAGGCGAAGCGGCTGGCAATCGCTGCCCCCGCTCCCTTGGTGCCGCCGGTGACCAGCACTTTCAGGCCGTCAATTTTGAGCCAGGTCTCATTCATTTGATTTCGAGCTCCTCGATCTTGCCGTCCCGAAGCCTGAAATAATGGCCTAACATGACCGGGCTTCCCGGGAAGCTGCCGGACACTTCGGCGTGAACGACCAGCCGCCCGTCGCTGTGCCCGGTTGATTTTGGAACGGCAGTGAACGGGGTGGCTTCATTTGTTTCCCGCCACCAGGTCGTGATCGCCTCGGTGCCTTTGTGGTCCCGGGCCTCATCGCGGACATGTGCGTCCGGAACGAAAATCGCCTCAATGTCACGGTTGCTTGCGGGTTTCGGCAGGTCAAAGAAGGCCTGCACGCTTTCAGGTAGGGTCATCGCATTGCTCCTTTCTGCCCCGCAGGGCATTCTGTCGTGGAAGAGAGATCGAGCAGTGCCGGAAAGATGACAAGTACAGACAAAAAAGTAGGGTACTTACCTCCAGGTAAGAAACGCGAATACACTGAAGAAACGGCAGCAGCCGGCGTCGAAGAAATTATTCGAATGCTGGAGGGCAAGTGGAAACTTATAATACTGTTCCACCTGTTTGGCGGCCGGCTCCTTCGCTTTTCTGAACTCGAGCGCGCCATTCCGGCGATTTCCCAGAAGATGCTGATCCAGCAACTCCGACAAATGGAGGCTGATGGCATCCTGCGCCGGATCGTTCACCATCAGGTACCGCCCAAGGTGGAATACGGGCTGACCGATTGGGGGCAGTCGCTTTGCCCAGCGCTCGATGCGCTCCTGACATGGGCGGAAAACCGGCCAGAGGTAGACGATGAACCCGCGGACCCAGCAGCGTAGGGCTTGCGACTCTCGCCCGCGCGCGTAGAACCCGCGCCATAACACGCGAAGAGGCCCGAAATGATTGAACGCTATGCCCGCCCTGAGATGACAGCCATCTGGTCGCCGGAAAGCAAGTACGGCATCTGGCTGGAAATCGAAACGCTGGCGGCCGAAGCGATGGAGAGCCTCGGTCAGATTCCGGAAGGCACCTCCAGAGCCGTTCGTGAGAAGGCCAGTTTCGAGGTTGCCCGTATCGATGAGATCGAGGCTGAGGTGAAGCATGACGTCATCGCCTTCCTCACCAATGTGGCCGAACATGTCGGAGAGCCCGCCCGCTTCCTGCACAAGGGCATGACCTCCTCCGACGTTCTCGACACCTGCCTCAATGTGCAGCTGGTGCGCGCCGCAGACCTCCTGCTTGTCGGCATGGACCGCGTTCTGGCGGCGCTGGAGAAGCGCGCCGAAGAACACAAATACACGCCAAAAATCGGCCGCAGCCACGGCATCCACGCCGAACCGACGACGTTTGGTGTGACGCTCGCCACTTTCTACGCCGAATTCGCGCGTGGACGTGAACGCCTCGTGGCGGCCCGCAAGGAGGTCGCAACCTGCGCCATCTCTGGCGCTGTCGGCACATTTGCCAATATCGATCCGCGTGTGGAGGAATATGTTGCCGACAAGCTCGGCATGGAAGCAGAACCTGTCTCGACGCAGGTCATTCCGCGTGACCGCCATGCCATGTTCTTTGCCACCCTCGGCGTGATCGCCTCTTCGGTGGAGCGTCTCGCGACAGAGATCCGGCACCTCCAGCGCACCGAAGTTCTGGAAGCCGAGGAGTTCTTCTCCAAGGGCCAGAAGGGCAGCTCCGCCATGCCGCACAAGCGCAACCCGGTGCTGACGGAAAACCTGACCGGCCTTGCGCGTCTCATCCGCTCGGCTGTGACCCCGGCCCTCGAGAATGTCGCCCTCTGGCATGAGCGCGACATCTCCCACTCTTCGGTCGAGCGCGGCATCGGCCCGGATGCGACCATCCATATGGATTTCGCCCTGCACCGCCTGGCGGGCGTGGTTGAGAATCTGCTCATCTATCCTGACCGGATGATGCTAAACATGGAGCGTATGGGCGGGCTACATAACTCACAGCGCGTGCTTCTGGCGCTCGTCGAGGCCGGTGTCAGCCGTGAGGATTCCTATCGCCTCGTCCAGCGCAATGCGATGAAGACGTGGGCAGGCGAAGGCGCTTTCCTCGATCATCTGAAGGCCGACAGCGAAGTGACCGGCAAGCTGACCGATGAGCAGCTGGAATCGCTTTTCGACCTCGACTACCACTTCAAGCGGGTCGACCTCATTTTCGATCGCGTCTTCGGCTAGACATCTGACAGGTGCTCCAAAGCAAAAAGCCCTCATCCATCGATGAGGGCTTTTCTTTTGGCTGCGGCGCGAAAGGCGGCTTAGGTTTTCTGCGTCTCCGTCTGGCTATCCGGGCGCTCATTCAGCGTCCAGGCTTCGCGGCTGATCTCAAGGTCGGAGAACCTGTCGACATCGAAGACCGGGACTTTCACGCCGGCTTTCCGCTGGTCGTCGAAATCCCGCATGACCCGGAGGCCGATCGGGAACAGAAGCGCCACGGCCAGAAGGTTCACGAGCGCGAGCAGACCCATTGTCAGATCACTGAAGCTCAGCACATCGGACAGCTCAACCGTGGCCCCAAACAGAACGAAACCGATCACGATGAGCCGGTAGATCAGGATCGAGAACTTGTTGTCGGGGATGTAATAGTCGACCGCATTCTCACCGAGATAGTAGGAATACATGATCGAGGAGAAGGCGAAGAGGAAGAGCGCAAAAGCGATGAAATACTCTGCCCAGTTGCCGACATGATCGGCCAGGGCGAGCTGGGTCAGCACACCCTGGGTGGCATCATCGACACCGATATAGCTCTGCGCGGACAGGATGATGATGAGCGCGGTCACCGTGCACATGATGATCGTATCGATGAAAACCGAAAGCGATTGCACCATGCCCTGCTGGGCCGGGTGTTCCACATAAGCGGCAGCCGCAACGTTGGGCGCAGAGCCAAGGCCCGCCTCATTGGAGAAAAGCCCCCGGTTGACGCCCATCATGATCGCTCCGCCAATACCGCCTGCGAAGGCTTCGTTCAGGCCGAAGGCGCTGGTGACGATGGTGGAGAGCGCTTCGGGGATCTGCGGCAGGTGGGTGACCAGCACATAGACGCCAAGGAGGGCATAGAAAATTGCCATGATCGGAACGATGATCTCTGCCACGCTCGCAATACGGCGCACACCGCCGAAGATCACGAAGCTGACCAGAATGGCAAGCGCGATGCCCGACCACATGCGCGGGGCCCCAAAGGCCGAATCGATCGAACTGGTTGTCGCGAAGCTCTGGAAACAGATGAAGGCAAAGCCGAAGGTGATGAGGAGCAGGAGCGAATAGACGAAACCGAGGACCGGCGCACCCTTGCCGAGTTTCTTGCCCAGACCGTGCTTGATGTAATAGGCGGGCCCACCGCGAAAGTCGCCATTTGGCTCTTTCTGCTTGTAGACCTGCGCGAGCGTACATTCGAAATAGCTGGTCGCCATGCCGACAAGCCCCACGACCCACATCCAGAAGATCGACCCGGCACCGCCGAGCGCCAACGCCGCAGCTACACCGGCGATATTGCCGCCGCCGACCCGGCCTGCCACAGACAGGGCAAGGGCCTGGAAAGATGACGGCTGATCCGTTTCGTGCTGGAACCCTTGTCCAAGCACGGAGAACATCGACCCGAACAGTCTGAACTGGACACCCCTGGACCAGATTGTGAAGACAAGTCCAAGTGGAATGAGAATGGCAATAAGTAGCTTGCCGCCGATAATGTCGTTGAGAAAATCCAGCATGTCGCCCTTGTCTGTTTTGTTACGTGCCGTTCATAGACAGCTGCGGCGCGGGATACAAACTGCCAGTCCACTCCATTTCGCGATTGCGTTGCTTTTGGTGCCGGTCTGGCCAGCTTCCGCCCAGCCGCCGGTCAAGCTGGTCAATCTCACGGCGGACTGGTGCGTCTCCTGCCGCGTCTTCGAACCAAAGCTCAGCCGCGCCCTGGAAAGCGTGACGAATGAGGATGTGGAACTGGTCACGATAGATCTGACGCATCTGAGATCGGGCGATGAGAGCCGCCAGGCCACCATTGATGCCTCAAAGGCCCTTCTGCGCATGCACCATGCCGAATATATCTGGGACTGGTATGGCGGCTATACGGGCATGGCGGTCCTGATCGCCGCCGATACGGGCGAACCGATCAGCTGTGTCGACAGCCGGCACACGATCGAGATGATCGAGGCCCGGCTTCAGCTGTCCGGCATTCTGGCCCGGCGCGCGGCCCCGGGGCGCAGGCGTCCCGACGGGGCCGACTGCCCGGCGCCGCTGCGCTGATTTTGCAACGCCTTCAGGCTGTGCGCATTCAGCTTATTCATAGAGCCTTCACCCTGCCGCAATTACACGCATGATGCGCGACGCACCGCGACACCCAGCCCAGGAGAGAGACCGCATTGGCAGGCAAGACGTCTTTCGGATCACCTGAAGACCGCCCGCCAACCCATGGCGGCAACCGGCGCCCTAAGCGCGCCTCGCGCGGCTTTCTGAAGGGCCGCCCCATCCTGTTATGGAGCCTTGTCATTGTCGGCGGGCTCGCCCTTATCGCGGCAATTGCGGTCTGGCTTTATGTGCAGAGCCTCTATCGCGGCATGCCAGGCCTGCCGACGACCGAACAGCTCTGGGCCAAGGGCCGCGAGCAGGCGATTGAATTTGTTGACCGTGACGGCGACACGATTGCGATCCGGGGCCCGCGCTATGGCCGCGCGGTACGGGTTGAGGAACTGCCGCCGCATGTCGCACAGGCCTTCATCGCCGCAGAGGACAAGCGCTTCTATGAGCATGACGGCGCCGATACGCAGGCCATTATCCGGGCAGCCTGGGCAAACTTCACGTCTGGCGAGACAGTCTCCGGCGCCTCCACCATCACACAGCAGCTCATCAAGAACCTTGTCCTGACGCCTGAACAGACCCTGCGCCGCAAGGCCCAGGAAGTTCGCCTCGCCCGGCAGCTGGAAGAGCGCCTCTCCAAGGATGAGATTCTCGAGCTTTATCTCAACCGGATCTATTTCGGTGCAGGTTTCTACGGTCTTGGCGCGGCCTCCCGCTTCTATTTCGGCAAGCCACCCGAAGAGCTCACGGTCGGCGAGGCCTCGCTTCTGGCGACCCTGCCCCAGGCGCCCTCACGTCTGGCGCTGACCAATAATCTCGATGACGCAAAACAGCGTCAGGCCTATGTGCTGCGTGAAATGGTGAATGCTGGCTTCATCTCGCAGCGCCAGGCGGCCGCCGCCGCTGCAGAGGAAGTCGAGCTTGCCGAACCACCTGCGCGCGATCCGCAATTTGGTTACGCGCTGGACGCCGCGACCGAACGCGTCAACGAAATCCTGCCCAGCCTGCCCGGGGATCTCGTTGTCACGCTGACCATCGATGCGGACGTTCAGCAACGCGTCGATGCCGCTTTCACCAAGCGCATGAAGGAAGAAGGCGCCGCGCAGGATGCCACACAGGCGGCCGGCATTCTCATGGACCCACGCGGGCGCATCCTCGCCATGTATGGGGGCGTCGACTATACCGAGAACCAGTTTAACCGCGCCACCCAGGCGCGCCGCCAGCCAGGCTCTGCCTTCAAGCCTTTTGTCTATGCGACAGCCATCCGTCAGGGCCTCACCCCGTATGACGTCCGCCGTGATCAGCCGGTCACCATCGATGGATGGTCACCGCAGAACTATTCCCGCGTCTATTCCGGCCCGATGACGCTGACTGAGGCGCTTCAGGATTCGATCAATACGATCGCTGCGCAGCTCGGTCAGGAAGTGGGTGAGGAGAATATCATCTCGCTCATCAAGTCCTTCGGCGTAAGCGGCGATTTCGATCCCTTCCCGTCGATTGCCCTTGGCAGCCAGGGGCTCAGCCTTCTCGATCTTGTACGCGCCTATGGCGTCTTCATGACGGGGGGAACGCGGCTTGATCCCTATATCGTCGACAGGATTTCAAATTCGCGCGGCGACGTTCTTTATGAACGCCCAAGCTACGATCCTTCGCGCGTCTATCCCCAGCGCGACGCGGAGACCATGGTCGCCATGATGGAGCGTGTAATCGCAGATGGGACAGGCCGGCGCGCGCGTCTTGAGGGCTGGCAGGTGGCCGGCAAGACAGGCACCAGCCAGGAGTCACGCGATGCCTGGTTTGTGGGCTTTTCGGCGCTTCGTGTCGGCGGCGTCTGGGTCGGCAATGATGACGACACGCCCATGGCGCGGGTGACCGGCGGCGGGCTTCCCGCAACGCTATGGCATGACATGATGGTGATCGCGCATGAGAACCTTGAGCCGGAAGCCCTTGCCGGGGCCGGTTCACTCGTGACCCTGTCGCCGCAGACGCGCCAGCGCATTGCCTTCTACCGCGATGTCGGAAACGCCTTTGCAGGCACCCAGAGCAACTAGCTAGTCGATCCGGAGCGGCGCGAAGCTGGCAGTCTGCGCCATCGACCATTCCCGCGCCAGATGCGTGTCGTCTGCACCGGAGATGAGCGCGCCCGGCTCGATCAGCTTGTAGGCCCGGTGGCCCGGCTCGGCGATGTCTTCTGTCACCCGGTGCATGATGTGTCGGGGGGTAAGTTCGGATGGATGCTCACAGCCCGCCGCGCCGACCACTTCCATGAGGGCACTGATGGTGTTGCGGTGAAAATTATAGACCCGCTCTGCCTTGTCGGGAATGACGAGGCCGCGCTGGCGGCCCTTGTCGGTGGTGGCGATGCCCGTCGGGCAGGTATTGTTGTGGCAGTTGAGCGACTGGATACAGCCGAGCGAAAACATGAAACCACGCGCGGTATTTATCCAGTCCGCGCCCAGCGCCATGGAGGCCGCCATGGAGAAAGCGGAAATCTGCTTGCCGCTGGCCCCCAGTTTTACATGCCGTTTGAGGTCACAGCCGACCAGCGCGTTGCGAACCAGTACCAGACCCTGGCGCAGCGGCGCGCCGATATGATCCATGAATTCGGCCGGAGCAGCACCCGTGCCGCCTTCTGCGCCATCCACCACGATAAAATCGGCATGTATCCCGGTCTCGAGCATGGCCTTGCATATGGCGAGGACTTCCCAGCGATTGCCGACGCAAAGCTTCATGCCCACGGGTTTGCCACCCGATAGCTCCCGCAACTGGGCCACGAACTCCATAAGCCCCTTGGGGGTCGAGAAGGCCGTGTGGGCGGCAGGGGAGAAACAGGTCTGGCCGACCGGGATGCCGCGCGCCTCTGCAATTTCCTCGGTCACCTTGTTGCCGGGCAGGACACCGCCATGGCCGGGCTTGGCGCCCTGGCTGAGCTTGATCTCGATCATCTTGATCTGATCGTCCTGGGCCACGTCGGCAAAGCGGTCCGGATCAAAGCGGCCCTCCTTCGTCCGGCAGCCGAAATAGCCAGACCCCAGCTCCCAGACGAGATCGCCGCCGCCAGCACGGTGGTATCGGGAGACACCGCCCTCTCCCGTGTCGTGATAGAAGCCGCCTTTCGCCGCGCCGCGATTGAGCGCCTCAATCGCATGCGCGCCGAGCGACCCGAAACTCATTGCCGAAATGTTGAGAAGGCTTGCCGAATAGGGGTGGGCCGTTCCCGGCGCGCCAATCTTCACACGCGGATCGGTGCCAGCCGGATGGCGCGCGGCAACAGAATGGGAGAGCCACTCATATGGGGGACGGTCGATATTGAGCTGGCTGCCAAAGGGTTCGACGGAGGTCACATTTTTCGCACGCCGGTACACCATGGCGCGCTCTTCATGATTGAAGGGACGTCCTTCGGTATCGCTCTCGACGATATAAGCCCTGAAAAAGGGCCGTAATTCCTCGGCGATCCAGCGGATGCGGGCTGCTATGGGGAAATTGCGCCAGAGCGTGTGCCGGGTCTGGAAGACATCATAGAGGCCGACGCCCGTCAGCCCGGCCATGAGGATGACCCCCACCCAGAAAAACGAACTTACCATGAGGCAGGCGCTGAACAGCGCCAGCATAAGAATGGAAGAGATGAGCGGCAGGAATCTATACATCAAACAAGGGTCCGTCGGCTGGCCAGTTTTTCCAGATAGCTCGCCCCGCAATGACTTCAATCGACAGTCCAGAGCCCGAAAGCGAGACCGCGCGCAGATCGAAACAGCCTTTGAAGGAACCTCAGCCCGCCCGGCCTGTTTATTCAACAGCTACACCACAGAACGTAAATTCCATGCATGCGTATCCGGACCATTCACAAGTGCATGGATGATGGGCCGGGGCCTTATGGCTCCGGTCCATTCCGTTCGGTTCTTGGGTTTGAGGGCGTGCTTCCCTAGTAGCCGTTCAGCTTTGCATAGCGGTCGCGGTGGAAGCTCGCCGAGCCGAGAAGCGCTTCCTGCACCCGTGCACGCTTCATGTAAAAGCCTGCATCATGATCATCGGTCATGCCGATACCGCCATGCAGCTGGACCGTTTCATTGGACACAAGATGGACGGTCTCGCTGGCACGGGCCTTAGCGAGGCTGGCAAGTTCGGCCAGATCATTGCGCTGTTCATCGACGGCCGCCAGAGCCGCAGCGATACAGGAGGTCGTCAGCTCAAGTTCCGTGAACATCCTTGCCGCGCGGTGCTGCAGAGCCTGGAAGGAGCCGATGAGCTGTCCGAACTGTTTGCGGGTCTGCATGTATTCATGCGTCATCTCAAAGGCCGCCAGCGAGGAGCCGAGCATTTCGGCGGCCAGTGCGATCCGGCCGCGGTCGAGCACGGGCTCCAGAATGTCCATCCCCTTGTCGGCTGCGCCGAGGACGTGAGACTCATCGACATGGACACCGTCCAGGGTGAGATGGGCTGCGCCGTGACTATCAACCGTGTTCAGCGTGTGGACCGTCAGGCCTTTCGCATCGCGCGGCACAAGGAACAAGGTCAGGCCGTGCGCATCGCCGGGTTCACCAAAGGTGCGGGCCACCACGATGAAGACATCGGCATGATGGCCATCCTGAACGTATTTCTTCGCGCCGGTCAGCGTGTAGCCCTGCCCGTCACGTTCGGCTTCGGTGCCGACGCCGGCGGGATTGTGATGGCTGGTCTCGTCCAGCGCGAGCGCGGTGGTCACCTCACCCGAAGCGATCTTTGGCAGCCATTCCTTCTTTTGCGCTTCGGTGCCGCCAAGCAGGATGGCGGATGCGCCGATGCAGGCGGTCTGCAGCAGCGGCGTTGAGGCGAGCGTGCGTCCTTGCGCTTCCATGACCTGGCCGAAGGCGACCATGCTCATCTCCACGCCATCATATTCTTCAGGGATCAGAACGCCGAAAAAGCCGAGCTCAGCCAGCTTCTGGCGGGCTTCCGGGTCGACCCCGTTCTTGCCGCTGTCGCGCAGCTCGCGCAGATGCTTCACCGGAAGCTCGTCGCGGGTAAAATTCACTGCGGTATCGCGCAGCATCTCCTGGTCTTCTGTCAGAACAAAAGTCATTTGAAAATTCCTTCCGGGTGGGTGCGTGGACACCATTCGGGCCACGCCCCGATAAACATGTGGTTCGATCTAGACCTACTGGTGGTCGCGCAGGCCGAGCACGCGCTTGGACACGACGTTGAGATTGATCTCGCTCGTGCCGCCCTCGATCGAGTTGCCTTTCGAGCGCAGCCAGCCGCGGGTCACCATCTTGGCGCCCTTGTCGAAGCCTTCGCCTTCCCAGCCAAGACCCTCAGTGCCGAGTGCCTCGATCATCAGCTCGTGCTTGTCCTGGTTCATCTTGGCAGCCGCGTATTTGATGATCGACGCGGTGTGGCCGACTTCCTGACCGGCTTTGGCCTGTTCCTGGCTGCGGCCAACCGTGAGATTGAACGCCTTGGTGTACATCTGGTGCTCTGCAATCCGCCCGCGCAGGTCGCCGTCGAGCAGCTTGCCATCGCTGTCCGTGCCAACATGGATCTTGGCGTATTCCTCTAGCTCCAGCATGCCGGTCCCGCGCGCCGAGCCGAAGCCGCTGGCGGAGATGGAGGAGCGCTCATGCTGGAGAAGACGCTTGGCGATCTTCCAGCCGCCATTCACTTCGCCGACAAGCTGGTCCTTGGGCACCTTCACGTCGGAGAAGAAGGTCTCACAGAAGGGTGAGGAGCCGGAGATCAGTTTGATCGGGCGGGTCTCAACGCCTTCGCTTTCCATGTCGAACAGGATGAAGCTGATGCCTTCATGCTTCTTGGTATTGTCGGTGCGCACCAGACAGAAGATCCAGTCGGCCTGATCGGCATAGGAGGTCCAGACCTTCTGGCCATTGATGAGGTAATGGTCGCCCTTGTCCTCGCACTTGGTCTGCAGACCGGCCAGGTCAGAGCCCGCGCCCGGCTCGGAATAGCCCTGACACCAGCGCGTCTTGCCCATCACGATATCCGGCAGGAAGCGTTTTTTCTGTTCTTCATTGCCGAACTCCAGAAGCGCCGGACCGAACATCCAGAGCCCGAAGGAGAAAAGCGGGGTGCGCGCATTGATGCGGGCCATTTCCTGCTCGAGGATCTTGGCCTGGTCGCGGTTGAGGCCGGCCCCGCCATATTCCTTGGGCCAGGTCGGGGCAGTGAAGCCCTGCTCGCCCATCCGCTCAAGCCAGACCTTGGAATCCGGGTTCTTGAACTTCTCGCGGCGTCCGCCCCAGACGACTTCGCTTTCCGGCATCGGCGTGCGCATGGACTCCGGACAGTTCTCTTCGAGCCAGCCGCGGATTTTCTCGCGGAAGGCTTCGTTATCGGATGGCGCGTCAAATGGCATGTCTGTAGGCTCCCTCAAGCGGTGCTATCGTTTCTGACAGTCACATTAGCCGTTTGGCAGGGCGCCGTCACGACCCGACGCTGCGACAGGGCACAAGTGACGCAGGTTTTAGCGACGAATGAGGGTACAGAGACCCAGACCGCTTTGCGCAAGTGCTCCCGCCAAGTCTCAGAACCGGCCGAGAAGACTGTGCTCCGGGCCTGTCTGAAAACCGGCAATATTCATGAGATGCACGATCATCAGGAATATCCCCAGCACGCAGAGTACCATGATCATGCCCCAGGGCAGCTTGTTCGGCCGACCGTCCCGGCGCGGCTTGCCGAGGCGCGCATTGGCGTACACCATAACCGCCACAAATATGGCGATCAGAACAGTCGGGAGAATCCACTCGGGCATCGAACCTGCCTTGTTACGCTGAGGGCATATGGGGCGTCTTGGCCCAGTAGGAAGGCCTGAGCGCAAGCCCCACCACCGCCTTGGCTGCCGCTGCTGTCAGGAGCAGCCAATAGAAGGGCCGGGTCGCAACCGCAATGATCCGCGACACGCTCCACCCCGCAGGGGCGAGGCAGTCGGCCACTATGCAGCCGGTCCATCCGGCTACGAAAAGTCCAAGGTCCACCGGCGTATAATCGAAAATCTGAGGAAAAAGCGTGCCGAGAATGATCATCAATACCATGGGTCCATAGAGGCATGCACTGAGAATGGCGCCGCCGAGCGTCAGCTGCAGGCTGAGCCAGCGCAGCGGCCCCAATTCGAAAAACAGGCTGACCGGCGCGCGCATACAGACCAGCCAGGTCTGGGCGAACCCCTTGATCCAGCGGCTTCGCTGATTGATCCAGATCGACAGCGTTTCAGGCGCGCTTTCAAGCGTCGGGGCGTTGATGGTCTCGGTCCGCCCGCCGAGGCGCGCGATCCGGATGCCGAGGTCAGCATCCTCTGTCACATTCCATGCGTCCCAGCCGCCAAAGGCAATAAGGTCTGCGCGCCTGAAATGATTGCTGGTACCACCCAGCATCACGGGCAGACGAAGACTGGCCAGAGCTGGCACATGAAGGGAAAACTGGACCGCATATTCAAGCGCCCACTGTGCCGGTAGCCAGCCGCTCGCGCCATTCATGGCAACGAGCGGCGCCTGGACACATTTCACGCCCTCGCCGCCTTCCAGGAATTTGACATAGGCCTCACGAAACTGGGCGGGGTCCGGCCGGTCCTCTGCATCGAGCACGGTCACATATTCTCCCCGCGCAACAGCCAGCCCGTAATTGAGGGCGCGCGGCTTGGTGAGCGGCTCGCCCTCGGGGACGAGAATACACTGTGTGCCTGGCGGAAAATCAGCCGCCAGCGCGGCTTCATACGTAGCGGTATCGTCGTCCTCAATCAGGAGCAGGATATCGAGCTTATCGGCCGGCCAGTCGATCGCGGACACATTCGCGGCCAGCTGTGCCATCATGTTCTGCTCATGGCGAAGGGCAATGAGGACCGAATAGACCGGCAGATCGCGTTCCTTTATGGCCGCAGCCTTGGTGGCGCGGGCAAACAGGACACGCTTAAGGATACCCACAATGGTAAGCGTGAGGCGCCAGATGACGGTCAGCGAGAAAAATAGCCAGAAAACGATGATGGCGAGAATACCGAGTATGGCGGGCGCCAGGACGAATGCGATGGCTGCTGCCGCAATCAGACCCCCCAGCACTTCCCACTGCCCGCGGCTCAGCCGATCCTTTGCGCTGAGATTAGGCGGCAGCGCCTCGGACCTTGAGAGCGCCTGCAGCAGCAAAGGCGCGCGCGGCGGCGCGTTAAACGCTGCCGCGTCCAGCCGGATGACATTTTTATGCGAATGAACAGCGCCCATGCGCGCTGCCAAGCAAGTCCCGGGCCTAATTAAAGGTTGTTACCGCTCAATCGCCAAGAAAGACCGCCAGGGCGTGGCCACTCTGCCAGGCCGCCTCGACGCGCGGGGCGATACGCCAGTCGCCTATGACGCCGATCCGGCTCTGGTCATCCCAGCCAAAGGGCGAGCCTGCCGCTGTCTCGGTCCTGGCATAGAGCCAGCGATGTGCTGAAGCGAAAACGGGTTGCGGCGCGCCCGTCATCTCACCGAACAGTCCTGCAAGCGTCGCGGCGACATCTTCGTTGTCCATATCGAGATTTGCGCGCGTCCAGGCCGGCGAGGCATGAAGGACAAACGTCTCCCCCTTATCCCGGCCCGGTTTTGAGGAATTTCGCACAGCCAGCGAGATGGGCGCCCCCTCGATCTCTGCGACGTCCCAGCCGAGGCTCACCCGTTGCTCGAAAGCCAGCATCGCAGCCAAGCACGGCGCAGTCACAACCTCGCTAGCCTCTTTCGCAAGCGCCGGGCTGTGCACCGCCAGAAGCGTTCCAGCCTGCTCGGCAGGGACCGCGAGAATCACGGCGTCGAATGGGCCCGCGAGGTCACCGCCTTCAAACTGGATGTAATTGCCCCCGGGGCGCCGCTCCAGCTGCGTGGCACGCATATTCCAGCCAATCTCATGGCCTTCAGCCATCGCCTTGACCAGGGCGTTCATGGCCGGGCTGCCTACATACCACTGGTCCGCGGGATCGGCCTCAATCGTATCCGCGCGCCAGTCCCCCGCCTGCTTTGAAAGCCGTGCACGCCGAGGTGTCCAGCTCGCCACGTAACCCTGCACCTCAAAATCCTGGATAAGCGCACGAAACCCGTCATCGCGGGCGGTGAAGAACTGGGCCCCATGATCGAAGCGCAGCTCCCCCACCGGGGTCTGCGCCCGGCGGGTAGAAAGCCGCCCGCCTGCGCCCCTGCCCTTGTCAAACAACCGGACCTGATGGCCGGCCTGCTTCAGCTCCTGCGCCGCGCTGAGGCCGGCCACCCCTGCGCCGATGATCGCAATCTTCATTCCTGCTTCTCCTGTTCAGATACAGAGCTAGTTTCGCTGTCAGGAAGGCAAGCATCATGGTCCACGCGAAACGCTCCTCAAACAAAACGGTACGCAAACGCGACCTGCCGCAGAAGATGTGTCCGGTCTGCCAGCGGCCGTTCTCATGGCGCAAGAAGTGGGAATCGGTCTGGGAGGAGGTCGTCTATTGCTCAAGAGCCTGCCGTCAGAAGGGGCGCTCTTAGCTTCTCTTCAAATTTTATCGAAAAACGATGATATTTAAGACCCTGATTTATATAGGTTTGTAGAAATTGTGCATTGTTTTTCGATAATCACATATTGAAAAACAATAATTTCGTTGCTAGATCAATCTCGTCGGCGGCACAGAGACAAACCAGCCCCGGCAGATAACCAGCCAACCGGCACTTCAAGACCGGAACTTGCAACGAAGGAGTAATATCAGATGCAACCGCTCGCCTCCCAGACCCACCAACCCCGTCTGGACCAGACCTCGATGACCGCTGCCATGCCAGCCATCGAGAGCGCCACCGGACACGTGTCCGGCAAGGCGGCCAACGACAATACCGGCCACTGGAAGCCAACGCTTCTGGTCCAGCGCCGCCGCCGCATCAACCGGCGTATCGGTCGCACCTGGTAAGGATCAGGCGTTCCCGGCGGGGCACTCTCGTCGCACCCCAGACCCGCCTGGGAGCCCTGAAACGAACCGCCCTGCCCCGCCCGGCAGGGCGGTTTTCGCGTTCAGGAGAGGAGCGCCTTGCGCCTTACCCAGCCTGTCATGCGGAAATGCACCGGAATGAAGGTCTCGTCCTCATCGGACTCAAACAGAACAGCCGTACCCGTGGGCAGCTTCTCTTCAAGCTTGCGGGCCACTCTTGGATCACTCGCGCCTGACTTTCGCATGATCGCAACGGCGAGGTCATGAAGGCCAGGATTGTGGCCGATCACGATGAGGGTTGAACACGCGTTCGCCGCTTGTGCGACAAGGTCTGTGAGGGTGGGAACACTGGCGAGATAGAGACTGTCAGACAGCTTTACATCGCACGCTGGAAACACCTCATGGACATGGCGCCAGGTTTCACGGGTGCGCCGCGCGGTCGAGACCAGTGCATGATCCGGCGCCCATCCAATGGCATCAAGTTGAGCAGCTACGGTCTCTGCATCCTGATGGCCGCGCTCGACGAGTTTGCGGTCGCGGTCCGACAGGCCCTCATGCCAGATTTCCGTCTTGGCGTGCCGCAGAAGGATCAGACGTCTCATGCGAGCTGGCCGGCCCCGGCAGCCTTAGTAAAATTAAAGACCGAAATCAGCACCCGAAACTTGTCCTCTCGCCCGCCAGAGCCAATGTGAGTTCGCGAAGATATAGCAATCAACGGAGAATGCCATGAGCCTTCTGCTAGGTGATACCGCACCGGATTTCGAGGCCGAAACAACTGAAGGCAAGATCAGCTTTCACGACTGGATCGGCGATGACTGGGTTGTCTTTCTCTCCCACCCTGCAGACTTCACCCCCGTCTGCACCACAGAGATCGGCTACACGGCGAAACTCAAGGACAAGCTGGCCGAGCGCGGCGCCAAGGCGATCGTGATTTCTGCCGACAGCCTTGAGGACCACAAGAACTGGATCAAGGATGTCGAGGAAACACAGGGCGCCAAGGTGGAATTTCCGCTGATCGCCGACCCTGACCGCAAGGTCGCGACCCTCTACAACATGATCCATCCCAATGCCGATGCGAAAGTGACTGTGCGGGCCGTCTATGTGATCGACCCGAACAAGAAGATCCGCGCCTCGATCATCTATCCGCCGAGCGCCGGGCGCAATTTCGATGAGATCCTGCGCCTGATCGACAGCCTGCAACTGACCGATGGCTACAAGGTGGCGACACCTGTGAACTGGCAGGTCGGTGAGGATGTCATCATCGTGCCGAGCGTCTCCGATGAGGACGCCGACAAGATGTTTCCGAAGGGCTACAAGACGATCAAGCCTTATCTGCGCACCACGCCGCAGCCGGATAAATAAACACCCTGCGCAAGCAAAAAGAAAAGCCGCTCCGGAAAACCGGGGCGGCTTTTTTCTGTCTGACCCTCTCGCCTAACGGCTGAACATGCGGATCAGCTTCTGGCTGGGGGTGAGGGAGCGGCGCTTGAGGCCAAGCTTGCGGCGCAGATTTTGCGGCGCCCCATAAACCGCTTTCAGCCTTTTCAGGCGTTTGAGCGTCTGGGTCGAGCGGCTGGAATTCAGTTTCCCGGCGATGGTGAACCTCCTTCGATTTTTCTACACCTTATCACAGATGCGGGCCCTTTCGAAGACAACCGGCGAGATGACAGAAAAACGTCACGCCATAGACGCAAATCTGTTGAGGACTCGCATCATAGACGAATCATGCCCGCGCTCCCTCATGTTCAGTCGCTGTCCCGGCCCGGCGGCCGCACGCCGAACGACGACCGCGCAAATGGGGCCGCGGGGACCTCAAGCGGGCATGCATGGGTCATCGATGGCGCCACGGGCGTGGGCGAGACAAACTATATCAGCGGCGCGGGCAGCGATGCGGCCTGGCTCGCGGCACGGCTGGATGAACTGTTCGCGCAGCTGCCGCAGACGACTGAACCGCTGCGGGTTGCCATGCGCCGGATCATAGGGCGCGTACGCGACGACTATCTCGTCGAAACCGCGCGCCTGTCGGTCCCCGACTATGCCATTCCCTCCGCCGCCGCGCTCTATTGCGGCTGGGAGCAGAGCGGCCACCGCCTGCACCTTCGGTTCTCAGGTCTGGGCGATTGCACCGCCATTGTCCGCGAATCGAGCGGCCTGCTGCACATTGTCGGCGATCTCGCCGATGGTGGGTCGGATGCGGCGGCGCTGCAAGATTTCGAGGCCTTTCGCGGCGATACAAGTGAAAGCGCCCGCGAGGCACTGCGCAGTTATCTACGTGAGCGGCGCGCCAGAATGAACCGGCCGGATGGCTACTGGATTTTTTCCATCATGCCCGAAGCGGCTAGCCACTTGAATGAGCAGACGCTCTGCCTGCGCAGCCCGGCTATCATGATCATGATGACGGACGGGTTCGCCCGCCTCATCGACCATTTCCACGCCTATACGCCGGAAACGCTTCTCGATGCGGCCATGAGCGGCGGGCTGGAGCCGCTTTACGAGGAGCTTCGCGCCCTTGAGGCGGCCGACCCCGATTGCAGGGCCGCGCCGCGCGTCAAGTCAGAGGACGATGCAAGCGCCGTCCTGGTGCGTCTGGAAGCCGATAGCTAGCTAGGCCGGCATCGTGATCTTGCCATGCACCAGGTCCGAATAGTCGGTCACGAGCGCTTCGGTCACATTCCCCGGCGTGTAGGACGCCTCACCAATGGAGCGGACGGGCGTGATTTCTGCCGCCGTGCCCGTGATGAAGCATTCGGAGAACGTCGAAAGCTCCTCAGGCATGATGGTGCGCTCGACAATCTCGATCTGGCGCGCCTTGGCGAGCTTGATCGCCGTCTGCCGGGTGATCCCGTTCAGGAAGCAGTCCGGGGTCGGCGTATGCAGGGCGCCGTCGCGCAGGAAGAAGATGTTGGCGCCGGTCGCCTCGGCCACATGACCGCGCCAGTCCAGCATCAGAGCATCGGCAAAGCCATCCTTTTCTGCCGCATGCTTGGACAGCGTGCAGATCATGTAGAGGCCCGCAGCCTTCGCCTCGCAAGGGGCGGTGGCCGGATCGGGGCGGCGCCACTGGGCATGCGTCATCGCGATGCCCTTCATCTTGTCGGCAAAATAGTCGCCCCAGTGCCAGACGGCGATGGCGACATGGATCTTGTTGTTCTGCGCCGAGACACCCATCATTTCCGACCCGCGCCAGGCGAAGGCGCGCACATAGGCATTCTCGAGACCCGATTTCGCCAGCGTTTCCTGCTTGGCCTTCTCGATCTCATCGACCGTGTAGGGCAGCTCGAAACCGAGAATGCGGGCAGAGCGGGCAAGACGTTCAGAATGCTTGCGCGATTCGAAGATATGCCCGCCATAGGCGCGCTCGCCCTCAAAGACAGAGGACGCATAATGAAGGCCGTGCGTCAGGACGTGAATCGTGGTTTCACGCCAAGGTACGAACTTGCCATCCATCCAGATGTATCCATCTCGATCATGATACGGTGTGGATGCGTCGGCCATTATTTCTCGTCCTTGCTTGAACTCTTACCGGAAAACCGTTCCATTCTCAGATTGTGGCATCCGAAGTCAACCAGAAGCCGGGCGAAACGGGGCGGGTCGACCCGCGACTCTTTCTCAGGGAGGAAGAGCTCGACAATGGTATTGCGCTCCTGCTGGCCAGTGAGCGCATCATCGCGACCATTACGCGCAAGGCCCAGAAGCCGACCGGGCTTAGCGCCACCAGCCTTAGGCTGCTCATGACCATCCGGTTCGAACCCGACCTTACGGTCAGCGAATTGCGAGACCTGACGGGGGCGACGACCCCGACCCTCGCGCGCCTTCTTGGAGAGCTCGACAAGGAATCCCTCATCGTGAAGCGCCAGGGCGGCCGCGATGCGCGCCGGCGCCGCCTGACAGTTTCACCAGAAGGCGAAGCGCTGCTGCGCCCGCTGGTCGAGCAGCTGCGCTCAGCCCTGCGCGAAGCCTACCGGGATGCAGGCGCCAACGCCGTTTCGGGGACGCGCGCTGTCCTGGAGGCCCTGACGAAATGACCGAGGCCCAGCATATACTCGTGGTTGATGATGATGACCGCATCCGCACGCTGCTGAAGAAATATCTGACCCGCAGCGGTTATCGCGTCACGGCGGCATCGGACGCGGCCAGCGCACGGAAACTGATGACGACATTCGACTTCGACCTCGGCATTCTGGACATCATGATGCCGGGCGAATCGGGCATCGATCTTCTGTCGGACCTGCGCAGGACGGGAAAGGACACCCCCGTCCTGCTGCTGACGGCGCGCGGTGAGACCAGCGACAGGATCGAAGGGCTCAAGGCCGGCGCGGACGATTATCTTGCCAAACCTTTTGAGCCGGAGGAGCTGCTCCTTCGTCTCGGTGCGATCCTTCGCCGCACGCATGTCGAGCCACCGCCGGAAGAAATCGAGATGTCGGGCCTCGTCTTCAACGCCAAACGGGGCGAGCTCACCTCCGGCGACCAGCGCGTCAGGCTGACCGAGGCGGAGCTTCAGCTTCTCTCCATGCTTGCCAGCCGCGCGGGCGAACCCGTCAGCCGGGAGGAGCTTGCCTCAAGGTCGCCCAACAGTACCGAACGCTCCATCGACGTGCAGGTCACCCGGCTTCGCCGCAAGATCGAGCCAGACCCGAAACAGCCTGTTCATATCCAGACGGTGCGCGGCGTCGGCTACCGTCTGATGCCGGACTGACAGGTCCAGCAACCCTCATCTGCGCGCTTTGCCAAACCCTCCGCCCCGGCTAAGGCTAGAGGCGAATGAAACGCCTCTTTCATCTGCGTCTTCGCGACATTACCCCACGCGGCCTCTATCCGCGTTCGGTGCTGATGGTGATCCTCCCCGTGATCCTGCTTCTGACGGCGGTGACCTATATTTTCTATGACAGCCACTGGCGCCACACCTCACGCAAGCTCAGCCAGACCATGGCAAGCGAGATCAGTTTCATGGTCGGGCTTCGCGACCGCTATCCGGACCAGTTCGACATGCTGCGCGAAGATGCGCGCCAGGAGATGCAGCTGGATGTGACCGTGCTGGAAGGTGTGAGCCTGCCGACGGAACAAAAGCAGCTTTTTTTCACCGCGCTCGATGAAATCCTTTCCCGCGAGCTCGATGTCGCCCTGGAGGAGCCGTTCTGGTTCGATATTTCCGGCTATGGCGAGACGGTTGAGATCCTTGTCCAGGACGGCAATGACGTTATCCGCTTTATCGCCGAGCGCGACCGGACCTTCTCGACCACCGGCCATATCTTTATCGTCTGGGTGATCGGGGCGAGCGGCATTCTCATTGCGCTTGCACTTGGCTTCCTGCGCAATCAGGTCCGCTCGATCCTCCGTCTCACCGAAGCGGCGAAAGCCTATGGCCGGGGCGGCGATGGCGGCGACTACCGCCCCTCAGGCGCGACAGAAATCCGCGATGCGGCCCGCGCGGTCATAAATATGCGCACGCGCCTGACCGCCTTCGCCGAGGAGCGCACCACGATGCTCGCCGGCATCAGCCACGACCTGCGAACGCCGCTCACCCGGCTGAAGCTCCAGCTCGCCATGATGGATGACTCTCCGGAACTCGAAGAGGCCCGGCAGGACATCCAGGAGATGTCGGCCATGCTGGACGAATATCTCGCTTTCGCCAGCGGAAAGGCCGGCGAGGCGCCTTCGGAGTTTCGCTTTGACACCCTTGTCAGCGAAACCGTCGCCTCGCTGGGTGGACGTGCCAGAATCCGCCAGAGTGACCCTGTCACGCTCTCCGGCCGTCAGGGGCTGATCCGGCGGGCTGTCTCCAACATCATCTCGAATGCCCAGGGCTTTGCAGACGAGGTGGAAGTGGAGGTCATGCAGGGGCCTCACCTTGTCGAGCTTATTGTCGATGATGACGGTCCCGGCATCCCCGAAGACCAGCGCGCCGATGCCTTCAAGCCTTTCCACCGGCTCGATGCCTCCCGGAACCAGAACGTACCGGGCACCGGGCTTGGCCTCTCCATCGCGCGCGACACGGCGCGACAGCATGGCGGTGACATAAGGCTGGAAGACAGCCCGCTCGGGGGCCTGCGTGTACGCCTGCGCCTGCCGCTCTGAGGGCCGCTAGAACCCGGCTGGCGTCGGCAGGCCCGGCGCACTGAGGCAGATGACCTTGAACCGGCGGCCGAGCTCTGCCGGATCGACCAGACGGCGCACACCCTCATAGATCGCCTGATCCTGAGCGGGATTGGCCTTGATAAGCGCCTGCATGCGCGCTTCTGCGCCCAGCCCCATCAGGAAGGGGCCCTGCTCGATGGGACCGGCGACATCCAGCCCGCGGGCGCGCGCCAGTCTCGCCAGCCGCCCGAAGTCGACATCCACGGTAAGGTCGCTCTCGCCCGGCATGGCTAGCGGATCCACCTGGCGGCCGTCCCTGAAAGCCCGCAGCGTGTCCCCGGGCGCGCGCTCGCTTGTCCCGTAATCGATGAAGAGAGCGCGGCCCCTCACCGATTTCAGTGCGTCCGAGAGGGTTTCACACAGCGTGTCCAGGGCGGGCTGAACTTCGACATTCGCCTGATCTGCTGCAGGCTTTACGGACAGCTCACCGGCCTTGTCGCTCGCAAGGCCGAAGGCAAGGTTGTCCGCATCGCCTGGACCGACGACCCGCTCGCGCCAGCCATCACCAGCCTGCACAAACTGGCGCGCTGGCAGGCAATCGAGCCATTCATTGGCCAGCAGCAGGAAAGGCTGCTCGCCAAGCGATTTGAATGCCCCCAGAAAATCGGGGTGAAACTGTGAAAGGCGCGCCTCCTGAGCGGCGGCATAGACCGGGCTGGCCTCATTGATCGCGAGCTGAAACCGCTGCCCGCCGCCCGCCTGACCGATGGCGCGCATCATATCGTCCATCATGGTGCCGCGTCCGGCGCCCACCTCAATCAGGGAGAAAGGGTCTGGCGCGCCCAGGATCTGCCACTCATGAAGGCTCCAGAGGCCAAGCAATTCGCCAAAAACCTGACTGATCTCAGGGGCCGTGATGAAATCGCGTCCAATGCCGGGGCGGGTGGCATAATAGCCGAACTGCGGGTCATGCAGGCAGGTATTCATATAGGCAGAGACGGGCAGTGGCCCGCCCGCCTCGATCAGTCTCAGCAGCTTGGACTTCAGCCCGCTCATACCCTCTCGGCGCCGGCAGGCGGCCGGCTAAGCCCGTACCAGACCAGCAGGACACCGCCGATCCACATCGGCAGGGAAAGAAGCTGGCCCATCGTGACCCAGTCCGGCAGCACGCCCATGGTAAAGCTGTCAGGCTCCCGGAACTGTTCTGAAATTGTACGGCCCGCCGCATAGAAGAGCAGGAAGATGCCGGCCGCCAGACCGCGGCGTTTCAACAGGCCGAACCTCCAGACCAGAATGGAGATCACAAGGAATGGCAGGAGCCCCTCAAGGAAGGCTTCGTAAAGCTGGCTCGGATGGCGCGGCATTTCCGGCTGGCACAGCCGGTAGGCCGGGTTCTGGTCGCGGCAATACACCCATTCATTGGCCGCCCAGTCATAGGCCGAAGGTGTGCCGCCCGTATTGGCCTCGGGAAAGATCATGCCGATCGGTGCATCCGTATGGCGGCCATAAAGCTCTGCATTGATGAAATTCGCGCAACGGCCGAAGAATATGCCGATGGGCGCCACCACGCCCGCGATATCGGCCAGCGGAAAGAGTTTCAGTCCCCGCATCTTTGCCGAAACCAGGATGGCGATGGCGACCCCTAGAAGGCCGCCATGGAAGGACATGCCCCCTTCCCAGATGCGCAGCAGGCTCCACGGGTCGCGTTGGACGGTCTCGAACTGGAAGGGCAGCTGATAGAAAAAGATATAGCCAATCCGCCCGCCAAGGATCACGCCCAGCGTCACATAGAACAGGATATCGTCGATATCGTCGGGCGTCGCCGGGCTTGTCCCACCCCAGAGGCGTTCGCGCTTGACCAGCATGACCGCATAGCGCCAGCCCAGAATGAGACCCGCGATATAGGCCAGCGCATACCAGCGGATCGGAAAGCCGCCAATCTCGACCAGCGCCGGATCGAACTCCGGAAAACTGAGGGCTGCTGTATAGAGTGCGTGCATCGCCTGCCTTTTCCCGTGGCTCGCCGTCGTCTATCTGTAGACCGATACCGGCTAGTCTCTCCCCATAGTCGCGGCAAGGAGTAACCGCATGGCCAATACAAATCCACTACTCGATGAGCTTGCAGGCTTCATGACAGGCGCGATGGGCGCGGCCCGCTCGGCTGGCGAGGAAGCGCGTACCGCCATGCAGTCGCGGGTCCGCGAATTCGTGGCAGACATGGACCTTGTCGAACGCGACGAGGTTGAAGCGCTGCGCGCCATCGCCATCAGCGCGCTGGAAAAGGTCGAAGCGCTCGAAAAGCGTGTCGAGGCTCTGGAAAAGACATCCGGCTGATCAGCGGAAATCCCCGGCAAGCCGCATGCTCTTCATAAGGGCATGCACCGCCTGTCCCGTTTCCAGCGACAGGTCTTCAAGCGCGGCCCGCGTGATCTGGGCGCGTATGATGGCTCCGCCAACCTCAAGATCGATGAGGACTTCGGCGCTTATATCCTTCGAGACGATACGATGGACGTGAGCGGGAAGCACATTGCGGATCGAAACCGGCCCCGGCGGGCGAAGCGCAATAGCGACATCACGCGCATCGATGAACAGGCGCACCGTTTCGCCTGACCTCGCGTCTCTGGCTGCGGGCAGATAGACCGGCACATCGCCAATCGTGAGCCGCATCAGGCCGCCACCCTCCTCCACAGACTGGATCCTGGCCTCGACCAGAGAGGCCGGGCCCGCCGCATCCGACAGCGGCCCGAGATCGAGGGTTCGGGAGACCTCTGCGACCGGCCCACTCGCGGACACCTGCCCACTATCGATCACGACGATTTGCGAGGCGAGAGCGGCAACTTCCTCCAGATCATGACTGACATACAGCACCGGACAGCGTGACCGCTCGGGCAGCTCACGCAGATAGGGCAGAATGGCCCGGCGTGCCGCCCGGTCGAGGCCAGTCAGCGGCTCATCCAGCAGCAGAAGGTCCGGACAGGAAAGGATTGCCCGCGTCAGGGCGACCCGGCGGCTTTCCCCACCAGAAAGCGATGCCGCGGGCCGCTCAAGCAAAGACCCTATGCCGGAAGCCTCAACAGCCGTCTCGAAATCCGGGCTGCGACCCGCCCTGGCAGCCCGGCGGGCGGCAAAATCCAGATTCCCCCGCACATCGAGATGGCTGAACAGGCGGACATCCTGAAAGACATAGGCAACATTGCGCCGATGGGCGGAAAGCACATTCCCTGCCGCGCTATCGAACCAGACAGCATCCCCAAACCGGATACACCCCTCATCTGGCAGCTCCAGCCCCGCAATGGCGCGCAGCAGGGTTGTCTTGCCGCTGCCGCTCGGCCCGAATACCGCGGTCACACCATCAAGCAGCAGCGTTTTGTCGACCTCCAGCTTAAAACCGGGGCGGCGCAGCTTGAAGTCGAGATGAAGCAGGTCAGCTGACACGGAGACGGTAGCTCCTGTTGAGGGCATAGACCCCGACAAGCGTCACGAAGGCGAAGGCGAGCAGGCCGGCCGAGAGCACATGCGCTTCGGCATACTCAATCGACTCCACGTGTTCATAGATCGCGATCGAGATCACACGCGTGCGGTCCGGGATATTACCGCCCACCATCAGGACCACGCCAAACTCCCCGATTGTATGGGCAAAAGTCAGGACGCAGGCTGTCAGCAGCCCGCGCGCGGACTGGGGCAGGAGCACATGCAGTATCGCATCGAGCGGCGAGGCACGAAGCGTTGCCGCCGCTTCCAGCGGGCCCCGCCCGACCGCCTCGAAGGCCGATTGAAGCGGCTGAACCATGAAAGGCAGCGAATAGACGATGGAGCCGATCACCAGACCCGCAAAGGAAAAGCTCAGCGTACCGCCCGTCAGGCTGCCCCAGATGCCCCCGAGGGGCGCGTCCGGGTTCATGAGAAGAAGGAGATAGAAACCGATCACTGTTGGCGGCAGGACAAGCGGAAGCGCCGTCACCGCTTCGATGACGGGTTTGAAGCGGGAGTCTGTATAGGCAAGCCACAGGGCGAGCGGCAGGCCGATCATCAAAAGGATCACCGTCGTGACACCCGCAAGCTGCAGGCTCAGAATGACGGGCCCGAGATCAGGCATCGGGACCTATATCCGCATACCCATAGCTACGGATGATCGCCTGCGACTTTTCACTGCGCAGGAAGTTGATGAACTGCAGCGCGCCCTGATTGGCTGCGGCGTGGCGCATGAGGACAAGGTCCTGCCGGATCGGCTCATGCAGCTCCCCCGGCACCCGCCAGATGGCGCCCGTTTCCGCCCGCTCTCCCTGGGCCAGCTGGGAGGCCGCCACGAAGCCAAGCTCCGCATTTCCACTTGCCACAAGCGCGAATGCCTGCCCCACATTCTGCCCATAGACCAGTTTGCCGGCCAGCGCCTCTTCCAGCCCCAGACCAGTCAGAACCTGACGCGCAGCGGCGCCATAGGGCGCCAGATCCGGATTGGCCATCGCAAGCGCGCGAAAGTCCGCCTGCCCCAGAACCACCTCCCCATCGAAAGACGCCGCATCGCCATCGGGCATCCACAGGACAAGCTGGCCCACCGCATAAGTGAACTGGGTGCCTGACATGGCCCGGCCGCTTTCGACCAGACGGCGCGGACGCTCCCGGTCGGCGGCAAGGAAGATGTCATAAGGTGCGCCATTGTCGATCTGGGCATAGAGCTGGCCGGTCGATCCAGAAGAAATGACGAGCTCCAGTCCGGTCTCTGCCTCGAATTCCACTTCGAGCGCTTCGGCTGTGGCGAGAAAATTGGTGGCGACGGCGAGCATGACATCGCCGCGATGCGGCTGGCTGCACCCGGTCAGCAAGGCGGCTGACAGACCAAGGGCAGCGCCGACCTTTCTGATCCAGTTCAGTCCCGACATTTCAATGGTCTAGCACCCGCCCTGGTGCGCAGCAACGCTGAGTGCGCCCACGCGCACCCTGCCTTCGCACCAGCCGCGCTGTGCTGCAACTGTTCTGACCATTTGAAACCCTCACCCCCGCATGCGAGGGGAAGCTGTGCCGGGCTTCCACAAGTGAGAGGGGAAGCTAGGTTGCAGGGGCTGGTCCCCGTGTTACCGTTCCGGCCAGTGGCGATTTGCCACGCTGATTCGGAGGAAATCGCCGATGAGCCTCAATCTCGAACAATCCCGGGACTTCAATGCCGATCCGCTCGACATGGTCGAAGCGTGTCTCGAACATGCAGGCTGGGAACACCAGCGCGACGACGACTACGCCGTCCAGTGCATCGCCCAGACACGCTGGGGTGAGATGGGCGCCCTGATTGCTTCTCGGCGCGAACCCCCTGCCCTCCATTTCACCATTACGCTCGACCTGAAACCGACGGCCGCGCGGACGAACGCCATCGCCAGACTTGTGCTGATGGCAAATGAGCGCCTGTGGCTCGGCCACTTCGACTATTGGGTTGAGGACAATGTCCTTCTCTTCCGCCACACCCTGCCCATGCTGGACCGGGTCGAGCCGGAAGAAGGCGAAATCCGCGCCGTGATCGCGGCGGCAACCGATGCCGTGAACATGTTCGTTCCGGCCTTCAACTTCGTCATCTGGGCCGGCAAGACACCGGAAGAAGCCATCGACGCAGCCATGTTCGAAACCGATGGCGAGGCCTGAGTCCGGCCTCACCCTCGTTGGCGGCGGCCGTATGGGATCAGCGCTCGCTGGCGGCTGGATCAAGTCCGGCTATGAAGGCGCGATCTCAATCCATGACCCGGCACCGTCCGACCTGCTGAAGGGGTGGGCGGAGGCTGGAAAGATACACCTCAATCCGGCGCCCGCACCTGCCAATACGCTGGTGGTCGCGGTCAAACCCCAGATCTTCCCGAAGATACTGGATGACCTGCGCGCCTTTGTGGGCAAGGACACGCTCGTCCTCTCGATCATGGCGGGTATCACGCTCGACAGCCTGGCCGAAAGGCTTGGAACGGGGCGGGTCGCCCGGGCCATGCCGAATACACCCGGCCTTGTCGGCGAAGGCATGACGCTTCTCTGCCTGCCCAGCAGTGCATCCGATGAGGATGCAGCCCATCTGCGGGATCTCCTCACCCCGCTCGGCGCCGTCGAAGGCCCGATCCCCGAAGACAAGATTTCGGCCGCCACGGCCCTGTCTGGCTGCGGCCCAGCCTATGCTTTCCTGCTTGCCGAAGTCATGGCCGCTGCAGGTGAAGCCCATGGTCTCGACCGCGATCTTGCCCTCCGGCTGGCGCAGAAAACCGTACAGGGTGCTGGTGCCCTCATGATGGACAGCGACGAGCCCCCCTCCACCCTGCGCGAGAACGTCACGTCTCCGGGCGGTGTGACCAAGGCGGCGCTCGACGTCTTGATGCGCGACGGCGCCATGCCATCTCTCATGAAGGAGGCGGTTGCTGAAGCGATCAAGCGCGACCGCGAACTTTCAGGAGACTGAACCATGAGCGATGCGCGCAGAGAGATTCTCGACAAGGGCGTCGAGGCGGCCCTCCATCTTACCAAGACCATTGACTGGCGTGACCTCACCCTCAGCGCCATAGCAGAGCGGGCCAGCCTTTCGCTTGAGGATTTCCACGGTGTCGCGGACAAGGCAAAAATTTCCGACGCCGTCGAACCCTGGCTGGACCGCGCAATGAGCGAAGGGTCCACCAGCGAGGACGAAGCGCCCCGCACGCGCCTCTTCGACGTCATCATGATGCGCTTCGACAGGATGGAACAACACCGCGAGGCCCTCCTCTCGCTACAGGAGTGGCGTCAGACCCAGCCTGTCCGTATCCTCAACCTGATTGCCGCGCGTCACGAAACCGCGAACTGGGCCCTCGCCTGCGCCGGGCTTGATAGCGCCGGTGATTTTCCCAAGCCTGTGCGCAAGAGCGCCATCGCCTGGGCCCTTGCACAGGCAGAAATAGCCTGGCGCAAGGAAGACAGCAGCGACCTGTCGCGTACCATGGCCAAGCTGGATGGCGAACTTCGCAAGATGGAAGAGCGCGCCGGCTGGATCAAAGGCCGTTTTGGCCGCAAGATGCGCGACACCCCAGACCCGGCCACTGGCGCCATGTCAGAAGAGGACACGCCAGCCTTCTCCTGATGCCGGTCTGCAACACAAGGCGGCAAATCAGCGGCGCCTGAAAACCACAGGTTTTCGACGGGCTGCCCTGCAACAAATAGTTCAGAAAAGCGTCACAAGCGCGACGCAGAAAGTCCCCTATCAGGCCCCCGTCAAATCTGACTGAGGGGTTAACAATGTTCAGACACGCACTTTTGCTGACAAGCTCGTTCGCGCTTGCCGGCGTCGCCATGGGCCAGGCTGCATCGACCGATACGGATGAGGAATACAAGCTCGACACCATAACCGTGGAAGGCTCGCTTCTCTCGCGCCAGCGCGGCATCGAGGAAAAACGCGACGCGCTGCAGATCATCGAGGCGCTCGGCTCCGACGAACTCGGTCAGCTGCCGGACAAGAATGTCGGCGAAAGCCTCAATCGTCTGGCCGGTGTCAGCATGCTGGTCGAGAAGGGCGAGGGCCGCTACGTCCAGATCCGCGGCATCAATCCCTCCCTGAACAATGTCACAATCAATGGCGCCAATCTCGGCTCGCCTGAAACCGAAGGGGGCGGCCGCAACGCCCCGCTCGACATCATCGCTGGCGGCGTGCTCGGGTCTGTCCAGGTCATCAAGGCCCCGACCCCCGACATGGATGCACAGGGCATTGGCGGCACCGTGAACGTAGAAACCAAGTCGCCCTTCGACCGCACAGACGATTTCTATGGCTATCTTACAGCCCGCTACGGCTTTGAGGACATCGAGCCGAAAGCCGGCGCCTATGGCGGCGAGGATCCCTACGGCATAGATGCCACCCTCTCGGGCAAAACCATGGATGGCAAGTTTGGCTGGCTCGTCGGCGGCTCCTGGTCTGACCGCGAGTACATCGCGCCCGGTTACTATGCCGATGACTGGGTGGACTATGAGGCCGACCCCGTAACCGGTTCGGTCGGCGGTGCAGCGCCAGAGAACGTCAAGAACAACTATTACGTCATCGGCCGGGAACGGCTGAACCTCAACGGCACTGTGGAATTCCGCCCGGACGACAATTCGAAATATTTCGCGCGCGCCTTCTATGCGAGCTGGGATGAATTCCAGCACCGCAACCGTTACGAGCAGAACTTCGACACGGACGTCGTCTTCAACTCGCCGACGACAGGCACGATTGGCGAGAATCGTGTCGCGGCAAATATCCGGCTGGAAAATGCCGAGAAGGAAATCTTCACCGTGTCGGCCGGCGGCGAGAACATCTTCAATGACTTCACCCTGAATTACGAAGTCACCGCGAACCGCAACGAGATCAACGAGCCCTACTCCTACTGGGAATGGCGCACGGGCCGCATCTTCCCTGGCAGCTTTGATATCTCCGGCGACGGCGTCGTCGATATTACCCCGGATGCCGGCTCGCCAGACCGCCAGGACCCGTCCCTTTTCGACTTCCGCCGCGCCCGTTTCCAGGACTCCGACATGGAAGAAGACGGCCTCACCGGCCAGATTGACCTTCGCTGGGACATGGACGCGGTGACCTGGTTCAAGACAGGCGCCAAGGCCCGGCAGACCGATCGCAGCTGGGATTATGAGCGGACCCGCTTTGACCCCGGCAGCGCCGACCTGACACTCGCGACGTCGCCGGCCCTCACGAAGGGCGCCTTCACGAACTGTTTCGAGAAAAGCTGCGCGCCGAACCTCTTCATGGATGTCGATGCGATGGATGCCTTCCTCGCAGACCCGGCCAATGCCTCCTATTTCGAAGCCAATGATGACGACAGCTTCGTGCAGGATTTTGCGTCCGACTATGACATCACCGAGACCGTGCTTGCCGGCTATGTCATGGGCGTGCGCCAGTTTGGCCCGCTGGAGCTGATCGGCGGCGTCCGCGTCGAGGCGACCGATGTCGACTCTGAAGGTTACCTGCTTGAAGATGACGAAGCCCGGCGTATCAGTGATGGCGGCGACTATGTCACCGTACTGCCGGGCCTGCTCGCCAACTACAATGTCACGGATGCCCTCAAGGTCCGCGGCTCGGTCACCCGCGCCCTCGGGCGGCCGGACTATGACGCCATCGCGCCGCGCTCTTCCTATTCCGAAGAACTCGGCATCGCAGGCCTCTCCATCGGCAATCCCGACCTCGAAGCCCGCGTCTCCTGGAACTATGACGCCAGCATCGAATGGTACCCGAATGACCTGACGCTTCTTTCGGCGGCCGTCTTCCTGAAAGACATTTCCGATGATCTCGTCGGCCTGTCCGAGCGCTACACGACCACCGAGAGCATCAACGCCGCCCTTGCAGCGCGCGGCCTTGGCGGCGCGGTCGACACGTCGGGCGTGACAGAGCTCAACGTCTCAACCACCGTGAACGCAGGCAGCAGTGAGCTGAAAGGCCTCGAACTCATCGCCCAGACGCAGTTCGATCCCTTCCTGCCCGACACGCTGAACGGCATCGGGATCAGCGCGTCCGCCACCTTCCTTGATGGTGAGACCGAAGTAGACGGACAGACCCTGCCGCTCCTGAACCAGGCGGAGAAGACCTATTCGGTCACCGCCTTCTACCAGAACCATGGCATCGATGCCTCGGTCAGCTACGCCTATAATGACAGCTTCCTCACGGACGTGAATCTCGACGATCCGTCGGTCAATCTCGACCAGGGCGAATTCGGCCGCTGGGATGCGAGCATCTCCTACGAGCCGGTCACAGACCTCAAGCTCTTCGTTGAAGCGGTGAATATCAACAATGAGCCGACCAGCGAATTCCAGGGCGGTGACGACCGCCAGCGCACCGAATGGGAATATGTCGGCACGACCGTCTATCTGGGCCTGAGCTAC
>NVWP01000046.1 GCA_002733705.1 Henriciella sp. | reverse complement strand
TTCGGTCCCGTTTATGCCGCGCTCACCCGTCCAGCCGATGCCGGCCATGCGGGAGATGTTCAAGGGGCACCAGCGCGGCCGGCCCGGCAACCGACATGCCGGTCCAGGACAGGATGAAAAGCGCGCCGAGCGCCAGCACGATACCCGGTGCGGCATAGCCGGCCCCGGCTGTGAACCGGCCGATATACTGGCTGAACCGGTTCTGACGCGCGCCGATGACAATGGCGAGAGCGAGGATGAAGGCAGCTGCCGCGCCTGCCAGCGCGAGAATCAAGGAGTTGAAGAATGGCCGGGCAATCTGCCCCTGGCCAAGGCCGGTCTCGGCGCTCACCCAGACAAGCCGCGCCACAGGAATGATGAAGCTCAGCGTCAGGACGAGGGCGCAGCCGAGGGCGACCGACCAGCCGGCAAGTGAGCCCAGCTTCTGGCGGCGCGGTGTGCGCCAGCGTGTGGCGGTCTGCTGGATACTGCCTCGCCCGCGCGAAATCCGCTCGATGAACTGCAGGCCAAAAGCGATGAGGATGAGCAGAAATGCCAGCCGTGCGGCGACCGCAGGCTCGCTGAAACTATGCCATGCGCGGAAGATGCCGACACTGAGGGTCTGGACGCCAAGATAGCTTGCCGCGCCATAGTCGGCCGCTGTCTCCATCAGCGCGAGTGCAAGCCCCGCAAAGATGGCCGGCCGGGCTGCGGGCAGGGCAACCTGAAGGAAGATCCTGCGCGGCGAGGCGCCAAGGCTGCGCGCGGCCTCCATGGTGCAGAGCGACAGGTTCGCAAAGGCCGCGCGCGCCGTCAGATAGGCATAGGGAAAGAGCGCGCAGGCCATGACAAAAGAGAGGCCCGGAATGGAATAGACGGTCGGAAACCAGTAATCGCGCGCCGACAGCCCGGTCACGTCCCGAAGCAGCGACTGCAGCGGTCCGCCGACATCGGCAAAGTCCGCCCAGGCATAGGCGATGACATAGCCGGGCGCCGCCAGCGGCAGGATAAGCGCCCACTCGAAAAAGCCCCGGCCCGGAAACTCGTTCAGGCTGACAAACCAGGCAGCAGGCACGGCGAACAGCACGATGATGAGCGCGGTCATCGCGATCACACCCAGCGTCGTCAGCGTGTAGCCGAGGAGCTGGGTGGAAACGATATGCGACCATGCCTCGCCGCCCCCGCCGACAAGGCCGGTAAAGATGGCAATCGCCACCGGCGCGCCGACCAGCACGGCAGCCGCCAGTGTGATCAGCGCCACCGGGTTGAGGCGCGGCAGATGGAGGGATGGGGCCTGAAGCGTCTGCATGGAGGGGAAGGCTAGTTCCAGCCGGCCTCATCATAGATGCGCTGGGCTTCCGCCTGACGCTCGCCAAACGTGTCGAGCGGCGTTTCGCTGTCTTCAAAATCCGGAATGGCATCCAGACCGTCAGGCCAGCTCACCCCCTCGATGACCGGAATTTCCTTGGTCTCATCGACAAGAAGGCGCTGACCTTGTGGGGTGAGAAGGAATTCGATGAATTCAATCGCGGCATCGCGATTCTTGGCGTTCTTGGCGAGCGCCACCCCGGTGATGTTTACATGGATGCCTTCGCCCTCGCCAAAGGTCGGGAAGATGATCTCGGTCGCTTCGGCGGCTTCACGGTCGGAACTGGCGCTGCTTTCCAGCATGCGGACCCAGTAATAATGATTGGTGATCGCCACAGAGCAGAGACCGGCGGCCACGCCCTCAATCTGGTTGGTATCGCCGCCCTGCGGTGAGCGCGCCATGTTCGCCACGACACCATCGGCCCATTCCTGCGCCTTTTCCGGCCCCCAGGTCTCCACCATCTCCGCCATCAGCGATAGATTGTAGATATTGGTCGAGGAGCGCACGCAAATTTCACCTTCCAGCGAGGGATCGGCGAGATCCTGCCACTGGTCTACCTGGTCGGGATTTATCCGCTCGGGATCATAGGCGACGCCGCGTATACGCCGGGCAAGGCCAACCCACTGGCCGGCCGGCTCGATCAGACGCTCCTGAAGAACCCCTTCGAACTCGCCATCCGGCAGGGTCTGCGTCAGCCCTGCATCCTCAAACCGCCAGAGCGCCCCCGCATCCGACGCGATGATCAGGTCTGCCGGGCTGTTTTCGCCCTCGGCCTTCATGGTTTCGAGAAGCTGATTTGCCCCCGCTTCACGATAGAGCACGCGGATGCCGGTCTTCTCTTCGAAGGCCTCATACATGAACTTGTCGGAATCATAGTGGCGCGCCGAATAGATGCGCAGCGTGCCGTTGCTGCCGGGCTCTGCCGCCGCATCGTTCGTCTCCGTCGCGCTCTCCTGATTGGCAGCAGAATTGTCCTCGCTCATCGCGGCCGTGTCTTCGCCGCCAGAGCACGCAACAAGCAGGGCCGCCAGGCCGACACTTGCATATTTTCCGATCGTCAGTTTCATGGCCCCGCTAAATCACAAATGAGAAGCAATCGCAACTAGCTCACTGAGCTCTGACGCCCTTACGTCAATCTGTCGCGCCCTTTCTGATTTCATAGAGTTGAGAAGAGCGGCCAGCCCTGCCTAAGAAGCTTGAATGACGGCGCAGACATCACGAGCCCAGACCATCGCGGTCGCCGGTGCAGGCCTTATCGGTCTTGCCTGCGCGTTCGAACTCGCCTCGCGCGGTCATGACGTCACGCTTTTCGACCCGGCCCCCCCGCAGAAGTCCACCGGCTGGGCCGCCGCCGGCATGATCGCCCCCGCCTATGAGCTGATGCTGCAGCCCGGCGCGCCGGATCAGGCCTTTGGCGCGTTCTGTTTCGACAGCGCGGCCCTCTGGAAAGAATTCGCAGCGCGCATTGAGGCCGAAACAGGCGTACCGCTGGGCTATTCATCGAAAGCCACGCTTGCGCTCGCCCGCACAGCTGAAGAAGAAGACCGTCTCACCTCGCTGCGAGGCCACCTTGATGAGATGGGGCATCCGGCCAGACCCCTCTCGCCTGCAGCGCTTGAATTCAATTTCGGTCTGGCGCCAGGCCTGCGCGGCGGCTTGCTGCTGGCGCAGGACCATCAGGTCGACAACCGCCGCGTCATCAGCGCGCTGCGTCGGCTGTTTGAGGGGCAGGGCAGGGTGCTCCCACAAGCCGTCTCCACGCGCTATGAGATGGAAGCGCATGCGGGCCAGGCTTTCGAGACGATCATCTGGGCCCGCGGCGCGGCCGAGAGCGGCGTGATGAAACAGGTCAAGGGACAGGCCATCGCCCTCTCGCCGGTCGCCGGGCTGCCCCGTAATGTCCTGCGGTTCGGTCCCCGCTACATCGTGCCCAAGGCGGACCGCCTCATTGTCGGCGCGACCAGCGAACCAGACTATTCCGGTGCCGGTGTAGATCCGGCCGTCGCCCGCACGCTGTTTGAAGAGGCCGCCGCCGTCCTTCCCGCGCTGAGGCAGGCCGATCTTGTCGAGCACTGGGCTGGCCTGCGCCCGCAGGCAGACGGCCACCGGCCCCTGGTCGGCCGCTGCGGCGAGACTGAATTCATCGCGACCGCGCACTACCGGAACGGGGTGCTGCTGGCGCCTGCGACGGCGCGGCTGATTGCCGATCAGGTCGAGGGCCTTACTTTGCCGGACACGTATACGCAGTTCGCGCCACGGCAGGTGCCCGGCGAGAGCGCGTGACACTGGTTTCAGGCGCCGCGCCGTGATTAGAAAGGCCGGTTCGAGGAGGAAAAAACATGCATTCCATCGGTGAGATGACGGAAGACCAGCTTGCCATCAAGGACGCCGTCGAGAAGACGGCGAGCCAGTTCGGCGAAGACTATTGGGCAAAGACCGACGAGACCGGCGACTGGCCTGAAGAATTCTGCGATGCCATGGCGGCTGGCGGCTGGCTCGGCGTTGCCTTTCCCGAAGAATATGGCGGCGCGGGCCTCGGCCTCACCGAAGCGGCCATTGTCATGCAGGCCGTGACGCGCTCTGGCGCCGGCTTCTCGGGCGCCTCGGCCATCCACCTCAATATTTTCGGTCCCAAGCCGCTGGAAAAATTCGGCACGACCGAACAGAAGCAGGAAAACCTGCCCCGCATCATCTCCGGTGAGGAGAAGATGTGTTTTGCCGTGACAGAGCCCAATTCGGGCCTCGACACCTCCAGTCTGGAGACGAAGGCAGAGCGCACCAATTCCGGCTATACGATCAATGGCCGCAAGATCTGGACGACCGGCGCCCAGCGCGCCGACAAGATCCTCATCATTGCCCGCACAACGCCCAAGGATAAGGCCTCCAAACCCTATCTCGGCCTGTCGCTTTTCTATACCGATTTCAATCGTGACAAGATCGACGCCAAGCCGATCCCGAAGATGGGGCGCAAGGCCGTCGAGAGTAACATGCTCTATATCGATGGCCTCGAAGTACCCAAGGAGCATCTGATCGGTGAAGAAGGGCAGGGCTTCAAATACCTCATTCAGGGCCTCAATCCGGAACGCGTTCTCTTCGCTGTCGAATCGATCGGTCTCGGCTTCGCGGCGCTGGAACGTGCGACCACCTATGCCAAGGAACGCGTCGTCTTCGGCCGGCCCATCGGCCAGAATCAGGGCATCCAGCACCCGCTCGCCATGCGCTGGGCAGAGCTGAAAGCCGCTGAACTTCTCGCCTACAAGGCCGCCGGTCTTTACGATCAGGGTGTCGACTGCGGCGCTGAGGCAAACGCGGCCAAGCTGCTTGGCACCGAAGCCGGCTTCAAGGCGTGCGAGACCTCGGTGCTCAGCCATGGCGGCATGGGCTATGCCAAGGAGTATCATGTCGAGCGCTACATGCGCGAAGCCATGCTCGCCCGCATTGCGCCGGTCAGCCGTGAGATGATCCTGAACTTCATCTCCGAACGCGTGCTCGGCCTGCCGAAAAGCTACTGATCTTTCTTCAGCGGCCTGCGCATGATCGTGCCTGAGAAATTCAGGCACGCCTTGCCGTCGCCTGTGATTAGCCCGCGCACAAAGGTGAGGTTGCGGCCAGAGCGCAGCACCTCGCCGCGCGCCTCGATATAGGCGCCTTCGGCCGGGCCGGAGAGGAATTCGGAATTGAAGGCGACGGTGACGCCATATTCGCCCTCAAGCTGTTCATGGGCGATGGCGAACAGGGAAAAGTCGGCGAAGGCCATCAGGCAGCCGCCATGCACGACGCCGCCCTTGTTCATATGCTTGCGTGCGGCGCGGAAGGCGGCCACGGGGCCCTTCTCATCGACACGGAAATAGAACGGACCTGCCGTATCGTGCTCGAACGGCTCATCCGGCCAGGTTGACCAGCCCTTGAACTCACCGCTTTCGCACACTTCGCCTGCAACCATGTTTTCCTCCGTCTCTTTTCCCCCTCCTAAACACTGGCGTGCGCTGCTGCCAAGGGACACGCCCCTTGCCCTTCGACAGATTGCCCCTCAAAGCATATGTTGAACAGGAAACCGGACGGGAGAAGAAACATGGCCTTTGACGCCGAAATCCGCCAGGCGCTGATCGATCAGGTGCGCCGCTTCGTGAATGAGAAATGCATCCCGATTGAGGGCCAGGTCGCAGAGACCGATGAAGTCCCACAGGATGTCGTGGATGAGATGAAACAGCTTGGCCTGTTCGGTCTGGCTGTGCCGGAAGAATATGGCGGTCTCGGCCTCGACATGGAGACCGAATGCCTCGTCGCGCTGGAGCTTGGCCGCACATCGCCGGCCTTCCGCTCAGTCGCCGGCACGAATATCGGTATCGGCAGCCAGGCGCTCGTCCTCTTCGGTACAGAGGAGCAGAAACAGAAATGGCTGCCGGGCATCGCGGCGGGGGAGTATATTTCCAGCTTCGCCCTGACAGAGCCGGAAGCCGGGTCCGACGCAGCCAGCCTGCGCACCAAGGCGATCCGCGACGGCGATCATTACGTTCTCAACGGCGCCAAACGTTACATCACCAATGCCAACAAGGCGCAGGTCTTCACCGTCATGGCGCGGACAGACCCGGACACGCCCGGCGCCAAGGGCGTCTCTGCGTTCATCGTTGATCGCGACACGCCCGGCATCACGGTCGGCAAGCCGGAAAAGAAGATGGGCCAGCAGGGCGCACATGCCTGCGACGTCATCTTTGAAGACGTGAAGGTCCCTGCTGAGAACATGATCGGCAAGGAGGGCGAGGGCTTCAAGGTCGCGATGAGCGTGCTGGACAAGGGCCGCCTTCACATTTCCGCCGTGTCGACGGGCGCCTCCGAGCGCCTGATCAAGGAAATGGTCAATTATGCGATGGAGCGTGAGCAGTTCGGCAAGCCGATTGCCCAGCATCAGCTCATCCAGGCGATGATGGCCGACAGCCAGGCCGAAACCTATGCCGCCCGCTCGATGATCCTCGACGCGGCCCGCCGCCGCGATGCCGGGGAGAACGTCACCATGCTGGCCTCCTCGACCAAGCTCTTTGCCTGTGAGGCAACGGGGCGGGTCGCTGACCGCGCCGTGCAGGTGTTCGGCGGGGCAGGCTACATCACCGATTACGGTATTGAGCGCTTCTACCGCGATGTGCGCCTCTTCCGTCTCTATGAGGGCACCTCGCAGATCCAGCAGATCGTGATCGCGCGCGAACTCATGAAGGCGGCCAAGGCCGACCAGCTCTAGATTTTCAAAGACAAGGCCGTCGCCCGGCCAAAGAGGATTGAAACGCATATGACACCAAATGAAGACGGGATCCAAGCGTCCGATGTCGGGCTCAATGAAGAGCGGCTGAACCGGATTCCGGAATTCTTCGCCGACAACTATCTCGACACCGGCAAGCTGCCCTGTATGGCGACGCTCGTCTCCCGTAACGGGCAGATCGTGCATGAAGCCTATCGCGGGCGGGATGAACTTGGCGGCGGAGATCCGATCGGGCCGGACACGATCTTCCGCATCTATTCCATGACCAAGCCGATCACGTCGGTTGCCGCAATGATGCTGTTTGAGGAATCGAAGCTGCGGCTCGATCATCCCGTGCATCACTACATCCCGGAATTTGCGGATACGGAGATGTGGGTCAAAGGCACGCTGGACAATTATGAGACCCGCAAGCCGCTGCGGCCGATGGAGGTGCGTGACCTCTTCACGCACACTTCGGGCCTCACCTATGGCTTCCTCATGCAGCATGAGGTCGATGCCCTCTACCGGCGTGAGAAAATCGGCCGCCCCGACGAAACGCTGGAAGAAATGTGCAAGCGTCTGGCAAAGCTGCCGCTTCTCTTCTCACCGGGGACGCGCTGGAATTACAGCCATTCGACGGATGTCCTCGGCCGCATCGTTGAAGTTGCCTCCGGGCAGTCTCTGGATCAGTTCTTCCGTGAACGGATATTCGGTCCGCTGAATATGGTGGATACCGATTTCTTTGTGCCGGAGGAAAAGCTCCCGCGCCTGATGGCCTGCTATTCGCGCGATCCTGAGACGGGAAAGGTTTCGCAAAGCGATGGCAAGGGCGCGGAGTCGAAGGCGTATCGCGCCCAGCCGCCGCTTCTCAATGCTGGCGGCGGTCTGGTCTCGACGCTGCGGGACTATCATAATTTCTGTCTGATGCTGCTGCATGGCGGCGCGCTCAACGGCACACGCCTGCTCAGTCCCAAGACGGTTGAGTTCATGCGGCTCAACCATCTGCCGGAAAACCGCACCATCCGCCAGATGGGCGACAAGACCTTTTCCGAGGCGCGGATGGAAGGCAATGGCTTCGGCCTTGGCGGCAGCACGATCGTCAACGTCGCCGATACGATTCAGCCGGGCTCTGTCGGCACGTTCAGCTGGGGCGGACTCGCCAACACCTTCTTCTGGATCGACTATGAGGAAGAGATGATTGCCATCCAGGCGACACAGATGATCCCGTCCGGCTGTTATCCGCTGCGCCCGCAATTCCAGCAGCTCGCCTATGCCGCGATAGAATGGTGAGCGAGGAAGACGCCAGACGCCGGCAGAAGGCCAGCCTGGATGAGCTGATCCTTGAGCTCACGGAGGAACGCGGCGCAGACAAGACGGTCTGCCCGTCCGAAGTGGCCCGCGCCAAGCGGAAAGAGAACTGGCAGCAGCTGATGGGCGAAATCCGTGTCCGCGCGGTCAAGCTCGCCGATGCCGGTCAAATTGCGATCTACAGAAAGGGAAAGCCGGTAGACCCCCATGATTTCAAGGGTGTCTACCGGCTCGGTCTTCCGGATACGGAATAGGCTGGCCTAGACCTTCTTGAAGTCAGCCGGGCGCTTCTCGAGGAAGGCCTTCACGCCTTCGGCAAAGTCCGGCGAGCGGCCAGCCGTGCGCTGGGCAAAACGCTCTGCCTGCAGCTGGTTGTCGAAGTCATTGTCTTCCGCCTGCCAGACAAGATCGCGGATCAGCGACAGCGCGGTCGTCGGTCCGTCGGCCAGTTTCTTCGCGTAGGCTTTTGCTTCATCCAGCAGCTGGTCATCGGCCACGACGCGGTTGACGAGGCCCCAGTCCAGAGCTTGCGCGGCTGGGATCTTCTCACCGAACAGCGTCATTTCCATCGCGCGGGCCCGGCCGATCGCGCGGGTCAGCAGATAGGTCGATCCGCCATCCGGCACCAGGCCGATGCGGCGGAATGCCTGAAGGAAATAGGCGCTTTCGGCGGCCACAATGAAATCACCCGCCAGAGCGATGGAGCAGCCGACACCTGCCGCAGCGCCATTCACCGCAGTGATGACCGGATGCGGATGGGTCCGGATCGCCTTGATAAACGGATTGTAGAGCCGGTCGAGCTCACGGCCTGCATCGGGTTTGCGCTCGGATTTGCCGCCGCCCATATTGCCCGACAAATTCGCGCCGGAGCAGAAGCCCCGGCCATTGCCGGTGATGATCGTGCAGCGGGCTTCATCGCCTGCCTTTTCGAGCGCGAGGCTCATCTCATCCACCGTGTCGACCCCGGCAGCATTCATGGTCTTCGGATCGTTGAACGCGATGATCGCGATATCGTCCTGGACCTCGTAGGTGATCTTCTGAAAGCTCATCGCAGCTCTTCCTCTTGTTAGATTTGACGCCGACTGTAGCGCGCTCTCAGGGGCTCCAAAACCGTGACGCCGGGGCAATCTTTGGAAAGACGCGCAATTCCAGTACACTGAAGCCAAAGCTGGAAATCAGGAGCAGGCTATCATGGCACTAGAAGGCGGCGCAGGCGAACTCGGAACGATCCTCGCAAAACAGAAAGCCGCGCATCTGCGCGACGGCATCCCGTCGGTCGAAAAGCGGATCGACTGGCTCGACCGCTCGATTGACCTCCTCGCCACGCATGGCGACGCCCTCAATGAGGCGATGCGCGAGGATTTCGGACACCGCTCCAAGGATCAGTCGAACTTCACAGACATTGCAGGCTCCATCGGCGCGCTGAAGCACGCGAAAAAGCATGTGAAGAAATGGATGAAGCCGGAGAAGCGCTCCACTGATTTCCCGCTCGGCCTGTTCGGCGCCAAGGCCCGCATCCACTATCAGCCAAAGGGCGTGATTGGCGTGATCAGTCCCTGGAACTTCCCGGTCAATCTCACCTTCACCCCGCTGGCAGGCGTCTTTGCGGCCGGCAACCGCACCATGATCAAGCCGTCGGAATTCACCGAGCAGACGTCTGAGCTGATGAAGAAGCTCTTCGCTGAATATTATTCCGAAGAGGAAGTCGCCGTCGTCACCGGCGGGCCGGATGTGGGCGCGGCCTTCTCCAAGCTCGCCTTTGATCACCTTCTCTTCACCGGCGCGACCTCGATTGCTTATCACGTCATGCGTGCTGCCGCGGACAATCTCGTCCCCCTGACGCTGGAGCTTGGCGGCAAGTCGCCCGTCATCCTTGGCGAATCGGCAGACCTCGAAAAGGCGGCCAACCGCATCATGGCCGGCAAGACACTGAACGCGGGCCAGATCTGTCTCGCGCCGGATTACGCCTTTGTGCCCAGGGACAAGACGAAGGACTTCATCCAGGCGGCCACCAAGTCGGTCGAAACCATGTTCCCGAGCGGCGTGAAGGACAATGACGACTATACCTCCGTCATCAATCAGCGCCATTTTGAACGCCTCAATGGTTATCTGGACGACGCGCGTGCGAAGGGCGCCGAGGTGATCGACCTTAACCCCAAGGACGAAGACCTTAGCCAGCAGCCCCATCACAAGATCGCGCCCACCATCATCGTCGACCCGACCGACGACATGAAGGTCATGCAGGATGAGATTTTCGGCCCCATCCTGCCTATCAAATCCTATGGCTCCACCCAGGAGGCCGTCGACTATATCAACGCCCACCCCCGCCCGCTCGGTCTCTATTATTTCGGCCAGGACGCCGATGAGCGTGAGCATGTGCTCAACAACACGACCTCTGGCGGCGTCACCGTCAACGACGTCATTTTCCATGTCGCTCAGGAAGACCTGCCGTTTGGCGGTGTCGGCCCGTCCGGCATGGGCAGCTATCACGGCGTCGATGGCTTCCGCGAATTCAGCCACCGCAAATCGGTCTACACCCAGGTCGGCGCCGACCTCATGGCTGTTGCCCGTCCACCCTATGGCGAAAAATACCGCAAGCTCGTCTCAGGCCGCCTGAAGAAATAGAGGCGGTCGGAAACTTGTTAACCCGCGCCCTGGTTTCAGGGCGCGGGCTGTCCAGCACCGATATGCCTGTCGACAAAACGCGAAAACGCTTTCAACGCAGCGAGCCGCGTTTCGCTCTCCGATAGCCAGTGGTCTCCCTTGTCGAGGATGATCAGCTCCACCGCCTTGTCTGCAGTCTCTAGCGCCTGTGTCATACGCCTGCTTTGGGAGGGCGGCACTGTAAGATCCTCATCTCCGTGAATGAGAAGGAGAGGCGCGTCGATGGAATCCAGATTACCCATAGGCGAAGCTGCCTCAAGAACGTGCCGGTCAGTCGAGCCTATAAGTCGTTGCCAACCCGCATTTATCTGATCATCCAAATAACGGTTCTGATAGTCCTGAAGCAGTGTGGCGAGATTGGTCACAGCGCCATAAGAGGCCGCACACGCAAAAAGGTCGGGGTAAGCAGCCACACTCATGAGTGCGGTGAAGCCGCCATCCGATAGCCCGACGGCGCAAATGCGTTCTGGATCGGCGATGCCGTCAGCAACCATGGCCCGGACGCCCGCTTCGATATCCTCAAGCTGGACCTGCCGGCTGTCTTCGTCCTCCTCGGATATGTAAGCGCCGCCGAAGATGCTCTTGCCGCGCATGCTTGGCTGCATGACTACATAGCCGCGGCTGGCGAAGAACTGGCCGAGCCAGTTGAAATCCTGATGGTCCGTAGCAAGGACGCTTACAAACGGCTGCACGATCATTGGCAGTTTTAGACCTGCCTCAAGGGGTTTGCCGGGCGGCAGTGTCAAGGTCGCAGAGAGCTGTGTTCCGTCTGCCGCCGGGTAGTTTACAGTGTAGACGCGCCCCACCGCCTCTGCAGGAATGTCCTCACGCACTGAGGCCAGCCTGAGCGCTTTTCCCGTCTCGCTGTCGTAAAGCATCAGATAATCCACCTGAGTGCCATCAAAGACGCGATAGAGAACGCGCGTTCGGTCCTCTGACCAGGAGGAGATGAGTATCGTTGCACCGGGAAGATTTGTCCGCACTGTCCCGTAGTTCTCGCCTAGCGTGTCATCGACAAAACGATAGGTCGGTGAAGCGCCCGCATATTGGAAAGCCAGCGCGTGTCGGTTTTTGTCTGTCAGGATATGGTCAATATCGCCTGGCAGACCGCGTTCGATACTTCCGTCAAATCGAATGACCGACAGATCACCGTAGCTGCCTGCCCTTTCCAGATAATCACGGAAGTAAAGACCGTCCCCATTCTCGGTAACGGCCTCCGTTAGCAGCGGATATTCCACAGCGCCGCGTTCGGAATAGAAGCTCTTCCATTTTCCATTCTGATGAACTTCCAGCGCGAAGTCGTGGGTCTTGAAGTCGTATTTCTCACGAACGAGCGGACTGCCTGAACGGTCGACATACCACTCCTGTGTGTCGAATTCTCCAGTCCCATGCGTGAAGCCACGCCCGGAATCCGGGTCGGCGCGCAGCAGGTTGCGCCGTATCGCGCCGCCCTTGTTGCCGACATAGGCGGGGATAAGCAGCTGCCCATTATCGAGACGTCCGACAATATCCCCAAGATCAAGCTGATAGGGAAGTATGCGATCTTCACGAGACAGAAGACCGATCGTCCTCTCGGTCTTGAGACTCAGCGCGATGACCGCGTCCAGTTCAGCGCGCCGGTTCCAGGACCGCTTTGGCCCCGCCGCCGCTGACGCGAAAAGAAGGACGTGGTCACTGTCACCAAATTCAATGTTTCTGGTCTCAAGATGACTTGCGTCAAATCTGTGTGTGTAGGTTCTGTTTGCCAAATCGTAGACTTGGACTTCCCGTCCGTCCCCGATTTGTTTGAGAAATGCGACCTTTGTTCCGTCCGGCGAGATCTCCGCATCAATCACGCTTGGTAGGCGTCCGTACGTCTCAACCGGCGGCTGAATTCTTTGTGCGTGGCTCGCATATGCGATGCTTGCTGCAGCAAGCACTGACATCATCAGTTTACAGATCAACGCCCTCAAGCCCCTCAAGTTAACGTGCCCTGAGGTCGCTTTCCTAGGTCCCCTCTTGCTGGCTTGCAACAGGAAACCTTAGGTGGAGGGAAACTTTTATCGCTTCAGGAAATCCGGAACGTCATTGCCGAAACCGCGCACGCCGTCGGCGGCGGGCTGGAGGTCGTCCTTGCGGGACTTGCCCTTTGAGCCGGAGCGGCGGCCGGATTTCGGTTTGCTCTCATCCTGATTGCCGCGTGACGGCTTCGGCTTGGACTCCGGCTTGGTGTCATCCTTCGTCTTCGCCTTTGCCGGCGCTTCGCTCTTCTTGTCGGAGGTGTCTTCGACGCTCTCATTCCGGCTGCGTGAGCGGCCGCCGCGTGAGCGTCCCCCACTGCGTCCATCGCTGTCACGGCCTGAGTTGCTGCGGCCACGGCCCCGGCCGCGTCCACGCCCGCCTGTGTCTTCCGGAAGGTTTTCGATCTCCTCGGCCAGACCCGGAATCTCGAGGTCCTTGACCTCCTGATCGATGAGTTTCAGCACGCCTTCCCAGGACTTCTCGTCCTCTGGCGTGACGATGGTCACACTCTCGCCTTCGCGTCCGGCGCGGCCCGTGCGGCCGATGCGGTGGACATAGTCCTCATCCTTGGGAGGCGGGGCATAGTTGAAGACGTGGGACACGGCCGGCACATCCAGACCGCGCGCGGCCACATCTGACGCCACCAGAAGTTTCAAATCACCGTCGCGGAACCGGTCCAGCGTCTGTGTCCGGTAGGCCTGCGGCAGATCGCCATGAATGGCGGCGGCATCGAAGCCGTGTTTGTTTAGCGATTTGACCACGATATCGACATTGCGTTTCCGGTTACAGAAGACGATGCCGTTCTTCACATCGCGCGCTTCGATGATGCGGCGCAGCGCGGTCCGCTTGGCTTTGTCGTCATTGCGCGACAGCTTGACCACATATTGCGTGATCGTCTCGGCCGTCTGCGCCTGACGGGCAACCTCGATCTTCATCGGGTCCTTCTGGAAGCGCTGGGCGAGCTTGTTGATCTCCGGCGGCATGGTCGCAGAGAAAAGCAGCGTCTGGCGGCGCGGCGGCAGCAGGGCGCAAATCTTCTCGATGTCCGGAATGAAGCCCATGTCGAGCATCCGGTCGGCTTCGTCGATGACGAGGATTTCAACGCCGGTCAGCAGGATCTTGCCGCGCTCGAACTGGTCGATCAGGCGGCCGGGCGTCGCGATCAGCACGTCGACACCGCGCATCAGCTTCTGTTCCTGCTCCTTGAACGAAACGCCGCCAATCAGCAGCGCCATTTCAAGCTTCAGATTCTTGCCATACTTCTCGAAATTCTCTGCCACCTGCGCGGCGAGCTCACGCGTCGGCGCGAGGATCAGCGTGCGCGGCATGCGCGCTCTGGCGCGCCCGCGCTCCAGCCGGTGGATCATCGGCAGAACGAAGGCCGCCGTCTTGCCGGTGCCGGTCTGGGCAATGCCGGTCACGTCGCCGCCCAGCAGGACCTGCGGAATCGCCTTTGCCTGGATCGGCGTCGGCGTGTCATAGCCGGCTTCTTCAATGGATTGCAGGATTTTCGGACCCAGCCCAAGTGCGGCAAAGGTCGTTTTCGGAATGTCGTTTTCTGTATCGGTCAAATTGGTCTCTTTCGGGAGGATGGTAAAATACGCTCGGTGAAGAGCCGTCCGTATGACGGCTATGGACCGGGCGCTTTTCCATGCCCGGAAGAACATATGGCGCCGCCATAGCCGAATTTCCGCAGTTGCGAAAGGGTCTGGCTGCCGCGCATAAGAAATGGCCCGCCTTCTGAGGAAGACGGGCCATCCAATACTGTGGATCGAACCGGAAACTAGCTCGCGTCGGCGAGGTTCTGGTTCACGAAGTCCCAATTGATCAGATTGTCCAGAAAGGCCTGCATGTAGTCAGGACGCGCATTCTGGTAATCGAGGTAATAGGCGTGCTCCCAGACATCCATGGTCAGGAGCGGGGTCGCGCCGTCCTCGGTGACAGGCGTTTCGGCGTTCGGCGTCTTGCGGATACCGAGCTTGCCGTCTTTCAGGACAAGCCAAGCCCAGCCGGAGCCGAACTGCCCGCCGCCAGCTGCCTTGAACTCTTTGGCAAAGTCCTCATAGGAGCCGAAATCCTCGTCGATCTTCTTGGCGATCGTGCCGCTCGGCTTGCCGCCGCCGCCCGGCTTCATGGAATGCCAGTAGAAGGTGTGGTTCCAGACCTGCGCGGCATTGTTGAAAAGGCCCGCCTTGGAATCGTCGCCGGACGCATCCTTGATGATCTTTTCCAGCGGCGCATCGGCGTGCGGCGTGTCCTTGATCAGGCCGTTGAGGTTGTCGACATATTTCTGATGGTGCTTGCCATAATGGTAGTTCAGCGTCTCTTCAGAGATATGCGGGGACAGTGCGTCACGGGAATAGGGAAGGGGGGGAAGTTCAAATGCCATTGGGTCACTCCTTGCTGTACTGCCAGCTTTATTCTGGCTTCTCGCAACAGATATGGTTGAGATGACGATGAGTTCCACCCCGCCCGGCCCTGAAATCTGGGCAAATATCGACCGAAGGCTGCGCACAGGCGACGAAGACCGCTGGCTTTCCTCGCGCTATGCGCCATTGCCGGCGCGTCATCATCTCGTCGCGTTTTATGGCTTTTGCTGGGAGCTGGCGCGCGTCAGATTGATCGTGACAGAGCCGGCTCTGGGCGCGATCCGGTTTCAGTGGTGGCGTGACGCGCTGGACGAACTTGCCGCAGGCCAGCCGCCCCGCGCCCATGATGTTGTGGCCGCCGTCGCAGAACTTCTCGAAAAAACAGACGTCACGGCAGAAAAGCTGCAATCGGTCGTCGATGCGTACGAAAACGCCTTCGAAGACGGGGACCGAAGCCTCGAACCCGAAGCGCAGATCGCATCGCTTGCCGTCCAGATCGTGCATCCGGACACATCCGCGAACGAGATCATAGCCACGCTTGCCCCTGTCTTTGCCGCCCGGCGCCGGGGCGAAGCGGTTACGGAAAGCCCGGCCCCGCATCGTGTGGAGCCCACGATCAGGCCTGCCCTTGCCCATTTCCGCCTGCGCAAGCTCTACAGGCGCGCCGTCCCGCCGGGCCCGCTCGCCAAACGCCTCTGCGTCCTGCGGGCTGTGATGTCAGGCCGCATCTGAGACGGCCGCCGCCCAGATCGCGCCGGTCCGCTGCCTGAACGCGCCCTTGTCCTCACAGAAGAGCCGCTCGCCGAGCGACAATGCCTCGTCGGCGATTATTGTCATGCGTGTATGGCAAAGTCCGGCGAGGAGTTCATACGTCTCATCTTCTTCACCAAGATGGTCACGCGCGGTCTCTGTCAGCACGGCCATGTCATGATGATCGCCCAGAAGGCTGGACAGCGCATGGGCCTGATCGGCATAGGCACCAAGCACATCGGGCCAGGCTTTTCGCATCAGTCGCAGGTGGTACCAGTGGTATTTCGTCCGCTTGCGCCAGTCATGAAACGCGTCTGCCTCTCCTGACCCGGCGGCCGCTTCCATCGTTTTCACAGCGCGTTTGTAGGTCTTGGCCGCCCCTTTAGAGATCGCCTCGGCGCCATTGCCGTCCAGCGTCCAGCTTTCCACCCGGTCCAGCGCCTCGCGAAAGACAAGCCGCATATCGGCGAGCTTTTCTTCCACTTCCGTCTCGTCCAGCCTGGCGTGCGCCGCCTCCAGCCTCGTCCGCAGCGGGCGAAGGGCCGCTTTTTTCAGCTCGGCATCAAAATGCGCTTCAAGCTCATCAAGGGTTTCAAGGACGGCCGTGCGGTCGCGTACACCGGACAGGGTCCGGGCCGCATCGCGAAAGCAGGTATTCTCTGCCTTGTAGGCCCCGAAAGCTGGCCGGACGAGGCGCAGCAGGCCGCGCATCTTCTTGCACCGCTTGCGGACCTGATGGACCTTTTCGGCCTGCACAAGCTCCTCGTCGCGCAATTCGTCCAGTCCGGATTCGATCTGGCTGCGGCCGATACGTTTCAGCCCGTCTTCAGCGCTTTCCTCGCCGGGCCTGAAGGAGAATGCCATCGTCCATGTCCTCATTGTCTGCTTGCTGAATCAAGCCGCCGGACCGCGTCAGGGTTCCAGAGCCGCCCGGCTGGCCGCCCCCCGCCTGAAACGAAATATCCAAAACAGCTCAGCTGCCTGCGGCGCTGTCACACATGGGCAGCGGGCCCCAAAAGGCGCAACAGACGGCCTCGCGAGCAAAAGACTGAAGGCCTGATGACGTCATCGAATGAAGCCAGCCCGACCCTCGGCGCCGCACTGGTGCGGGGGCTGAAACTGCGTTGTCCGAAGTGCGGGCAGGGCAGGCTGCTCGCCGGTTACCTGCAGCCCGTGGACGACTGCGAGACGTGTGGCCTGCCAATCGGCGAGATCCGCGCAGATGACGGCCCGCCCTGGCTAACGCTTCTCGTGGTCGGCCACCTTCTTGCCCCGTTTCTGGCGCTTCTCTTCATGAGCGATGCCTTGCCGCTCTGGCTCAGCACCGCGCTCATGTGCGTGCTGGCGGTGGGTCTGTGTCTCGCCCTTCTGCCGCGCTCCAAGGGTGTCTTCATCGCGGCCATCTGGAAGCTTGGGGCGTCCCATACCAGCGATGACGACACCGTGCCCGACTAGTCGTCGAAACCGAGGAAGGTCGCTGCCTCGTCAACGGACTTGCGGTGGGAAACCACGGAATTTGCCGGGAAATCATCGTCTGGCCAACCCATGGCGATACAGGTCTGGATAACCTGATCGTCCGGGATTCTCGCATGCTCGCGCACAACCGGGCTCTGCATGATGCCCTGGCTGTTGATGACGCAGCCAAGCCCCTTCGACCAGGCCGTATTGACGATACAGTTGACCACGCCGCCACAGTCGAACGGCGCGATGTCGCTGCCCTGGATCGACTTGTCATAGGTCACCACGATGGAAACCGGCGCGTCGAACTGGCGAAAGCCGCGCAGCACCCAGTCCATGCGCGCTTCCTTGTCGTGGCGCTCGATGCCCATCACAGCGAAGAGCTGTTTGGCGATCTCGATCTGGCGTTCGCGGTGAACCCCCTCATAGCCGGGCCCCATGCGGAACTCGCGGCTGTCCGGCACGCCGGCGACATTGCGTTCCACATTTCCCTCGCGGATCTTGTCCAGCACCTCGCCAGAGACGACATAGAAATTCCAGGGCTGGGTATTCAGCGAGGTAGGCGCCCGCATGGCGATCTCCAGCACCTCGCGCACTAGCGCCTTCGGGACGGGTTTCTTCTTGTAGCCCCGGATGCTGCGGCGCTCGCGAACGACGGTCTCGTAATCCATGTTCTAACTCTCCCTCTCACCGGAATCGGCTCTGTGTCTGGCGCGCAAGCTAGATCGCTGCCGCTGCGGCAGCCAAGAGAACGCTTTCCGGAACCCGGTGCCGCTTCGCAGGCTTTCTACTCTGTATGGTGACAGCAGGGGATAGAATTGGCTGATTTTCTTTCTGTGTTTGCAACGCCCGAAGCCTGGGCAGCTCTCGCAACGCTGATCGTGCTGGAGATTGTTCTCGGCATAGACAATCTCGTCTTCATCTCCATCCTCACCAACAAGCTCCCGGAAAAGCAGCGTCCTGCGGCCCGGCGCATCGGTATCGGCCTTGCGCTTGTTCTCCGCCTTGTCCTCCTTGCCGGGATCGCCTGGATCGTTGGTTTGACGGCGCCTGTCATCGACCTCGGCATCTCCGGACCGCCCGGGGAACATGGCGAGGTGACGTTCGAGACAGCTTTCTCTTGGCGCGACATCATTCTTATCGCAGGCGGGCTTTTCCTTGTCTGGAAAGCCACGACAGAGATTCACCACAATATCGATCCTGAGCCGAGCGAGACAGTCTTCAGCGGCGGCAAGGCCGGGCTGGGTTTCACCAGCGCCATTGTGCAGATCATCCTGCTCGACATGGTTTTCTCGATCGACTCCATCCTGACCGCTGTCGGGATGACCGATCACCTGCCGATCATGGTGGTGGCTGTCGTTGTGGCGGTGCTTGTCATGCTGCTGTCGGCCGGCCCGCTGGCACGCTTCATCAATGCCAATCCCACCGTCGTGATGCTGGCGCTCGCCTTCCTGCTGATGATCGGCATGGTGCTCATCGCGGACGGCTTCGGCGTCCATGTGCCCAAGGGCTATATCTATGCGGCCATGGCTTTCTCGGTCTTTGTCGAGGTGCTGAACCTGATCGCCCGCAAGAAACGCCCGGCTGGTGAGGCCCATGCCACAGGCCACGGCGCAGATCAGGGCTGATGCGCGGTCGCGTCGCACTATCGCGAACGGCGTGATGTCGCCAGATAAGGGCCATGTCAAAGCAGCCCATCATCCGCGGACTCAAGCGCCGTTGCCCAACCTGCGGCGAAGGCAGGCTCTTCTCGCGTTATCTCGTCTTTCGTGATGAGTGTGAGGTCTGTGGGCAAGACTTCAGGTCCGCCGATACCGCCGATGGCCCGGCCTTCTTCGTCGGCTTCCTGATCATGATCTTTTTCGCGCCATTCTACTTCATCCTGCCGATGCTGGAGATGGCGATCTGGCTCAAACTTCTGCTCTTCGTGGTCCTGATTGGCGCCATGATCGGCGCTGCGCTTGCGCTGCTGCCCCCGTTCAAGGCGACGCTGTTCAATCTGCAGCTCGCCAACAAGGCTGAAGAGGCCCAGTGGCAGAGCACCGGCAAGCACGGCAAAGCCCCGAAAAACTGGAAAGGCTAGGCGGCAGGTTTTTTCCCGATTTGTCTTGCCCGGCGCTGCGGCTCACGCTCTAAATCATGCTGGGACGTATACAGTATACCGGGGACACACCAATGAAATCGCTCAATTTCCTGCTCGCCGCAGCTGCGGCAGCGACTTTGCCTTGTCTGACTATCGCTCAGACCAGCCCGCAACAGGATCCGCAGCTCTCTGTCTTCCTGACCACCAGCTATGGTCTCGAAGTCGACGATGAATGTCAGGTCTTCTCGCATCTTCAGCGCGAAGCCGTTTCTCAGCTGAACTCGGCCATGCTCGGCGTGCTGAGATCGCGTTATAATCCGGACGGGGTGGCCGCTGAGGAGGCACGGGTAAGGGGCGTTGCGGCAGAGCAGTGGCAGGGGTGTCTGTCGCGCGACGCCAATGAAGACAAATGGGACCTCGTTGCGCAGGCCCAGGTGTATGGCGACAGCGTTCTCGCGTCGCCCGGCGCCATGTCAGATGCCATTGCCTCCTGCGCGGTTGGCCCGGATGGCGCAAGTCTCACGCGGTCTGAAATGACGGCGATCCGTCAGGAGGTTCTGGCGCGCTATGAAAGCCTGAAATACCGCCCGCAGCTTGAAGAGATGAGCGCGAACATGGCGGAAGGGATGGAGGCGCAATGCGCGGCGAACGGTTACTCGCCCGATCTTGAGCCTGCCTATGCCTGGAAGAGCCGGAAGACGCTGGAAGAGAAAACGGCCGCAGGTGAGAAGACGAGTATCGCCGAATTCGGACCATGGACATCCTATCGCTATTTCGCTTTCGAGGATTTCGATGAATTCCCGGTCTCGGCCTATCGCACGCCGGTCGGAGGTACTGGCCGGCTGGTCGGTGTGCCGCTGACCACGGAAGGCGCGCTTGGGGCTCAAGGAAAGCTCTACGCCCATGATGACGGCACGCTGTCGGTCGACTTGTCGGGGGCGGCCGATGCCGTTGAGATCCGCGCCGACGGGATGGAGCCGGTGGAGATGGAGGTGGCCGTGCGCTCTGGCGGCAACAACTTCATGGCAGAGGGCGCGTTCGTTCTCGACCAGGCCCGCACGCGTGATCTGCTGGCGCTGGCGCCGGAAGCCGAACTTCGCATTGTCTATCGGCCGGGCGGTCGCGAGACATTGCGCCAGTTCCAGAACTTCGCCGACCGTGAGGGTGTCCTGCCGGTCGGGCGGCTGAAAGCTGCCATTGCCTGGGCCAGCGCACCTCAACCGGAATAGGGAAGGGTGCGCTACCAGCGTTTACGCGGTGGGCCCAGCATGTCGCGGAACGCTTCGAACGTACCGCGTGCGATCTGTGTCGCGGTGGGTTTGCGGCTTCTGGCGTGGCGCACGAAGTGGACGCAGTTCGAGCCGGTGAGGTGATAGTCGCCGCCAAGGCGCTTTTGCGCGCGCTCAAGGGCGAGGTAGTCGCTTCCCTCGCGCCAGCCATGATTGCGCACCGGGCGTCCATTCGCGAACGCTTCCAGCGTCTGGTTGATCACGCCGCCGCCGGCGCGGCTGTTGGAAATGACACGGCCGCCATAGGTGACAATGCCATAATGGCGGAACACGCCCCCGAAACGGACGGAGACGACATCGCCGGGGCTGTAATCATGCGCGTTTCTCATCGAAAAACGATATGTCGCTTTTCGAGAACCGTCAAGCTCGCAGGCGATGGCCTCTCAAAACACCGCCCAGACACCGTCCATGCACCGCCGGTGCACCGTGATTTCTGACAGAATCCGCCCGATATTCCGGTCGCACAGTATCTGGGCATCCCCGCCGGAAAGTCTGCCTAGAATCCCTTGAGCTCGGCGAACTCATCGACATCCGCGCGCTCGGCGCGAAGCTGGTTCACCGGATGGTCTGGATCGGGGTAGCCGACAGACATGCCGCAATAGACCATCTCTGTCTCGCCAAGCCCGAAATGCTGTTTCAGCGTCGGCCGCAGGATGCCCCAGCACTCCTGAAAACAGCTGCCCCAGCCGCGCTCTTCGGCCAGCAGGGCGAGGGTCTGCATGAACATGCCGGTATGGGCCCACTGGCCGTGACCCATACGCTCATCAATCACGAAAAAGACACCCAGCGGCGCATCGAAGAACCGGAAATTGCGCGAAAACCATTGAATTCGCTGGGCTTTGTCGTCGCGCGGAATGCCCAGCTTCTCATACATCATCTCCCCGACACGGAAGCGGCGCGCATTGTGCGGCTCCCAGAGATCGGCCGGGTAGATCGGCCGGTCGGTCGGCTCGCCGCGCGGATTTCCAGCGAGCTTTTTCTGCGCAAGATCAATCACGGCCTGCTTTTCCTCGCCCGCGACGGCGATCACCCGCCAGGGCTGGAGGTTGCCGCCGGACGGCGCGCGCTGCGCGGCGGTCAGCCAGTCGCGAACCTCATCGGCTGAAATCTTCTTGTCGAGAAAGGCGCGCGTCGAAATGCGCTGGTCCACGGCCTGCGATACGTCCATCTTGGGTCTCCATTAGGGCTTTCAAAATCACACTTAGGAAACCGACGCCGGGGAAGGGAAGCCCCTTTCGAGCAAGGTGCGGGCCTCAGCCGCAGTGTTCGGCGCAAACTGATCGTGCTAACGGCCCTGTCCCATGCGCAAGCCCAAGATACTGACCACGATAAAGGACTATTCCTGGTCGATTTTTCTGTCCGACCTGATGGCCGGTGCCACCGTTGCCATGGTCGCAATGCCGCTCAGCCTCGCCATTGCCATCGCCTCGGGCGCAGACCCCGCCAAAGGGCTGGTGACGGCCATCGTCGGGGGCTTCATGATTTCGCTGCTCGGCGGTTCGCGCGTGCAGATCGGCGGGCCGACAGGGGCGTTCATCGTTGTGGTCTTCGGGGTCATTGCCGACCATGGCTATGACGGCCTGGTCCTTGCGACCTTCATGGCGGGGCTCATCCTGCTGGTGGCCGGCTGGTTCAGGGCAGGGCGCCTCATCGCCTTCATTCCGGAAGCTGTCGTGAACGGCTTTACCATCGGCATCGCAATCATCATCGCGACCAGCCAGATCAGCGACTTCTTCGGGCTGACGGTATCCAATGTGCCGGCTGACTTCATCGAAAAGCTGCCTGTACTCTGGGAGGCGCGGGAAACGGCGAGCCTCGCCGCCCTCGCTATCGCCCTTGTGACCCTTGTCCTGATCATCGTGCTGCGCAAGGCGGCTCCGAAATATCCCGGTCTGATCGTGGCGGTCGGGCTTGGGTCGGCAGCTGTCGCGTTCATGAACTTGCCCGTAGACACGCTCTATTCGCGGTTTGGTGCACTGCCCAACCATCTGCCCATGCCGCACTTGCCAGAGATAAGCTGGGGCCGGCTGGTCGAGCTTCTGCCCTCTGCCATTATCATCGCCTTCCTGGCAGGCGTGGAATCACTTCTTTCGGCCATGGTTGCAGACCGGATGATCGGCGGTCACCACCGCCCGAATGCAGAGCTGACGGCACAGGGCGCTGCGAACCTTGCTTCATCGCTGTTTGGCGGCCTGCCCGCGACAGGCGCCATCGCCCGGACGGCTACCAATGTGCGCGCAGGCGGCAAGACACCGGTCGCCGGCATTGTGCATGCGCTGGTGATCCTCCTGATCATGCTGGTTGCAGCACCGCTGGCGGGCTATCTCGCCATGCCGGCGCTGGCCGCCCTTCTGGCAATGACGGCGTGGAATATGAGTGAGCCGCACAAATGGGGAGAATATGTCCGCGCCGGCAAGAGTGATCTGGCGCTCATGATGCTGACCATGGTGCTGACAGTGCTGGTGGACCTGACCGTGGCGATTGGTGTGGGCGTGGCGGTCGGGCTTGCCCTGCGTCTCAGCCGCCGCACCGACGAAAGCGACTGGACCCCAAGAGAGCACTAGGCGCCGCCCAAAAAAGAAGGGCGCTCAGCTGGAGCGCCCTTCGCAGGATTGATGAGGGACGAATGGACTAGTCGTCGTCGTCCATATCCATGTCGTCATCGTCATGCATCATGTGATCCATGTCATCGTCGTCATCAATATCCATATCGACGTCGTCCATGTCGTCATCATCGTCGGCTTCCGGATCGTCGTCCTGCCAGATGCGCAGGGCGCTGATGCTGAGTTCGGCGTTCAGGCCTTCAGCATTGAGGATGTAGATGCGCGGATCGCCAGTTGCCGCCATGGCATTGGCGTCGGCTTCAACGACGGTTGCACCGGCAGCGGCGCCCATTTCCCATTCGTCGCCATCCATCAGCTCGTCAAGAGCATCCTGCTCGCGGAAAACGTAGACCATTTCTGACTGGTCGACACCGGCTTGCAGGCCAACGGAGCCTTTGCCGATATAATACTGGCCTTGCGGCTCGCCATCGATGAAGAGGACGCCTTCACCGCCAGCGCCGCCAACGATCAGGTCGGCTTTCCAGACTTCGGGGAAAACGAGGACCCCGGCTGCGCCATCGATATCGGCGCTGCAGGTCTCGGCGACCTCGCGGCAGTGAGCGAGCGTGGCTTTTGCATCGGCAACATGCTCGATCTCGTGGTCGCCGGCCTTGTAGGCGCCATCTTCCTTGTGGTGATCGGCGAAAGCGGGTGCACCTGCCAACAGCATGGTTGCGCCTGCAGCGAGCGTTGAATTTCGCAGAAGTGTTTTGGAAAGTGTCATGGCGTTCTGCCTCCTGAACTTGCGTTCTCTACAAGCCCTTTTGCCTGTAGATGTTGTGGCAGAACAAACCATCACACGCCGGGCGTGTTCCAAGAGTTACGGATTTTTACAGAAAATCACGCGTCTTCAGATCAGAGCGAAAAGCTGGTGCCGCAGCCACAGGCGGCGGTGGCGTTCGGATTGTTGATCTTGAAAGCGGCGCCGATCAGCTCGGTCGAAAAGTCGATTTCAGACCCGCGCATGAATTCCAGGCTCATCTCATCCACAAGGACCCGTGCGCCGTCGCGCTCAACGACGATGTCATCGTCATTCTTCGTGTCCTCAAGGTCGAACTTGTAGGAAAAGCCCGAACAGCCCCCACCTTCGACGGAGACGCGAAGGTAGTCCTTGCCGGACTGTTTCGCCAGAATCGCATTAATGCGCCGGGCAGCATTCTCTGAAAGGGTGACGTCGGTCATGGAACACAAGATAGGTAAACCTGCGCTCCCAGAAAAGAGAGCTGTGTTTGCGACACTGTGGGAAAATTCGCGCGGCCGGTTTCATGATGAGGCTGAATCTGCGACCCGCACGCCGTTTCAGCGAGACCGGGACCGGATCATTCATTCGTCCGGATTCCGGCGATTGAAGCAGAAAACGCAGGTTTTTGTGGCCCATGAGGGCGATCATTACCGTACGCGGCTCACCCACTCGCTGGAAGTGGCGCAGATTGCCCGCTCTGTCGCGCGCAGGCTGGGCGTTGATGAGGATCTGGCCGAGGCGATGGCTCTGGCGCACGATCTTGGCCATCCGCCCTTCGGCCATGCGGGCGAGGACCAGCTCGATGCCTGTATGGAGACCTATGAGGGGTTCGACCACAATGCCCAGACCCTGCGTGTGGTGACGCGGCTGGAGCAGCGCTATCCGAATTTTGACGGGCTGAACCTCACCTGGGAAATGCTGGAAGGGCTTGTGAAGCATAATGGCCCCCTTGTGACAGACGGCACACCGATTTCAGCGCTGCCCGCAGCTTTCCGCGATTTTGCCCAGCTGGAACGGCTGGAAGTGGATCAGTTTGCCGGCGTGGAGGCGCAGATCGCCGCGCTCGCCGACGATATCGCCTATAACAACCACGATATTGACGATGGCATTGCTGCGGGTCTCTTCACCATAGATGACATGCTGCACCTGCCGCTGGTCGGTGACGTCTTCCGGTCGGTGCGTATCGAGCATCCGGTCCTCGATACCCAGCGCACGGTGTATGAGGCGGTACGGCGCCTCATCGGGCTCTGGATCGGGGACCTGATTGAGGAGACCGAGCGCCGCGTGGCGCAATACCAGCCCCAGTCGGCCACAGAAGTGCGCGCGCTGCCAGAACCGCTTGTGGCCTTTTCTGAGGATTTCGACCGCCAGCAGAGGGCCTTGCGGGCCTTCCTGTTTGAACGGATGTACAAGCATTACAAGGTGAACCGCATGCGCAGCCAGGCAAAGCGCGTGCTGAAGGAGTTGTTCGAGCTGTTCCTAGCAGAGCCCGACATACTGCCCCCACCGCTGCGGCAGGATGCAGAACAGGCGCCAGAAGCCCGGCGGGCGCGTCTTGTCTGTGACTATATCGCTGGAATGACAGACAATTATGCGATCGACCTGCACCGCAAACTGTTCACGCTGGAGGGCATGGTGTGAGCAATTGCGGGATGCGCGACCAGCTCCATTCAAGTATCATTAACAAAGCGGTGGCAATTTCTTAACCAATGATAGCGGCGATGAAGGGTCAGGCACGATGAGCCAGGACAGAAGATATGATTTCGCATCCTATGAGGACGAATATCGCGGGGCTGATATCCGCGACGACGACTCCGGACGCGGCCCGCTGATCCTCGCGCTCGCCATCGGCGTGCTTATCGTCTTCGCTGCCGTCGTCTGGAACACCTATCGCCAGGGCGTGCGCGAAGAGGACGGTGAGCTGCCCATGGTGATGGCCGACACCGAGCCCTACAAGCATGCGCCGGATGACCCGGGCGGCATTGAGATCGATGACCTTGACCGCCGGCTCTATGACACGATTGACGGATCAACGCGTCCGCCGGAGTCCCAGCCTGTCGCCGCACAGCGCGAGATGGCCCTTCTGGCTGGCCCGCCGCGCGATCTTCGTCCGTCCTCCTCCGCGGGCGAGAGCGGCGTCGCACCGGCCGATGTGGAAAGCGAGGACCTGCCACCGCTGAAAGAGCCTTCTGGCGATACCCCGCCCACGCAGCATTCGGTTGCCGATGTCGATGAGGCGCCCCCCGTCGAAGAGACAGCGCCAGAGCCGCGCCCGGCGCTGCAGGGGCAAGGCAATGGCCGTTTTGCCTTTGCAGCGGGCGGTGAATTCCTGGTGCAGATTTCTGCCGTGCGCACACAAGCCGCGGCTGACGAGGCCTGGCAGCGCGTATCCAGCCGCCATCCGGACATCTTTTCCGGCGCGCAGAAACTAATTGAACGCGCCGACCTCGGCGCTGACGGCATCTTTTTCCGGGTCCGGGCAGGGCGGTTCGCCACACGCGCGGATGCAGGGGAATTCTGCGAATCCTATAAACAGGCGGGTGGAGACTGTATCATCATTCGCGAGACGTCATGACCAACAAGGCTTGTATATTGAGCATTTCGGGGCCGGTTCTTCAAAAGGAGGAAGCGGCCCTTTTTTCAGAGCAGAAGCCATGGGGCGTGATCCTGATGGGGCGGTCCTGCCAGTCGCGTGACCAGGTCATCCGTTGTGTGCAGGATATCTGGGACGCGGTGGGCCGCGAAATCCTGATCTTCATCGATCAGGAGGGTGGGCGTGTGGCGCGGCTCACGGCCCCTGAATGGCCGCTTTTCCCGAGCGGTAAGGCCTATGGAGCGCTGTATGCGCGTGATCCGGAGCTTGGGCTGGAGGCCACATGGCTCGGACACCGGCTGATGGCATATGAGCTTTCCTCCATGGGCATTCATGCCGACTGCGCGCCCGTCTGCGATCTTCCACAACCCGGCGCCCACGATATCATCGGCGACCGTGCCTTCGGCACCGATCCCGACACGATTGGCGCGATTGCGACTGCAGCGCTTAAAGGGCTGGAGGATGGCGGCGTCGCCGGGGTCATCAAGCATATTCCCGGGCATGGCCGGGCCATGGCGGACAGTCATATGGAGCTTCCGCGCGTCACGGCGGGCGAGGATGAGCTCTCCTCGGATTTTGCCGCTTTCCACCATGTCCGGCACGCGCCAATGGCGATGACGGCGCATATTTCCTACGATCATTTCGATGAAGGCCGCGCGGCAACTGTCTCCCCAGTCATGATTAATGAAGTCATCCGGGGCCGAATCGGGTTTGATGGTCTGCTTATGACGGACGATCTTGGCATGCAGGCCCTTGGCGGCACGCTGACAGAGCGCGCGGACGCGTCGATTGCGGCTGGCTGCGACATGCTTCTGCACTGTTCCGGCTTTCTGAAGGACAGCAAGGCCATACTTGCCGAGATGACCGAAGTTGCCGAGGCCGCGCCGGAGCTGTCCGGGCGGGCCCTTGAACGCGCCGAAGCTGCCGAACAGGCATCCCAGCGCGCCATGGATTTTGACATCGAAGCAGGCTGGGAGCGCTTCAAATCCCTGATCCCGACGGCGGGGGCTATGCAGGCATGAGTTCGGAACTCGTCTCCAGCGACCTGATCGACCGCGACGACCTCGAAGCCGGGGACTATTTCGCTGTCGATATCGATGGATATGAGGGCCCGCTGCATCTGCTGCTCGATCTGGCGCGGCGCCAGAAGGTGGACCTGCTCAAGGTCTCAATGCTGGAACTGGCCAATCAGTATATCGGCTTCATTGAGGACGCGCGCGAGAAGCGCATTGATCTGGCGGCAGACTATCTGCTCATGGCGGCATGGCTCGCTTTCATGAAGTCGCGCCTGTTGCTGCCAAAGCCCGAAAAGGCGGCCAATGACGAGATCGACGGCGAGGAAATGGCAGCGCGTCTCGCTTTTCGTCTCAAACGGCTGGAAGCGATGCGGGAGGCGGGCGATGAGCTGATGGAGCTTGGCCGGCTGGGACAGGATGTCTTCCTGCGCGGCGCGCCCGAGCAGCCGCGGGTCATCAAGACGACAGAATACGACACATCGCTCTGGCATCTGATGCAGGCCTTCGGCAGCATCCGTCAGCGCCGTGAGGATGCCGCCCCGCACAGGGTTGTGCACCAATATGTCCTGCCGCTGGAGCATGCGCGCGACTCACTGAAAAGTCTGAGCAAGCTGATCGACAGCTGGGCGAGCCTTGAAGAACTGCGCGCCCGCATGAGCGATATCGCTGAGAATATTCCGCCGCGTTCGGTAACGGCGAGCGTTTTCTCGGCGGCGCTGGAGCTTGCGCGCGACGGCGATATTGAGCTGCGCCAGGACGCCCATTTCAGCCCGCTCTATGTGCGCGGCCATAAGGAAGAGACAGAAGGGATGAGTGCATGAACGCGATACCCCGCCTGGAAAACGAGAAGCTGGAAGACGCGCCGGAAGAAATCCGTGATGCCGTGCGCCAGCTATCCTTTGCGTACAAGCGTTCTGAAGACCTTCTAAGGCGTGAAGCGGACGGCAGCGCGGATATTGTGTCCGATGCGCTGCGCCGGGCCGAGGCCATCCTGTTTGCGGCTGGCGCACCGCTCTCGGCCGAGCAGGTCGCAGAGGTGCTGCCGCAGGGCGTCGATGCCGCGACGATCCTGATGTCGCTGAAGGCGGCTTATGCCAATCGCGGGGTGACGCTTGTGGAGGTGGCCGGCAAGTGGCGCTTCCAGACAGCAGAAGATCTCTCCTATCTCTTCGTGGAAGAGCGTCAGGAGCAGAAGAAACTTTCACAGGCCGCGCTCGAGACGCTTGCCATTATCGCTTATGGCCAACCGGCCACCCGCGCCGAGATCGAGGCCGTGCGCGGCGTCGCTGTCTCAAAGGGCACCATCGATCAGCTGATGGAAGCGCGCTGGGTGCGTATAAAGGGGCGCCGCCAGACGCCGGGCCGTCCGGTGACCTATGGCACGACGGATGCCTTTCTTGAGCATTTCGGACTGGAGAGTCTCGATGTCCTGCCGGGCCGGGCCGAGCTTGAGGCTGGCGGACTGCTGTCCGATGTCGTGCCGCCGGACTTCGATCCGGGTGATATCGACATGCCGGCCAGCGAAGCCGACAATGATGATGACGGACCGCACGAAGATCGTGCATTCATGACCGATTTCATGGATGGCGAGGACGACTGAGCCAACTGAGTGATCGTGACCCATTGAGACTTACAGATTTGGGCGCTACTGGTTCAGAAGAAATTCTGGAGACGTTCCATGGCCCCTAGCTGGATGCAGCTTCTTATCGTGCTGATCGTAGCCCTCCTCCTGTTTGGCGGACGCGGGCGTATTTCTTCGATCATGAGTGACATGGCCAAGGGCGTGCGAAGCTTTCGCTCGGGCCTGAATGACGATGACGAAGAGGGGAAGGACAAGGACGAGTCCAAAAAGTCCCACCACCTCAGCGATGACAAGATGGTCAACGTCACGCCTGAGAAGGACAAGTCGAAGACCTCCAGCTGATTGGCGAGTGAGGCCGGCGCATAATGCTTCCACAATTTGGCCTTACCGAGTTCATGCTCGTGGCGATCGTCGCGCTTATTGTCGTCGGTCCAAAAGACCTGCCGTTGATGATGCGCAAGCTCGGCCAGTTTGTGGCCAAGGGCCGCGCCATGGCGCGTGAGTTCCAGTCTGCCTTCGACGACATTGCCCGTCAGGCCGAGCTGGATGAGCTGCGCAAGGAAATCCAGGACCTTCGCCGCGACAACGCACTCACCGAGGCGGTCGATGAGCTCAAGAAGACCGAGAGCGATATCAACCGCCGCGTCATGATGGAAAATCCCTGGCCGCAGGCCGGCAAGGAAGGCGGTCCCGGCGTGGTCGAGGACGGGACGTCAAAGGATGAGTCAGGAGCCGAGAGCGCTGGCAAGCTTCCGGAGACTTCGCCGCCTGCGGGCGCGGCCCCGGATGCCGAGACAGATCCGGCGCAAGCTGGCGAGACCGGCGATGCGACGGATCAGAAGAAAGCGTCTTCGACATGAGCGCCGACATGCGTGAAGACGAGCGGCCGGATTTTACCGATGACGACATGGAGATGGAGGCCACGCGTGCGCCTCTGCTCGATCATCTCATCGAGCTTCGCTCGCGGCTCATCTGGTCCATTGCTGCGCTCGCTGTGGCGACTATTCTCTGCTTTTTCCTTGCCCGCCCGCTCTATAATATCCTGCTGGAGCCGCTGGTGCGCGTGGCCGAAGTGGAGAGGGGCGAGACACGGTTCGAGCTGATCTATACAGCCCCGCTGGAAGTCTTTTTTGTGGAGCTGAAACTGTCGCTCTTTGCCGGTGTCTTTCTGGCATTTCCGATCATGGGCTGGCAGATCTATTCTTTCGTGGCGCCCGGTCTCTACAGGCGCGAGAAAGGCACGGTCCTGCCTTTTCTTGTCGCGGCCCCGGTGCTTTTCACGCTCGGTGCGCTCTTCGTCTATTTCGTGATGCTGCCGCTGATCTCGAATTTCGCCCTATCGTTTGAACAGGAAGCGGCTCAGGGACGCGCAGCCATCACGCCGCAGATCAAGGTCTCTGAATATCTCTCTCTCGTCATGGCGCTGATGCTGGCTTTTGGTCTGAGCTTCCAGTTGCCGGTTGTGCTCAGCCTGATGGGGCGTGCAGGTATTATCGGCGCCGACACGCTGCGCTCCGGCCGCAAATATGCAATCGTCGCGATCCTTGTGTCGGCGGCCTTTTTTACCCCGCCGGACCTCATCTCCCAGGTAATGCTCGCTGTGCCGGTCTACGGCCTCTATGAGATTTCCATCTGGTGCGTCACCATGATGGAGAAGAAGGCCGCTGAGGACGAAGCGATCGATACAGGTGATGGCTAAGGGCCTTCTCCTCACTTCAGACGGTTCCGCTCGCGCGCCAATTGCACTAGACGCATCGGCAGGAAAAGAAGAACTGCCTGAAGGCCAAATCCATGTTCGATATTCGCGCTATCCGTGAGAACCCAGACCATTTCCGCGACGCCTGGAACCGGCGGGCATCCGGACTGGGTGACAAGGTGGATGATATCCTCGCCCATGACACGGCGCTGCGTCAGGCCATCACCGACAAGCAGGAAGCCGAGAGCGCCCGTAACGCCAAATCGAAACTTGTCGGCAAGGCCAAGGCGAGCGGCGACGAAGCGGAGTTTGAAAAGCTCCGCACCGAAGTCGCCGCCGCGAAGGAAACAATCGAGGCAGCCGGTGAACAGGAAGCTGCGGCCCGTGCAGCGCTGGACGAGTTTCTTCTCGGCCTGCCAAACCTGCCCCTGCCGGATGTACCGGAAGGCGAAGACGAAGAAGCCAATGTCGAGCAGAAGAAGGAGGGCACGCCGACCGCGCTGAGCTTTGCGCCGAAAGACCATGCCGATCTCGGCGAGGCGCTTGGGCTTATGGATTTCGAGGCCGCGGCAAAGATGTCCGGTTCCCGCTTCGTTGTCCTGCGGGGCGGGCTTTCGCGTCTTGAGCGCGCATTGGCAAATTACATGTTGGACGTTCAGACGGGTGAGCATGGTTATCGCGAGACCAGCCCACCCTTTCTGGTGCGTTCGGAGGCCATGGTCGGGACGGGCCAGCTTCCCAAGTTTGGCGAGGACTCGTTTGAAACGACCGATGGCATGTGGCTTATCGCAACGTCTGAGATTTCGCTGACCAATACGGTGCGCGACTCCATCCTCGAGGCCGAGTTTCTGCCGCGCCGGATGACGGCGCACACGCCATGCTTCCGCTCAGAGGCCGGCAGTGCGGGCCGCGACACCAAAGGCATGATCCGCCTGCATCAGTTCAACAAGGTGGAACTTGTCTCCATCGTGAAGGATGAGGCGGAGGGCCTTGAAGAGCTGGAGCGCATGACGCGCTGCGCCGAGACCATTCTTGAGCGCCTGGAGCTGCCATATCGCCGCATGCTACTATGTGCCGGCGATATGGGGTTCGGCGCGCGCAAGACCTATGACCTTGAAGTCTGGCTGCCGAGCCAGGAGACCTATCGCGAGATCAGCTCGTGCTCCTATTGCGGGGACTTTCAGGCTCGGCGGATGAATGCCCGCTGGCGCCCGGCGCCTGGGAGCGACAATCCGAAGCCGAAGCCTGAATTTGTTCATACGCTGAACGGTTCTGGCCTTGCCGTGGGCAGGACACTGGTTGCTGTGCTGGAGAATTATCAGCGCGAAGACGGCTCCATCGCGGTGCCGGCCGTGCTTCGGCCGTATATGGGTGGGCTTGAGGTGATCGAGGCGTAGGCTTTTGACTGCTCATGCTGAGCCGAGTGGATTTTGGGCAAGAAGGGACTGACGCGTTTTGAGAATCCTCCTGACCAATGATGATGGTATCCATGCGCCGGGCCTTTCGGTTCTGGAGTCGATTGCGCGTGAGCTTTCCGATGACATCTGGATCGCGGCGCCTGAGGTCGAGCAGTCTGGCCAGTCGCGTTCCATCACGCTGACCCAGCCTGTGCGCACGCGCGAGGTGCGCGAGAAGTGCTGGGCGGTGATGGGAACGCCGACCGATTGCGTGCTGCTGGCCGTCCATGAGCTGATGGACGGCAAACCGGACCTTATCTTGTCCGGCGTCAATCGCGGCCAGAATATTGCCGAAGATACAAGCCTGTCCGGCACAATCGCAGGGGCCATGTTCGGCATGCATCTTGGTGTACCCTCTATTGCACTCAGCCAGGCGCAGAGCTTTCGCGAGCGCGGCTCCCTGCCATGGGAAACGTCGAAGAGCTGGGGCGCCCGGGTCATCAAGCCGCTGATCGACCAGGGCTGGCCGGACGATGTCGTCATGAACATCAATTTCCCGGACCGAGAGCCGGACGACGTTGCCGGGATCGAGATTACGCGCCAGGGTTTTCGCGACGAGCAGATCATTCATACAGAGCGGCGTGAGGATCTGCGCGGCAATGATTATTTCTGGATCGGCTTTCGCGGCCGCCTCTCGCAACCCCCAGAAGGTACAGACCTTCGGGCGATCTATGAGGGGCGGATATCTGTGACACCGCTTCATGTGGACCTCACCCACAACCGCTATCTCGAGAAGCTGAAAGCGACATGGCAGACCTGATTGCCGATCCTTTCCGGGCAGCGCGCCTCATCCTGCAGCTGCGCCGGCAAGGCATACGCGATGATGCAGTCCTGTCGGCCATGGAGACGGTGGATCGGGGCGCCTTTGTGGATGCCTCGCTGCGTAAGCTTGCCCAGGAGGATGCCGTCCTGCCTCTGCCTTGCGGGCAGACCCTGCCAAGGCCGCTTGTCGTTGCCCAGCTGCTCGGCGCGCTTCGGGCGAATGCGGGGCAGGGTGAGCGCCACCTGCTGGTCGGAGCTGGAAGCGGATATGTCGGCGCGCTTCTTGCCCAGATCGCAAGACATGTCTGGATGATCGACCGCTATGGGGAGCTGGTCACCCGCGCAAAGACGCGGCTGGCCGCATTCAAGGTGCGCAATGTCGATATCCGCCAGGGGGATGGTCTTGGTGGCTGGCGCGAGCATGCCCCCTTCGACCGTATCCTGCTGACAGGCGCGGTCAGTGAGATACCCGAAGCTTTGATGGCGCAGCTCGCGCGTGGGGGCGTGCTTGTCGCGCCCGTGGAGGCGGGCAGTAGGCAGGTTGTCCGCAGCGTATCGAAGGATGGCAGCCGGACAGACAGTCCGATTGCCGAGCCGCTCGGGCGTCTCATTGATGGTGTCGCGGCCGCGCTCTAGCGCGTTCGGCTCTCCGAGCACTCACCCTTTGAAGCGATACTGACACCCGCAGAGGCCGCCGTGCAGGCATTGCCATACGTTTTGCCGTCGCAGCCGCAGACCGGATCATATTGCTGAGTACACATTTCGGGACGCGGCGCGCAGGTCCCCGCACTATCGGCCACGCGTCTGCAGTCGCCCGCCTGGTAGGCGCAATATAGACCCCCACCGCAGGTCAGGCCCGCGATTCCACCGCACATCTCACCTTCGGCACGTGCGCCTTCAGGCGCGCCAACCGGTCCGTTATTGTCCGGCACAGGGGCTGGCTGGCAGGCGGCGAGAAGGAAAAGGCTGGAGCAGAGCAGGGCAAGGCGCATCGGAATCCTCAAATCATTTGTCAGGTCACAAAAGGATAGGGCCATGCCTGCAGCCTCAAATCAAGCTGCCGGCATGGCCCCTTTTTCAATCGAGCAATTGTGCCGACCTAGCCTTTCTTGCCTTCAGCCAGCAGGCGGAAGATGTTCTGGCCATGCTCACCGCCGGCATTGAAGTGGGTCTGCACTTTCTTGTCGGTGATCTCATCCCATTTCGCTGCAACAGCTTCGGCCGTGAGGGCGTCGCCCTGGCCGACATAGGCGCCATTGGTCTCGACAATCTCAGCCATGGAGAAGGCACCGGCACCAGCCGAAAGAACCATGCCGGTCGGGGCATCTTCCTTGACGAGGTTCATGACGCCCGGCGTCACATATTCAGGCTTCAGCTGGGCGAGGACTTCCTCTGGCATAAGACCTTCTGTCATGCGGGTCGCAGCGACCGGGCAGACGGCGTTGATCTTGATGTTGTTCTTGGCGCCCTCGATCTTCAGCGTGTTCATCATACCGACAAGGCCGAGCTTGGCCGCGCCATAGTTGGCCTGCCCGAAATTGCCATAGAGGCCGGTTGAGGACGTCGTAACGACGATACGGCCGAAATTCTGCTCCTTCATGATGTCCCAGGCAGCCTTGATCGGCTTGAATGAACCCATCAGGTGCACATCGACGACAAGCTGGATGTCTTCCATCGTCATCTTCGAGAAGGACTTGTCGCGCAGGATCCCGGCATTTGCGATCAGGATGTCGATGCGGCCCCATTTGTTCATGGCGTCGTCGATCATTTTCTTCACGCCGGCATCGTCGGTTACCGAAGAGCCGTTTGCGATGGCTTCGCCGCCCATGGCTTCGATTTCCTTTACGACGTCATTGGCCGCTTCCGAGCTGCCGCCCGAGCCATCCATCGAGGCTCCGAGGTCATTGACCACGACCTTTGCGCCGCGGCGGGCAAGTTCTAGGGCGTGGCAGCGGCCAAGTCCGCCGCCAGCGCCTGTGACGATTGCGACCTGGTTGTCAAAACGGATGTCTGCCATGTGTGTCTCCTGCACTGGGTAAAACTGACGGTCAGCCTTGCAGCACCCGGTCACGCAAAGGTCAAGCATTCGCGCTGGGGAAGTGCTTGCCGGGCTATCGAAGCCATGATGCAAGAGACCCCATAATCAGCAAGGAGGACTGAGATGCTCGCTTATGTGACGCTGGGGTCAAACAATATCGAGAAGGCCCTCGAATTCTATGACGGCTTCATGCCGGTGATCGGCGCACAACGCTTCTTCGACAATGGCCGGCTCTATTTCTATGGGACGGGACCTGGACAACCCATGCTGGCGATTGGGGGTCCTTATGATGAAAAAGAAGCGACGGTTGGCAATGGTGTGATGCCGGCGCTCGCCTGCGCGGACAATGAGACCGTGGACAAGGCCTATGCGAAGGCGATCGAGCTCGGTGCGACGCCGGACGGGGAGCCCGGCAAACGTATGCCGACCTTCTATGGCGCCTATTTCCGTGATCCGGACGGCAACAAGATCTGCGTCTGCAAACTCGGCTAGCAGTCTTTCGATGTCTAAAAAAAGCCGCGGACCCATAAGGCGCCGCGGCTTTTTCATTTCAGCTTGTCAGAGACTGTCTCAGGCCGTCTCGATCTTGTCTTCCAGCTTGTCATCGTGGAGCAGGCGCTGAACAGACTCGTCGATATAGCTGAGCAGCGGCTTGCCGTCGGTTTCCGGCTGACGGTTTGCCCAGTCCTCATGGCTCTGGCGAAGATCATTCAGCTTGGTCATCTTCACATCGAGCGCGTCAGAGGAGTTCATGACGCCATCGACCTGATCGGTTGTGACGGGACGCGGCTCCATATTGATGTTCTGATCGCGTAGCGGGGTGAAAGTCTTGCGTTTCATTTTCGCTCCTTGTTCCGGACTTCGTATGCTTGACCAACGTGCACGCAGACGCCGCGTTCCGACAATTGATCTGACTTGCGGGTCTGGTCGATGCGATACACGCGCGATAAGGCAGAATATCCAAGAGGATGTCAGGGAGTCTGCCATATGGAATGGGGCTGGGACAATGCGCGCGCGCTGATTGGGATCGCGCTGATCTTTGCAATCGGCTGGGCACTGTCCGAGAACCGGAGCCGCTTTCCGCTGCGCCTTGTTCTGGGCGCTGTCGCCATGCAGTTTGCCTTCGCTCTCCTGCTGTTCGGCGTGCCTTTCATCCGCAACATTCTGTTCCAGGCGAACTTCATCGTGGACGCCTTGCAGGAGGCAACCCGCAACGGCACAAGTTTCGTCTTCGGCTATGTCGGGGACAATCAGG
>NVWP01000045.1 GCA_002733705.1 Henriciella sp. | reverse complement strand
TCCTGATGATGGCCACCACCACCCTCATCGACGAATTCGCCGGCCCGACGAGCGCGCTGGGCATCGACCCGATCGAAGACCAGCGCCTCGCCGGCGGGCTGGCCTGGTCCTACGGCGAGGCCCCCACCTTGCTGATGCTCATCTACGTCATGCACCGCTGGTTCCGCGACGACACCGCCCAAGCGGTCGCCGCCGACCGTCGCGCCGACGCACACGGCGACCCTGAGCTCGACGCGTACAATGACTACCTCACCCGACTCCACCAGAAAGACACCTGACCGATGCGCACGCCTTTGCCGACACCCGCCCCGGCCGCCGCGCCGGGGCTTTTTCGTCTCAGGACAAGCCACTTGCCCCGCCGCCGCTTCTGAATATGGTGCGCGCCAGTTTGTCCCCTGCCCCGATGGAGCACGCCCATGGCCACGAAACACGCGCCGAAGAAAGTCGTCCTCGCCTATTCCGGCGGCCTCGACACCTCGATCATCCTGAAATGGCTGCAGACCGAGTTCGGCGCCGAGGTCGTGACCTTCACCGCAGACCTTGGCCAGGGCGAGGAGCTGGAGCCCGCGCGCAAGAAGGCGCTCGCCGCCGGGGTGAAACCTGAGAACATCTTCATCGAGGATGTGCGAGAGGATTTCGTGCGCGACTATGTCTTCCCCATGTTCCGCGCCAATGCCGTCTATGAAGGCGTCTACCTGCTCGGCACGTCCATTGCCCGCCCGCTCATCTCAAAGCGCCAGATCGAGATTGCCGACATGGTCGGCGCCGACGCGGTCTGTCATGGCGCGACCGGCAAGGGCAATGACCAGGTCCGCTTTGAGCTTGGCTATTACGGCCTCAACCCGGACATCAAGGTCATCGCCCCCTGGCGCGACTGGGATTTCAAGTCCCGCACCGACCTCCTCGCCTTTGCCGAGGAGCATGGCATCGAGATCACCAAGGACAAGCGCGGCGAAGCCCCCTTCTCGGTCGACGCGAACCTCCTGCACTCCTCTTCCGAGGGCAAGGTGCTGGAAAACCCGGCCGAGCCGGCCCCCGAATTCGTCCACATGCGCACGATCAGCCCGGAAGACGCCCCGGATGAGCCTGAAGTCATCACCATCGGCTTCGAAAAGGGCGACGCAGTCTCCATCAATGGCGAGGAGATGAGCCCGGCGACCCTCCTCACCGCGCTCAACGCCTATGGCAAGAAGCATGGCATCGGCCGCCTCGACCTTCTGGAAAACCGCTTTGTCGGCATGAAGTCGCGCGGCATCTATGAGACGCCCGGCGGCACCATCCTGCTCGTCGCCCATCGCGGCATCGAACAGGCGACGCTCGACAAGGGCGCCGCCCACCTCAAGGACGAGCTGATGCCGAAATATGCAGAACTCATCTATAATGGTTTCTGGTGGAGCCCGGAGCGCGAAATGCTGCAGGCCGCCATCGACTATTCCCAGCGCTGGGTCACCGGCGAGGTCACGCTCAAGCTCTATAAGGGCCAGGCCTATCTCATCGGCCGCTCATCGCCCTACTCGCTCTACAGCGAGAAGATCGTCACCTTCGAAGACGACCACGGCGCCTATGACCAGAAGGATGCGGAGGGCTTCATCAAGCTGAACGCGCTGCGCCTGAGGCTACTGGCTGGGCGGGATCGGAAGGCCGGGAAGAACTAGGCCATATCAACGAACGGTGCGCACCGCGAATTTCTGTTCCAATCCGATGGTTTTCTCACCAATTTTAAAGCCGTTAGTCTCTTCCAGCATCCATGGCTGAGGAGGCAAAAATTTCACGTTGAAACTGTGGAAGTCCGCAGAGAAAATTAGCTCGCTGTCTTCTTGAGCTGCTTTGTGCGAGTAGCACGACACGTAGCCATAGTTTGGAGGTAGTATTTCATCGATTTGGATTCGGTTCTCGAAATAACTCGTCAACGTGTTTCGCGCCGATCCTTTTTCTCTAGCTACCAGATTTAATTCAATCGAACTCATTGCTTGATCGCTGCGATTAAAAATCGCGACGATGAGGGGGTATTCGTCTGAACAAATTGGGGAGCCATCATCTTTTGTTACATTCGATTGGGTACGGTTTTCCACATACGCGGTCACCAAATCTACCGGCTCCGGCTGTTGATCACCTACCCAATTCAGGCCTGCATAAACTAGCAAAAAAGCAACAAGAGCGATGACTAAGGATATCGCGATGCGGAACAGATTGCCGAGTACCCGAACTATCGTCTGCGCCCAATTTTCTTGGGGCCGTGGAACCGACCAAAACCAACTCCGAATTATTCGCATACCGCAATCTTCTCATTCAATTTCGTCAGGAGATTTCGCCATCCTATTCGTGTTGGCTGATCACTTCGTCGGCCTCGCATTTTGCAAACCGAACTGAATCCGAAACGAAAGAGTCAACTTCGTTCTGATAGTTCTCCACGTCACGAAGAAACCTCGCCAACAAATTGGTGTATTCTTCAACTTCCGAAAAATAACTTTCGAGTTCCCAGTCGTCACAGGTATGCCTGCCAGAATAGGAATATTCGATCAGGCAAAATGGCACCGATGGTTTGCCATAGCGAGGTGGGTCGGGCGGAGTCTCATAGAATGACGGAGCACGACAGAATCCGAAGGCGTTCGGCACCAGCGCAGCTGATAAGCCCAATAGCCCAACAAGTTTCATTTCGCCCACCTTACGTATCTCACAAAACCCAAAGTCGAAATCTTACCTTATATTTCCAAGCTGTCACGTTCGTTTCAAAAGTGCGTTCTCATAGCATTCAGGCCGAATGGCAGACCCTGCCATTCGGCCATAGCCAGCCTCTTTCGATCTTCTTTTTCCAGTCAAGGGCGCTTCGCGTCCGAAGGATTTCACCCTTGACTGGAAAAAGAAGATCGGACACCGCGCCCTATCCAGGTTGGGCACCTCCCCTCTCCCGTCGCGTCCGGGAGAAGGGAGAGCGTGCGTCCTGACCCTCATCCTGCGTGAACGCCTACGCAATCCCCCTTATAGCCCCCTCCTCCGCGCCGGCGCATCCTGACTCAAACCACACCAGGCGCGGGTGGGAGGCGCTAAACGCATGGACAAACTTTCAGTGGATCCACTGGCAATCGCTGCACTGGTCGGCTTCGGCTCGCTGGTGCTCATTGGGGTTGGCCTGACCGTCTGGATCATCCGCCAGTCGGCCAAGAAGCCGGGCGAGCTCTAGGGGCTCCCCCAGCCCCTGCAGCGATCGCTGTCGACAGCGCCCCGGTGCGGGCGCATAGTGGGCATCTCACCGACAGGAGATGTCCCATGCCCGCACCCCGCCTCTTTCTCGCCGCGCTCACGCTCGGCGCCGCCGCCCTGCCTGCGCTGGCAGAGCCCGCGGCCCATGACGTCTTCGGCACCTTCTATACAGAGGCCGGCACCTCGCGCGTGACCATCAAGGATTGCGGCGATGGCAGCCCCTGCGGACGCGTCAGCGCGATCAACCCCAACTCGCTTGAGGAGGGGGTCACGCCGCAGGACGTGCGCGCCAAGGATGGTGAGCCGGTGCTCGGCCTGCTCATCCTCAAAGGCTTCGAAAAGAAGAAGAATGACTGGCGCGGCGGCACCATCTATGACCCCGAAAACGACAAGACCTATGACGCCCGCATCAAGCGGCTGGACGATGGCAATTTGCAACTGAAAGGTTGCGTGGGCCCGTTCTGCCAGACGCAGGTCTGGCCAGAATATGAAGGCGAATAGGCAACCCGCTATTTGCGCATTAAAGGCCCTAACCTCGCATGCCCATACGCCCCTATCAGCCTTCAGACCTTGCCGCGCTCTACGCCATCAATCAGGCCTCGACGCCCGGCGTCGGCCATGAGGACGATGCAGACGGGCTCGGCCGCCTGATCGACATGGGCACCTGCCTGGTCGCGGCCGATGACGAGGACACGCCGCTCGGCTTCATCAATCTGATCGCGCCCGGCACAGACGCCTATCCAAGCGACAATCTGCGCTGGATTGAGGACTGGATGGCGCGTGAGGAGAAAAGCGCCCACTATGTTGACCGGATCGCGATTGCCGCCGGTGCACGCGGCCAGCGTCTGGGCGAAGCGCTGTACAGGGCGGCCTTCGAGGCGGCAAAGCCCCGCGCCTGTCTCACCTGTGAGGTGAACACGGATCCGGACAATCCCGGCTCACACCGGTTTCACCAGCGGCTTGGATTTCAGAAGATCGGCGAGCGGCGCTACAGGCCGGACTATGCCGTCGCCTTCTATGCGCGCCTGCTCTAGCGGCAGCTAAGCTGCCTCAGGCCGCGGTCTCGAAGAAGCCCTGCTCCTCAATGGCGCTCAGCACCGTCTCCATGGACGGGGTGATCTTGGCGCCGAGCCTGTCGAGCACGTCATCCAGAACCATCCGGAACTGGATGGTCGTGCCATCGCTGCCGGCGCTTCTTGCGCCAATCGCGGCCATCAGGGCGCGGCCCTTCTTGTTCTCCCAGAGAACATCGGCCTTCAGCATTTCCATGCCCACCTTGCGCGACTCAGCGGCCAGCAGCGCGATGAGCACGCGTGACACGCCCCGTGCATGCCAGGCATCGAGCAGCGCAATCGAGAACTCACCGAACGTCTCCGTCTCATTGGCGCGCTGGGCATGAACCGCGCCGATGATCGGCTTGTCGTCCTGTGTTTCGTCAATGGCGACCCAGGCGACATGGTTCACGCCGTCGACATCGGCCAGGCGGTGCACAACATGTTCGGGCAGCGTCGCGGCGCCATTGAAGAAGCGCAGATAACGCGAGCGATTGGACAGCTTGCTGATCGCAACGCGCAGCGCCTCTTCATCGCCAAGCGTCAACGGGCGAAGCCGCACAGGGGCACCGTCGGTGGTTTCTATAAGGATGTCGTGTGTCATTTGCTGCACCCGCTCAGTCTTTAATGCTGCACCTGCGAAATAAGCGCTCCGGTGCCGCTTTCCAAGGCCTGAATGACGTAGCTCCTATGCCTTTCTGCAGGCCTGTGCCCGAAAGGTCACGCCGTTTCCTGACTGTGCATTGCTGCGCCTGCGAAATCACTACGTACAAGCCGCAAGTATCTGCCGCAGACCCTCGGTCACTGGCAGGACCAGAAGGTGTTCACCTGCCGCGCCGACAGCAAACCGGTCAGCCTCCCGGATCGCGTCGAAAATATCGCTTGAGGCGGGCAGCGTCGCCATGCCGAGCGGCATGACATCGCCCGCATCGCGCCAGTCGCCCTCTGCGCTCTCCGTTTCTGTGTAGAGCCCGAGCGGCAGCGTCTCCTGGCCCGGCTCGAGATGGATCGAACGGGTCATCATGACCTCGCCAGAGGCCGTATCGCATCCAATCGAGAAGGTCGCTTCCGATTCAGGCGGGCCGAACAGCGCCTCGCCATCCTTCAAGAACCATTCGCCTTCGGTCAGCGCCATATCGCCAAGCTTGCCATCCGGGCCCATCGTGGCTGCGTCAGAGGCGGCGCCCTGGAGGCGCGCTGATTCGGCGCCTTCCTTCTCAGCGCCGCTCGTGGCCGCGTGCGGGTCTGCCCGCGTCTCGACGGCCTCATCGCTCACCTCAACCTCATCCTCCGGCGCCGGGGCGGGCGCGGCGGCCTCCTGGCTGCAGGCCGACATGACGGCGAGGCTCACCGCGATGAAGATCTTCGACAGAAAGCCCGACTTCGGCACGCTCGGTTTCATGTTTTCGTCCTTGTTCTGTACCGGGTGTTCAGGCGGCTAACGCGAGGTTTCGAGGTTTGATCCCCGCGCACGCCGCCATCCCCTTATAACTGTGTCTTTGCGGTCATAGGACGAAACCGGCGCGTGCGGTCGGAAACTTTCTTTCCTGTGGATAAGTGCGGCACACGCCCCGAACACCGCCCATGCACCGTGGGTGCACCGTCCATGCACCGCCGGTTTTCATGGAAATTCAGCGCCCGGGGCACATCGCCATCCCCGGGCCTCTCTGCTAGGGAGGAACACAACATGTCCACGACCTACACATTTGAAGGCAACGCCCCGGTCCGGCTCAATAAATGGATGGCCAGCCTCGGCATCTGTTCGCGCCGCGAGGCAGAAACCCTTATTTCTCAAGGCTCTGTTGCCGTCGATGGCGCAAAGGTGAGCGAGCCGGGTCACAAGATCGAACCCGGCCAGACCCTGACCCTCACCGGCAAGGCGACAAAGGCCCTCGACGAGCAGCTCACCATCGTCCTGCACAAGCCTGTCGGCTATGTCTCGGCCCAGCCAGAAGGCGAGCAGGTGCCCGCAATCCGTCTGGCAAGCCAGGACAATCTGATCGGAAAAGCCCCGAAGATTCCGGGCCGTAACCCGAATTTCGCGCCACTCGGCCGGCTCGACATGGACTCGCGCGGCCTGCTCCTCTTGTCCGAAGACGGCGTCCTCGCCAAGGCCGTAATCGGCCCCTCATCGGCGCTCGAAAAAGAATACCTGGTCACAGTTCAGGGCCAGGTCACAGAGCCGGTCATCGCCAAGCTGCGCCACGGCCTCTCTCTCGATGGCCGCCGACTCAAGGCCGCCAAGGTCGACCAGCTCAGCCCCGGCCGCCTGCGCTTCATCCTGCGCGAAGGCCGCAACCGCCAGATCAGGCGCATGTGTGAGCTGGTTGGCCTTGTTGTTGTTGATCTTTTTCGCGTCCGCATCGGCCCGCTGGAGCTTCAGAAGCTGCCAGAAGGCAAGTGGCGCGCCCTCACCGGTGAAGAGCGCGCCGCCCTGATCAAGGCTTCGAAGCCTTTGCCGGGCGCTTCCGGCGAATCCAGGGCCAGAAAAGCTTCAGCCAGATCCAGAGGAAAATCCCGATCAGGACCAGCCAGGGCAGGCCCACGGCGAAAGCCGTGATGACGGCAGCTATGGCGCTGGAAAGATTGTAGAAAAAGTCACCTATCGCCTCGCCCAGCGGGTTTGACCGCGAGCCTGAAAAGGCAGGGACTTTCGTCTCATATGCCACATCCAGCGACGACATCGACACACGAAGTCGAAGTGCCCGCAGCTGGGCCTCCGTCGACTCGATCTCGCCGATTACCCGCGCAAGCTCCCGCTCGATCTGCAACAGCTCGCCAAGCTCCCCGTCACGCCGCTCCAGAAGGCCCTCCAGCCTTGTGCGCAGCGTCCGCTGGGCATCGAGCCGCGCGCCCGTATCTATGATCGACCGGGTGAGGTCTTCGGCACGCGTCGAGCGCGAGGTGATCTCCCCCTCGGCCGCCTCGGCCTGCGTCTCCACACGGCCCAGAAAACCCTCAATCCAGTCCGGCGTCGCGCGGATCGAGATATTCCCAGAAACATAGTCCTCATTGGAATTATAGACGTTCGAATTGACCACGATACAGGTCTTGGTGCCGGCGTCCCGGCAGGCCTCGACATGACCCTGCAGCATGGGCTCCACCGCCCCTTTCGGCAGGCGAAGGCCAAGCGAATGGCTATAGGCGATATACTGCTCGGCACCCGGCTCGACCTCGGGCCGGTCCGGTGCGGGAGCTGGCTCTGAAGAGGCGTTGCCCGCCGCCATCTTCGACGTACCGCCGAAGCTGTCAGCCTCTTCCATGGCTGGCGCCGCCATGGAGCGTTCATAGTCTGCAGAGCTCTCCCCCGGTCCACCGCAACCCGCCACAAGGGCCAGCGCGATCAGAGCGGGGCTAATCCGTTTCAACATTGTGTCCCTCCATGTTGAGGCCCAATGTGATCGGTTGCTCACGGCAAAACTAAGGCAGGATCAAGGCCTTGGTCCGAACGCAGTCTTGCCGGGCTCCAGCCGCCGGCGCGCATGGTGCACGAAATCAACCAGAAGCGGCCGGGTGTCCCGCGGGTCGATAATCTCTTCGGCAAAGAAGGCCTCAGCGGTACGGAACGGGTCCTCCATCGCCTCGAACTTCTTGTAGAGGCTTGCCAGAAGCGCCTCCCTGTCATCGGTCTCGGCCAGCTCCTTGCGGAATGCCGCCTCGATCCCGCCTGCCATGGGCAGCGACCCCCAATTGCCGGACGGCCAGCAATAGCGCCACTTTGCTTTTGTCGGGTTCATCATGGCAGAGCCCGCAAGCCCATAGGCCTTGCGGATCACGACCGCGCAGACAGGCACAGTGGCCTGATAGACCGCCGCCATGGCCCGCACACCCTTGCGGGTGACGCCCGCTGTTTCATGACGGACCCCGACAGCAAAACCGGCGCAATCCACAAAGTGAACGACCGGCAGGTGAAAGGTCGAACAGAGGTCCATATGGCGCATGACCTTGTCGCAGACGTCTGCGGTCCACGCACCATCAAGGAAGAAGGGGTTGCCCGCCATGATGCCGACTGGGTGGCCATCGATGCGGGCGAGTCCCGTCACAATACCCCGGCCCCACTGGCGGCCAATTTCGAAGAAACTGCCCTTGTCGACGGAGGCCTCAATGATCTTCTGCGGCTTGTAAGGCGTCTTGCCGTCTTCCGGCACGACTGAGATGAGACTCTCCTCACGACGTTGAGGGTCGTCCGTGGGTTCGGTCACGGGCGGCAATTCATGTACGGATGAAGGCAGGTATGAAAGGAACCGCTTGGCCGCCTTGAAGGCATCGGCTTCGGTCTCAACGACATCATCCACCGTGCCATTCTTGGCCTGGATCTCCCAGCCGCCGAGCTCTTCCTTGGAGACGTCTTCGCCAATCGCTATGGCAACCGGCGGCCCCGCAACGAACACCTGGCTGAGCTCTCTCACCATCACGGAATAATGGCTGGCACCGACGCGGCCCGCGCCAAGACCGGCGCATGGTCCAAGCGCCAGCGAGACCATCGGGATTTCGCCCATGCCGTCGACGATCAGCTCCCAGCTGGGCGTTTCAGGAATGTAGGTGCGCGGGTCCTTGAGAAACATCTTGATGGAGCCGCCGCCGCCTGTGCCATCGATGAGCTGGACCAGCGGCATGCGATACTCGACTGCCTGTTTCAGGGCGATGACTGTCTTGCCCCGGATCGAGGCATCGGCGGCGCCGCCGCGCACGGTGAAGTCATCACCGAGCACCATGGCCGGCCGGCCATCCAGCGTTGCGCGGCCAACGACCGAATTGGAGGCCATGAAGCTGTCCAGCTTCTCATCTTCATCATAGGTCGCGACACCGGCGATCTTGCCGACCTCATGGAAACTCCCCGGATCGACCAGAAAGGACACGCGTTCGCGGACGGTAAGCTTGCCACGCCCGCGCTGGCGCGAGACCGGCTCTTCACCGCCCATCTTTTCCGCCATCCGTTCCCGGCGGCGGAGCTCTTCTATCGACTTCTCCCAGGACATGAAGACAGCTAGACTGTGTGACCCGGTGTCAGGTCAAGCCCGTATCTCAAATCCCTGTGGGGACTGGCTCGATTTTTGCAATTCTTCGGCTCATCAAGGGGAGACACATGTTCAGGCTTTCGCTTCTCTGCACCGCCGCCCTGGCGGTGAGCTGGCTTTCCGCCCTGGCAGACGAGCCGGGCAAAGCGGCACGTGGTGCTGACCTCAGCTGCGAGTCCCTGCCGAACACGGGCGACCTTCTGAGAGAGCAAAACCAGACATTTCTCATCTTCGGTGAAATCCACGGCTCACGCGAGGCGCCAAAGGCGTTCGGTGAAACCGTATGCGAAGCGGCCAGAACCGGGCCCGTCGTTGTCGGTATCGAACGGCCCTCCCAGCTTTCAGGCGTCATGCAGAATTTTGTCGATAGCGACGGCAGCGACGATGCGCGCTTTACCCTCCTGCGCGGCTTCTTCGATGGCACCGACTGGGGCCTGTCGAGTCAGGCCTTTCTCGACCTCTTTATTCGTCTGCAGCAATTAACGGCGCAGGGGGCAGACATCCGGATGGTGGGATTCACCAGCGCTACTACGGTCGGCTCCGGCAGCCAGACCCCCTATGAGCGCCGACTGGCGGCCGAGCTCCTGCGCGCCAGCGCGCGCAACCCCGACGCCCGTATCCTGGTCCTTGTCGGCAACCTTCACGCGCGCAAGGAAACCTATCCGGAGCTTGGCAGCCGTCCCGCCTTCGACCCGATGGTGATGCACCTGCCACAGGATGAAGTGCTGAGTTTCAACATCGCTCATAGCGGCGGCGACACACACAGATGCACCGCCGAGGGCTGCGGCCCCCAGCCTGTCGACGGGCGCGCGGACCCGGAAAAGACCGGCATCTGGCTGAGCGACGGGGATTTACGGTATGATGGCATCTGGAATATCGGGCCTGTCAGCGCTTCACCGCCTATTGGAACACGCTACTAGGCCCCATCTGCCCGCCAATCCGCGATGTATCGGCAACAGAATCTGACAGAGGCGTCATTCTTGCGACCTTAGCTCTTGCCTTATGGCGGGGCAGCCTGCTTTATCGCCGCGAGTCCAAATCGAGGAGACGTTCAATGGATCTCGCAACTCTGACCCAGAAAGCCAATGAAGCCGTTTCTGCCGGCGGCGACTTCAAGAAAAAAGTGAAGTTTGATTTCGGCGATCAAGGCAAACTCTTCATTGATGGCGCCAATGGCAAAGCCGACAATTCCGACGGCGAAGCCGACGCAACGGTCAAGGTCGACTGGGACGACTTCCAGAAACTGGTGGCCGGCCAGCTGGACCCGACCATGGCCTTCATGCAGGGCAAGCTGAAGGTTCTGGGCGACATGTCTGTTGCCATGCAGCTTCAGGGCCTGATGAAGAAGTTCAACTAGGCGAACCTTCACCGGGGCCTCGTCCCTGGAAACCAAAAGGCGCTGAGCGGCCGAGGGCTGCCAGCGCCTTTTTTATTTGCTAGATGGGCACATGAGCGAGACGCAAGCCTCCCGGCGCGACACCTTTGTAACCGTGGAAAACAACCCGGCCCCGGAAGGCGCCGAGCTTGTCTGGTTCGAAGGCATGGCGGGCCGCAGTCTGCGGGCGTGCCTTGCCCCTTCCACGCGTGACAGAGCACGTGGCACGGCAATTGTCTGCCCCGGTCGAACCGAATTCATCGAGAAGTATTTCGAGACGGCACGTGACCTGCAGGCGCGCGGCTTTGCCGTGGTCATACTGGACTGGCCAGGTCAGGGCCTGTCCGACCGTCTGCTGGAGGACCCGAAAAAAGGCCATATCGACCGGTTCGAAACCTTCATGAGCGCGCTTAGCAAGGGCCTCGACGCCATGCCGGGGGATTTGCCGCGGCCCTATGTTTCCCTCGCCCACTCCATGGGCGGCGCCATCGCGCTGGCGGCAATTGTGAAAAAGCTGGTCCGGGTCGATGCGGCTGCCTTCACCGCGCCGATGTGGGGCCGGCCCGTCAATCTTGCGGTCCGCTATCTCATCTGGGCGATGCGGGCGGTGGGGCGCGATGGCGACTATGCACGCCAGCCCGGACCCCCGGAAACCTTTGAGTCGAACATCGTCACGCATGACCGGAAACGCTGGCAGCTGCAGCGGGACCTCATCGCGGCCGCGCCTGAACTGGAGGTCGGCCCGATGACCTGGGGCTGGCTCGGAGCCTCTCTCGATATCCTGAATGAGACCCGCAAACCCGCCCTGCTGCGCGGCATCGAGTGCCCTGTCTTCGTGGCAAGTGCGGGCGAGGAGGCGCTTGTCGACAATAAGGCGCACGGCCGCGTCGTCCGGCACCTGCCCGATTGCACGCACATCACCATTGAAGGGGCCCGCCACGAGATCCTGATGGAAGAGGACGCCATGCGCGACCAGTTCTGGGCGGGCTTTGACGCCTTTCTCACAAGGTCAGGGCTTTAATTCATAGCGGCGCGAGCCACATCCAATCCACCGGATGCGCGAGCTGCGCGCTTGAGCCGGAATGGCAAGGAGCCGCCCGACATGATCAAGATCCATCACCTCGAAGACAGCCGGTCACAGCGCATCCTGTGGCTGCTTGAAGAACTTGGCCTCGATTACGAGGTCATCCGCTATGAGCGCGATCCGGAAACGCGACTGGCGCCGGACGCACTGCGAGCGGTCCATCCGCTTGGGAAATCCCCTATTCTGGAAGAAGACGATATTATCGTCGCAGAGACCGGGGCGATTATCGAATATGTGATCGAGACGCATGGCGGGGGCCGGCTGAAACCCGCAAAAGGCACGCCGGAGGCGCGCGCCTGGACCTACTGGATGCATTATGCCGAGGGCTCGGCCATGCCACCGCTGCTGATGAAGCTCGTCTTCCAGATGCTGCCGCAGAATGCCAACGCCCTGGTCCGGCCCATGGTCAAGGCCATCGCGTCACGCACGCAGGACAGCTTCATCGATCCGCGGGTCAGGGAGCATGTGGAGTTCTGGGACAGCTCTCTGGCGCCCACGGGCTGGTTTGCCGGCGATGCGTTCACCGCCGCCGATATCATCATGAGCTTTCCGCTGGAGGCCGCAGCCGACCGCAGCATTGCCGGTCAATATCCCAATATTTCAGGCTTCTTGACCCGTATACATGAGCGGCCGGCCTATCAGCGCGCGCTGGAGCGTGGCGGGCCCTACGCCTATGCCTAGGGCGCCAGAGGCAAGTTACTCCGAATCCTCGACGGATTTGGACTGGAGCTGAATGTAGTTCTGGATACCGACCCGTTCGATAAGGTCGAACTGGGTTTCCAGAAAATCGATGTGCTCTTCCTCGCTGTGGAGGATTTTCGCAAAGAGGTCGCGGCTGCCATAGTCGCGCACGCTCTCAGCATGTTCGACCGCGTCACGCAGGAGGGCCACGGCCTCGATTTCCATTTCGAGATCTGACTTCAGCATCTCCTCGACCGACTCGCCGATCATCAGCTTGCCGAGATCCTGAAGGTTCGGCATGCCGCCGAGAAACAGAATGCGCTCGATCAGCCAGTCGGCGTGCTCCATCTCCTCGATGGATTCCTTGTACTCGAAATGGCCGAGCTTGCTGACACCCCAATCATTCAGCATGCGCGAATGGAGGAAATACTGGTTGATCGCCGTCAGCTCGTTCTTCAGCGCGGCGTTCAGGAATTCGATGACTTTCGGCTCGCCCTTCATGGTGCACTCCTGATGTCGATAGGTTTGTTCAGCTTGGCAAATAACACCCGAACCAGAGGATTCAAGCGAAAAAACACCATAAAATCAGATGCTTATGATAGTGAGAGGCAATTGCAGAAGCGCACAGGGGCAAAGGCGCTGATTTCACTCAGCTTCTTTCGCGCTTTTGGCGGAAGGGGCGTTTGCTCTATTCTGCGGCCAGGAGCGGCGTTTCGGCCTCGACCTCAACGCTATCAGAGATCATCTGTCCGATCTTCGGACGGCATTTGCCACAGTTGAAGGCGCATCCATGATGGGCCTGCACCGCCTCGGGGCTACGTGCACCGGCTTCGACAGCGTCGCGAACACCGGCATCGTTTATGCGTCTGCAAATGCAAATGATCATGGTTCTCAATTAGCAACGTTGAGAATGATTGTCAATCGAAGGAGAGAGGCTTCCCCGCAGCATCGTGCAATCTTCGAATTTTCAGGGAAATTGCATCGATTGAAAGCGCTTTGTCTCCATATATCGGGCCTAGAATTCCACTATGGCGCACTCGAACCATACAAGACCCCCGCTGGGCAAAGTGTCATACACCCGTGCTGTCCTGGTCACGCTCGTGACGGTGGTCATCGCGCAGGTCATGACCGCAGCGGCGATCGTGATCTGCGACATCCCCCAGTACATTCTTGATGAGATCATTGGCATATGGTTCGCGCTGGCGGCGATCCTGCCCCTGGTGGTCACCTTCCCTCTTGCCATCGTGTTCCAGCGCGAGCGGCTGAAAGTCGAGCAGGCCATGGTAGAGCTTGAAAAGGCGCATGCCGCGCTTGCCGAGCGTGCGCGCCTCGACCCGCTGACAAATCTGCTCGACCGGAAAGCCTTCTACAACGATCTTGAAACTGCCCTGGCTGGCGGCTCCTCATTGCTTGTGATCGACGTCGACCACTTCAAATCCATAAACGACACATATGGTCACCAGGCAGGCGATGACGCCCTGCGTCTGATCGCATCGACCATAGAGGCGACGACCCGGGAAACAGATATTGTCGGACGGCTGGGCGGTGAAGAGTTTGGGGTCTTCCTCAGCGGCGCGGACCTGGAGAAGGCCTGCAATATCGCCGAGCAGATCCGCGTGACCATCTGCGATCTCGAATTCGCGCCAACGCCGACGACCAGACATCAATTGACCGTCAGTATCGGCGTCGCCATGCGCAAGGAAGGACAGACGCCCACCGACCTCTTCAGGATAGCTGACCACCGTATGTATGAAGCCAAGCGCCGCGGCCGCAATTGTGTACATGCCAGTTCAGGTCCAGAGTCCACAAGCGCCTAGGGCCTGCGCCCCGCCAGCTTGACCGCGCGCCTCTGCCCTTCTACCTCCGCCCAAATTCAATCCGACGAATGGAGACATTATGAGCGCGCTTGCAGAGCTTGCCGAGACAGCCAAGGCCTGGCCCTTCGAACAGGCGCGCGCATTGCTCAAACGCCTTGAGAACATGGAGCGCGCCGGGAAGCCGAAAGAGGGACCCGTTACCTTCGAGACTGGCTATGGCCCGTCCGGCCTGCCACATATCGGCACTTTCGGGGAGGTCGTGCGTACGACGATGGTCCGCACAGCGTTCGAGACGCTGACCGGGGGCAAGTACGAGACCCGCATGATCTGTGTCTCCGACGACATGGATGGCATGCGCAAGGTGCCGCCGACCGTGCCGAACCCGAAAGACCTTGAGCCCTATATGCAGATGCCGCTGACCACCGTGCCCGACCCGTTCGGCACGCATGAAAGCTATGGCGCGCATATGGGTGCCCGCCTTTGTGCCTTCCTCGACAGTTTCGGCTTTGAGTATGAATTCAAGTCGGCGACCGAGCTCTACAAGTCCGGCGCTTTCGATGAGGCGCTGCTGCGCGCGCTCGAGAAGTTCGATGAGATCATGGCTGTGATGCTGCCCACGCTGGGCGCGGAGCGTCAGGCGACCTATTCGCCCTTCCTGCCGATCTCTCCAACGACCGGCCGCGTCCTTTACGTACCGATGAAGGAGACCAATGCGAAGGATGGCACCATCACCTTCGAGGATGAGGACGGCACCGACGTGACCATTCCGGTCACCGGCGGGAATACCAAGCTGCAATGGAAGCCGGACTTCGGCATGCGCTGGGCCGCACTGGGTGTAGACTTCGAGATGTTCGGCAAGGACCACCAGGACAACGCGCCGATCTATTCGAAGATCTGCAAGATCCTCGGTAGCCAGCCGCCGCAGCAATATGTCTATGAACTATTCCTGGACGACAAGGGCGAGAAAATCTCCAAGACCAAGGGCAATGGCATCTCGGTCGAGGACTGGCTGGCCTATGCGCCGCAGGAGAGCCTGTCGCTGTTCCAGTTCCAGAAGCCGCGCGCGGCCAAGAAGCTCTATTTCGACGTGATCCCGAAAGCCGTCGATGAGTATCTGACCTTCCTGTCAAAATACCCGGAAGAGGAACCGGCCCGTCAGATCGAGAACCCGGTCTGGCACATCCATTCCGGCAATCCGCCAGAGGGCGATACGCCTGTGTCCTTCGCGCTGCTCCTGAACCTCGTCAGCGCCGCGAATGCCGAGACCAAGGATCAGCTCTGGGGCTTCATCTCGCGCTATGCGCCGGAGGCGAGCCCGGAGAGCCATCCCCTTCTCGACCAGCTGGCCGGCTATGCGATCCGCTATTACGAGGACTTCGTGAAGCCCACCAAGGTCTATCGCGCACCGGACGAGAAGGAACGCGCTGCCATGGAAGAACTGGCCGACCGGCTGAGCGCCATGGAGGAAGGCGCCAGTGCCGAAGACCTGCAGACGCTGACCTTCGAGATCGGCAAGGCGCACGAATTCGAGAATCTGCGCGAGTGGTTCAAGGCGCTTTATGAGGTGCTGCTGGGCCAGAGCCAGGGGCCGCGCTTTGGTGGCTTTGCCGCGCTTTACGGCATCCATGAGACCGCCCGCCTGATCAAGAGCGCGCTGGCGCGGGATACGGAATCATCTGAGGGCTAGGCGAATGAAAGCCGTCATCGCCGCCGCTCTTATCGCTTCTTCGTCCCTTGTCTCGGGGTGCCTCGCGGCCAGCGTGGCCGGCGCAACTGTCGGCGTCATCGGAGACGGCGTCGAGCTTGCTGGCAAGACCGTCTATTATACCGGTAAGGGGGCGGTGAATCTCGTTTCCAGCAGCGGCAGCAGCGTTCCGGTCACGATCGCCGAGGACATTGGCGACATCGAGCGTGGCCGCCTGCGCCTGACGGTGCGATTTCGCGATGGCAGGCAGATGTATACAAGCGAACGGGTAATCCCTGCCCGCCAGCTGGAAAACGAACTCGACGGGCTGTCCGGGCGTGACGACGTCGTCGACGTCTATATCGACCGCCCATAAATCGTCTGCCGAAACACTCCAGACAGAAAAAAGGCCGCCTCCTTTTCAGGAAGCGGCCTTCTCTGTTTCATGCGTTACCGGCACTTATTCAGCGGCAATCAGCGTCTTTTTCTGTTTCGGCATGCCGCCTTCCGGCCAGTTCTGCATGAGCTCTTCCTCATGCCCCCTGGCCGCTTCGACGGACGCCTCTTTCACGTGACCATAGCCGCGGATCTCATCCGGAATGGAGGCGATGGCGACGGCCAGCTCATGGTTCTTTTTGGTCAGCTTGCCCGACATGTCGGCAACGCGCTCGAGATAGGTATCGCGCAGGCCGCGCTCCATCTTGCGTTCTTCTGTATAGCCGAACGGGTCGAATGGCGTGCCACGCAGCCCCTTGAGGCGGCGCATGACGCTGAAGACCGTCTTCATCCACGCCCCAAAGCGCTTTTTCTTCAAGTGACCGTTTGAATCCTTCTTCGCGATCAGCGGCGGCGCCATCAGGAAGTTGATCTTGCCGCCATGAAAGGTCTCCCGCAGCTTCTTCTCAAAGGTGCCGTCGGTGTAGAGGCGCGCGACCTCATACTCATCCTTGTAGGCCATGAGCTTGAAGGCGAATTTGGCCACCGCCGTGGTGAAGGCATCACCCAGACCGGCCGCCTCCTCATCCTTGCGGACTTTTGCGACGAGGTCGCGATACTTCTGTGCGTAGGCTTTGTTCTGATAGGCGTTCAGACGTTCAGCGCGGTTTTCGATGAGCTCGTCCAGCGTCATCGGCTGGACGTCGCCGCGCGGGTCGGATGTCTTTTCCAGACGGTCAGGATCGACCGCTGCAATCCGGCCGACATCGAACGCCTTCATGTTCTCTTCGATCTTCACGCCATTGAGCTTGATCGCGCGGTAAAGCCCCCGCAGCGAGACCGGGACATGGCCTTTCTGCCAAGCGTAACCGATCATGATCATATTGGTGTAGATCGCGTCGTTGAGATAGCCGAGCGCCAGCGACTCCGCATCGATGGAGCCGAAATCCTTGGCCTGGCGCTTCACGCGGGCCGCGAGAAGCTGGCTTTCAAAGGTCTTCGACCGGTCACGGATGAACTCACTTGTCGGCGTGACATCGGCGTTCGCGGTGACATGGGTGCGTTCGACATCCATCAGCGAGATGGCATCGCCGCCAGCCGCCACGACAAGGTCGCAGCCGATGATCGCGTCGGCTGAGGCCGGCGGGACCCGGCCGGTCGAGATCATTTCCGGCTCACGGGCAAAACGAAGGTGGGAGAGGACCGGGCCGCCCTTCTGGGCAAGACCCGTCATATCCAGCGAGGAGGCCGCATTGCCGTCGACATGCGCCGCCATAGCCAGCACGGCGGCGACCGTCGTGACACCTGTGCCACCCACGCCGGTGAAGAGGATGTTCCAGGGCTGGGCGACCGGCGGCAGGTCCGGCAGCGGCAGACCAGAGGCGTCGGCTTCGAGCACTGGCGCGTCCTCGGCCGCGAAGTGCGCGTCCTTGATGGTCACGAAGCTGGGGCAGAAGCCACGCAGGCAGGACAGATCGGTGTTACAGGTCGACTGGTTGATACGGCGCTTACGGCCGAGTTCGGTCTCGACCGGCTCAACCGAGAGACAGTTCGACTTGATCGAGCAATCGCCGCAGCCTTCACAGACCTCCTGATTGATCATCACGCGCACGCGGTCCGGCTCACGCAGGCCGCGCTTGGAGCGGCGGCGCTTCTCGGTGGCGCAGACCTGGTCATAGATCATGACCGAGACGCCCTTTGTGTCGCGCAGCATCTTCTGCACGTCATCGAGCTCTTCGCGGTCATAGATCTTCACCGAGCGCGGCAGGCCTTTGACGCCGGCATAGCGCGTCGGGTCTTCGGTGACGACGACGATGGTCTTCACGCCCTCGGCCTCAACCTGCTGGGCGATATCGACCGGCGTCTGCGCCGACTCGACCGTCTGCCCACCCGTCATGGCGACCGCGTCATTGTAGAGGATCTTGTAAGTCATGTTCGCGCCGGACGTCACCGCCGCACGGATGGCGAGCGACCCGGAATGCGAATAGGTGCCGTCGCCGAGATTGACGAACATGTGGTCTTCATCGGTGGCGAAATACTGGCCGATCCAGGCGACGCCTTCGCCGCCCATCTGACTGGTCATGTCGGTATTCCGGTCCGGCATGAAGTTCGCCATGTAGTGGCAACCGATACCCGCGAGAGCACGTGAGCCTTCCGGTACCGTCGTCGATGTATTGTGCGGACAGCCCGAGCAATAGTGCGGCGTACGCACGGTCGGCGAGGCGTTTGACATTGCCGCCTGCCCTGCGGCGCCAACGCGTTCGAAATAGCGGTCGGCGGCACTCTTGTCCCACTCGCCCGGAACTGCGCCGACAAGGGCCTGCGCCATTTCCGGCACCGGGATGGACGAAACCTGGCTCAGCAGCGGTTTACCGAACCGGTCCTGCTTGCCTTCGATAAAGGGACGCTCATTGTCCGGCAGGCTGTAGAGGACCGAACGCAGCTGCTCCTCGATCAGCGGGCGCTTGTGCTCGATCACGAGAACGCGTTCGAGACCCTTGCAGAATTCGCGGATCCGGGTCGGCTCCAGCGGCCACGGCATGGCGACCTTGAAGACGCTGATGCCAAGCCGTCCGGCCTCTTCCGGCGAGATACCGATGGCGGCAAGCGCCTCGAAGATATCGCGGGCGGCCTGGCCGGTCGTGATGATGCCGACGCGCGGTTTTGGCGAGGGGATGAGGACATGGTCGAGCTGATTGGCGCGGACCCAGGCCTGCGCAGCCGGAAGCTTCACTTCCCGCAGGCGGCGTTCCTTGTCGATCGGGCTGTCGCCGCGGCGCATATGGACACCGGCTTCGGGGAAGTCGAACTCCGGCGTGACCAGTTTCAGACGCTCCAGAGTCACATCGACGACCGCGCCGGAATCCATCGTATCGGCCAAAGCGATCAGCGAGGACCAGGCCCCGGAAAAGCGGCTCATCGCCCAGCCATGGATGCCATAATCAAGCACATCCTGAATGGAGGCCGGGTTCAGGACGGGGATTTCCGCGTCGCGCATCGCATATTCAGACTGCGACGGCAGGGTCGAGGATTTGCAGGTATGGTCATCCCCGCAAATGGCGAGCACGCCACCAAGACGCGAGGACCCGGCGGCATTGGCATGCTTGAACGCGTCGCCGGAACGATCAACGCCCGGCGCCTTGCCGTACCAGATGCCGAAGAGGCCGTCGCGCTTTGCGCCCGGGAAGAGTCCAAGTTGCTGGGACCCCCAAACGGCTGTCGCGCCAAGGTCCTCATTGAGACCTTCCCAGAACTCGATTTCATACTTGTCGAGCCATTTTCCGGCGGCGCGCAACTGCTGGTCATAGCCGCCAAGGGGAGAACCACGATAGCCGGAAATAAAACCTGCAGTATTGTGACCTGCTTCAAGATCGAGCCGTTTCTGGTCGAGTGGCAGGCGCACAAGTGCCTGAATACCTGTCATGTAGGCATGGCCCTCGACAAGATCGTATTTATCGTTCAGCGTGACTTCGCGGTGTTCCAAGGAACGCCTCCCAAATTTTTCTTGAGCCAGATTATTCGCATTTTTAAGTGAAAATGCTTGCCCTTATTGCGCATATTAGCGTAGGAACGGGTAAGTTGTTCCAATATAGACCACTCAGCGGGAGAAAAGTTGCCCCAGTCTCTTGATGCCATCGACGCCAAAATCCTGGACCTTATCCAGAAAGACGCCGCACTCTCGGTTGCCGAGATCGCCGACCGGGTGGGTCTGTCTTCCTCGCCCTGCTGGCGCCGCATCAAGCGGATGGAAGAGGCCGGTATCATACAGGGACGGGTCACCCTGCTCGACCGGGACACGCTGGGCCTGGGCTTTGAAGTCGTCGCCAGCGTGAAGCTGGCCCTGCCCAGCAAGGAAAACCTCGCAAAGTTCGAACAGCTTGTCCAGAAATGGCCCGAGGTGCTTGAATGTATGACGGTCACGGGCGCTGTCGACTATGTGATCCGGATTACAACGACCGATATGCACGCCTATGACACCTTCCTGCGCGAAAAACTGCTGGGGTCGGGGCTGGTGTCAGATGTCCAGTCCCGCATCGTGATCAATATTGCCAAACGCACGACGGCCCTGCCGCTGGGCCTCGTAAGCGATTACGTGCCTGCGAGCTGATGGGCTGCGGGGTCCGCCGTTTACCGCCCCTGCGTTCACTGACAGCTTTCATTGCGGTCTGTTTTCTGGGGCCGCTGGCGTCGGCTGCACCAATTTCAGAAGACTGGCTTCAGCAGGAAGTCGACGGGATTCTGGAAGAATACGGGCTCATCGCTCTCGGCGCCGGTGTTCTGGAAACAGGCGGCGATGCCGTGATTGCAGTGTCAGGGAATGAGGCATCGGGCTCTGATGTGGCTGTGACGAGTGACGCAGCCTGGCATATCGGCTCCAATACGAAGGCGCTGACAGCCCTGCTCTATGCCCGGCTTGTCGAGCGCGGCGAGACAGACTGGGGCGTGAGCGTCGCTGAGCTTTTCTCGGGCACTGTCAAAGACATCGATCCTCACTGGCAGGACATCACCATCGAAGACCTTTTCGCCCACAGATCAGGGGCGGGAGATATCGGCCCGGTCTGGCTGATCGCGCGCGCGGGCGATGACAGCCCCCTGCCCCGCCAGCGGCTCGAAACGGCCCGCGACCGGCTGACAAGCACGCCGCCCGGCGAGCCGGGGACGTTCGAATACAGCAATCTCAATTACATCCTCGCGGGGGCCGCCATAGAACTCATCACCGGCACAAGCTGGGAGGAGGCTATTGGCTCCGAGGTGTTCAAGGCCGAAGGCGGGGACTGGTCATCCGGCTGGGGGTTCGGGCCGCCGCCTTCGGGGCCTGTCGGTCATGATACGGTTTTTGGCCTGAAAGTGCCCGCAGGGCGCGGCAGCGGCGCCGACAACCCGCCTGCCCTGGGACCGGCCGGGACCGTTCACGTACCAATCGACAGCCATCTCCGGCTCCTTCGCGAATTCATCGACAGGGAGAACACCTTGATCAGCGATGAGACGCGGACAAGGCTGCTTTCACCCTGGCCCGATGAGGATGCCGACTATGCCATGGGCTGGGGCGTGACTTCACATGAAGCGCTGGGGACGGTGTATGCGCATCGCGGCTCCAATACGATGTGGCTCTCGCATGCTGAGATGGTACCGGGGAAGGGCACGGTTTTCATCGTGAACACAAACATGTTCACGGGCAAATCGCGTGAGGCCGTCAGCGATCTGGTGCGCGTCATCGAAACGCGGCTCGCCGAGCCGGCTGACTAAGCGTCAGAGCGGCGGCGCCACCACTCTGGTTACATGACCATCCGAGCAATTAAGGGTACGCGCCTCGCCGCCCGGCCAGACCTGAAGCCGCGCTTCCATCCTTGGGCTCTCACGATTGCCACCGAACAGCGCTTCCGATTCATAGGAAAGCCAGGCCAGCGGCGCCGCCTCGCTTGCCCGCATGCCGTAGGATGCGATCATGCTCATGATCTGCCCGATCACCTCGCGCGGGGGATAGATCAGGAAGACCGAATGATAGACTATGGTCAGCCCCTTTGCCGGACGGTGCATCAGCTTCTGTTCCAGCCAGTTCGCGGCATTTGCCTTGTCCACACTTATGCCGGTCTCCTGGGCGAGCTTCACCGCCGCGTCGAGCCTTGAGAGACGCTCGTTCTGATCCGGCCATGTATAGCATTTCAGACGCATGACCTGGTCTGGGTCACTGAGGTCGAATGGCGAGAGGTCGCAGGCCGCCCGGCTCGCAATCTGAGGCTGCGCATCCAGGTGGCGGGGCGCGCTGGTCTGCCAATCAGTCGAAATCGTGACGCCGCGTGCCTCATCGGCGGGCCAGTGCCAGCTGCCGGTCTCATAGGCGTAGCGGTCCCAGTTCTGGTTGAGACCCGCGCTTGCCCCAAGCTCCATGAGGTGCATCGGCATATCAAATCGATGCGCGAGCTCGAGAAAGCCGGGGAGAAGGGCGATACACCGGCGCGTCTCATTGGTCTGGGGTGCGCTCTCCAGAAACGCCCTGACCCAGTCCTCATTTTCTGCGAGCCATGTCCTTGCCAGTGGCCACACGGCCTGCATCGACCAGTCCGGCTGCCGCGCGGGATAGGCTGCGGCAAGCGCGGGGGCCCGGCCTGTCAGGGTGGCGTGGTGCAGGCAGCCCGCCAGACGCAGGGCGAGCGCATCCTTGCGAGGATTTGTCGGCCAGTCAGACACAAGGCCGGCGACAATGCCGCCGGCCTCATAATCATCTGCGAATGCGCGGCAAAGCGCATCCATAAAGGGTGAGCCCAATGCGCGGCACCATTCCGCCTGTTCGCGGAAATGGTCCGGGATGGCACTCTCCCCCAGCAAGCAGGATCAGACCCGCTCGACACACATGGCGATGCCTTCGCCGCCACCGATGCAGAGCGAGGCGACGCCCTTCTTCACATCGCGGTCTTCCATGGCGGCCAGCAGCGTCACAAGGATACGCGCGCCGGAAGCCCCGATCGGGTGGCCCATGGCACATGCGCCGCCATTCACGTTCACGATATCGTGGCTGATGCCCATTTCCTTCATGGCAATCATGGGCACGACGGCGAACGCTTCGTTGATTTCCCAGAGCCCGACATCATCCTTGGTCCAGCCGGCTTTCTCGAGCGCCTTCTTCATGGCCGGCACAGGCGCAGTGGTGAAGTATTTCGGCTCATGCGCGTGGCTGGAAGAGGATACGATCTTCGCAATCGGCTTGAGGCCGCGCTTTTCAGCCTCGGACTGGCGCATCAGGACAAGTGCCGCCGCGCCATCGGAAATAGCCGAAGCATTGGCGGCGGTCACCGTGCCGTCCTTGCTGAAAGCCGGTTTCAGGGACGGGATCTTGTCCGGGCGGGCGCTGCGCGGCAGCTCATCGGTATCGACAGTGACATCGCCCTTGCGGGTCTTCATCGTGACAGGGACGATCTCGCGCTTGAACTTGCCGTTTTCGGTGGCTTTCTTGGCGCGGGACAGCGTTTCAATTGCGTAAGCGTCCTGCTGCTCGCGCGTGAACTGATACTCCTGCGCGATCATGTCGGCGAAGACGCCCATGGCCTTGTTCTCATAGGCATCTTCCAGACCGTCAGTCGCCATATGGTCTTTCATTGCCGAGGCGCCGTATTTGTGACCCTTGCGCAGGTCCACGAGGTGCGGCGCGTTGGTCATGGATTCCATGCCGCCCGCGACGACGATGCTGGCATTGCCAGACTGGATCGCGTTCCAGCCCATGACGGCCGCCTGAAGGCCCGAGCCGCACATCTTGTTGATCGTGGTCGCTTCGGTGCCCTGATCGAGGCCAGCCTTGATCGCCGCCTGCCGGGCAGGTGCCTGGCCCTGACCTGCAGGAAGACAATTGCCCATGATAATCTCATTGACGTCAGTCTCAGAGAGCTTGGCTTCTTCGGAAGCGGCCTTCACGGCGATGGCGCCAAGCTCATTGGCAGACATGCCGGCAAGGTCGCCAAGCAGGCCGCCCATGGGCGTGCGCGACATACCTACGATTACAACGGGATCATCAGCCATCTTTTCCTCCGGGCTCAATTCTAGCGTCTTTTGCGTGTGCGAAGAGATGCGCCTCAGCCGACGCAGCGTCAAGTCCTATCCCGCCCCTGACGCCCCACGGCCGGGCGTTCCACCTGCAACATTGGGAATATGTATAGTTCAGGCAAAATCCCTGTCAGGTCACTCGTGAGACGGTGCAGACATCCAGAAAGATCTGGAGTCATTAAATCCATAAGGAGACCCTTGATGAAACGTTCAATTCGCACCCTGATCTCAGCAACGGCCATCGGCGGACTGGCAACTGCCGGCCTTGCGTTCGCAGATATCGACGATGCCCGCGCACTTGAGGAAGCCGACATTTCGCTGGTCGCTGCCATCATGGCCGCTGAAGATGCCACCCAAGGCAAGGCTTTCGAGGCGCAGGTCGAGGACGATTCCTTCTCGCCGGAGTTCGAGATTTCCGTGCTGGCCGACGGCAAGGTCTATGATGTCATCGTCGACGGCGTGACGGGTGAAGTGAAAAGCACCCGCGAAGATCACGACGACTAGGCATAGCCCTGTAAATCATCCTGCCCTGCCGCATATGTTGCGGCAGGGCATTTTTTCGGGAGACGACACGCGTGCGTTACCTGCTGGTCGAAGATGACAGGGAAACCGCCGGCTATGTGATCCGTGGCTTTCGTGAACATGGCGACGTAGTCGACCATGCGGCCGATGGTCAGGAAGGCCTGATGATGGCAACGGATGCGAGCTATGACGCGCTCATCCTGGACCGCATGGTTCCGGGTATAGATGGCCTGAAACTGCTCAACATGCTGCGGGCGGGCGGCGACACCACGCCGGCCATTTTCCTGACAGCCATTGGCGGGGTCGAGGACAGGGTCGAAGGCCTGCAGGTGGCCGAAGACTATCTTGTCAAACCCTTTGCCTTTGCAGAGCTTCACGCCCGCGTCGGCGTGCTCGTCAGATCCGCTGCGCCCGCCGAGGGGCCGAAAACGACCTACCAGCTCGGCGGCCTGACACTCGACCGTCTGAAACGAACGGTCGAACGCGATGGCGAGGCGATCAACCTGCAGCCAGTCGAATTCAGACTCCTGGAATACCTGATGCGTCATGAAGGCCGCGTGGTGACACGTACCATGCTGCTGGAGAATGTCTGGGACTTCAATTTCGACCCGCGCACCAACATCGTCGAGACTCATATCAGCCGGTTGAGGTCGAAGATCGACAAGGGCCATGACCGCCCTCTCATCCACACCGTGCGCGGCTCCGGCTACAGGCTTTCCGACAATGGATAGGCTGCTGCGTTCTACGGGCTTCCGGCTGACGGCAATGGCGGCCGGGCTGTTCGCCCTGTGCACACTCGCGCTCTGCATCCTCATCTATCTCGGCCTTCGCGACGATATGGAAGACCAGCTTCGCGACCAGATCCGCAACGAGACCCGCCAGTTGATGGGCGACTATGAAGATGACGGTCTGGAAGAACTGCGCCACGACATCAGCGAGCGGCTGGAACGCAATCCCGGCAACAGGCTGCGATATACGCTGACCAGCCCTTTGGGCGTTTCGATCTTTGACAGGATGGCGTTGCCTGAACGCGGGGGCTGGAGCCGGCTTCAACGCCAGGAGGCGAGCGACCTTCTGGTCCTCACAACACCACTTGAGGATGGCTACCGGCTGGGCGTTGGCGCCGATACGCGTATCGTCAGCGAAGCGGCAACGGCCCTTCGCCACGCCATGCTTGTTGTCCTGCTGCCTGCCCTGCTGCTCAGCCTCATTGCTGGACTGCTGGTCAGCCGGCGTTTCCTCTCACGGGTGGAGCGCATGAAGGCAACGGCCGAAGGCGTCGGGCGCCAGTCACTCAGCGCCCGCATGCCGGTCTCTGCGGCCGGCGATGAATTCGACAGCCTCGCGGGCACGATCAACCGGATGCTCGACCGGATCGAGGCGCTGGTCCATGATGTGCGCTATGCTTCTGCCAGCGTGGCGCATGACCTGCGCACACCGCTTGGGCATCTGCGTCAGCGGCTCGAAGCCATGCAGGGACGAGAAAGCAACGCCGAACAACGTATAGCAATCGAAGAGGCGACAGAGCTGCTAGACGATGTGCTGGCGACCTTCACCGCCTTGCTCAAGATTGCCGAACTGGAGAGTGGCTCGGCCGCCGTTTCGACCGCACCCGTCGATCTCAGCGAAATCGCTTCGGCGGTGGCGACCACCTTCGCCCCCGTCGCAGAGGCGGAAGGCAAATCAATTGCCCTCGTGGCGGCCCCCAACGTTCGAACTTATGGCGACCGCCAGCTCATCACGCAGATGCTCGTGAACCTTGTCGAGAACGCCTTGCGCCACAATCGGGCGCCCGTCGCTGTGGAGGTGCGCGTCGGCATTGTCGAGGGTCTTCCCGAGCTCAGCGTCCGCGACAATGGTGTCGGCATCCCAGCGGAGAAAATTGAGGAGGCCATCAAGCCGTTTCACCGTCTCGACCGCAGCCGAACCTCTCCCGGCTCTGGCTTGGGACTGAGCCTGGCTGCAAGTATTGCCCGCCACCATTCGGCCGAACTGACACTTCTTCCGCAGGCCCCTGGTCTGGATGTGAGGGTCCGATTTCCCTCAGCGGCATAATGAATTTCCGGCGCTGACTTGCCATGCTCTTCGTGCACCTCCATGTCGGAGCAAGCAAAAAACGATCCCCAAGGAGGAACACAAAATGGCTTCAGACCTACCAGACACATTCCGCCAGCTTCGCACGCTGGTGACAGAAGAGGGCAAGCTGGAGCTTTCTCTGAAGGACGTGCCGATGCCCAAGCCGGGCGATGGCGATATCATCATTCGCGTCGAAGCAACGCCGATCAATCCGTCCGACCTTGGCCTGCTTGTCGGTGCAGCCGATCTCTCCACGCTGAAGAATGAAGGCAGCAAGGAGAGCCCGAAACTGGTCGCCGACGTGCCGCCGCCCGCCATGCGGGCCATGAAGGCACGGCTCGGCCAGTCGCTCGGCGTCGGCAATGAAGGCGCAGGCACCGTTGTGGCGGCCGGGTCTTCCGATGCCGCGCAGGCCTTGGTGGGAAAGAAAGTGACCGGCCTTGGCGGCGAATTCTATGGCGAATACCGCATGCTGAATGTTGCACAGGTCATGGAGCTGCCGGAAGACGCCTCGGCCCGTGACGGCGCCTCCTCTTTCGTAAATCCGCTGACCGCCCTCTCCTTCCCGGAGACCATGCGAATGGAAGGCCATAAGGGCCTGATCCACACTGCAGCCGCTTCCAATCTCGGTCAGATGCTGAACAAGATCTGTATCGCAGACGACGTGCCCCTGGTGAATATTGTGCGCAAGGCCGAGCAGGAGAAAATCCTCAAGGACCTCGGCGCCAAATACGTCGTCAATTCATCGAGCGATAACTTCATGAAGGAGCTGATCGACGCGATTGCGGAGACCAAGGCCACCCTGGCTTTTGACGCAGTCGGCGGTGGGCCGCTGGCGGGACAGATCCTGATGGCGATGGAGGCGGCTGCCAATATCGGCGCCGAATATAGCCGCTATGGCTCGGCCGATCCGAAACACGTCTATATCTATGGGCGCCTCGATCTCTCGCCGACCACCATCCCGCCGGGCGTTGGCATGGCGTGGAGCGCAGGCGGCTATCTGCTCACCTACTTCCTGCAGAAGATCGGCTCCGAGGGCCGCGAAAAGCTTCGCAAGCGGGTCATGTCTGAGCTGAAGACAACCTTCGCAAGTCACTATACCGATGAGATCTCGCTTGCCGAAGCGCTCGATCCGGACACGCTGAAACGCTATGATGCGAAGAAGACCGGCGAGAAATTCCTGATCAATCCGACGCTTTAAGGCGCATCAATTTCCAGCTGCCGCGGCCCGGTTCTCCTCGGGCGTGCGGATGCGGACACGGACACTGCCAAGGGCCGGGCTGACGACTTCGAACTCGTCGCCCGGCTCCATTCCTTCCGGGTAGGTGGTGCAGGTTTCAGAAGCAGCCAGCTGCGACGTGGTGCAGAGCTGGGCGCCATCGAGCCGGTAGGTACCGGCAAAGGATGTGCCGGCCGCCTCGCCTTCAAATTTGCCGTCTTCGTTGAAATCCATCGCAATCGCGTGGCCTTGCGCCGTCATGACGATCCCGTCGCGCACGACGAAATAGAGCGTGTCGATCGCCGGCTCCTGCGCCGAAAGGCCTGCTGAAGAGAGGCTGAGGAGAAGAGTAAGGCAAAGATGTCTGAGCACGGCGTGTCCTGAAAGCTGGATCGGCACCAAAGGCTAGCAGGCCGCACGCAGATTGAAAGCGGCTGTGGGACGCCCGCGTGCAATGGTCAGCCCCGGTCGAGGGCAATGGCGCAGTCGATGATGTCGATCAGCTCATCGTCTATATCATCGAGATGGTGAACCTTCACATGACGCAGAGCCTTGCCGTTGCCTTCAATGCGGCCATAGAAACCAGAGGCGAGCCGGGCTCCGGACCAGAATTGCAGATTGCAGTGCCTGGAATAGGCCACCACTGACACAACGCGCTCATGGCCCGACCAGCAGGGTGCGCCAGAAGCGATAGTCGCGATCAAACTTGGCCCACGCGCCGGAATGAGGCGAGCGAGTTCCTCTGCGATTTCCTTCGTCGGCCCGGACAGCCTGTCGAAATAGGCCCTGACGGCCATGGGCATCGGCATTTCGTGCGTCCTTCCCCCACACCTGCCGCTACGGCAGGCCGGGCCTCTAGAAGCCAGAAGGACCGGCAAATGTGAAGATCATTCCTGCAGGAATGCGGACAAATCCAACGGACAGGAAAAAAGGGCGGACCTTTGAGGTCCACCCTTTCCTGATGTTTGCCAATGCTTTGTCCGCTTACCAGATGCGGATGCGCTCTTCCGGCGGCAGGTAAAGTTCATCGTCTTCAGAGACGTTGAACGCCTCATACCATTCGTCGAAATTGCGGACGATGCCGTTCGCGCGGTATTCTGACGGCGAGTGGGGGTCCGTCAGCAGCTGGTTGCGCTTGGCTTCATCGCGGTACTTGGCGCGCCAGACCTGCGCCCAAGCCATGAAGAAGCGCTGGTCGCCGGTAAACCCGTCGATCACAGGCGCCTCCTCTTCAGCGCTGACGACACCGTCGCCATTCTCATCCAGGCTGATCTGGTAGGCGCGATAGGCCAGCGACAGACCGCCAAGGTCACCGATATTCTCACCCAGGGTGAGGCGGCCATTGACGCACGGTTCGCCTTCGGCAAGCGGACAGTACTGATTGTACTGTTCGACCAGCGCAGACGTCAGCGCGTCAAACGCCTCGCGGTCTTCATCCGTCCACCAGTTGGCGAGAACGCCTTCGCCATTGTATTTCGATCCCTGATCGTCAAAGCCGTGGCCCATTTCATGGCCGATCACGCCGCCAATGGCGCCGTAATTGACGGCTGGGTCTGCCTCCACATTGAAGAAAGGCGGCTGGAGGATACCGGCCGGGAAGACGATCTCATTATAGCCCGGATTATAGTAGGCATTCACCGTCTGCGGGGTCATGAACCACTCATTGCGGTCCGGGTCTTCGTTCAGGCGGTCGAGATTGTCCTGCAGCGACCAGCGCGCCACATTCACGGCGTTCGTGAAGGCACTGTCGGTGACCTCGAGCGTGTCATAGGATTCAAACTCGTCCGGATAGCCGATCTTCGGGTTGAACATGTCGAGCTTTTCGCGCGCCTGTTCACGGGTGTCCTCGCTCATCCAGGAGAGGTCCTCGAGATTGGCATGCATGGCGGTGCGCAGGTTCGCAACGAGTTCGTCCATGCGCTGCTTGTTTTCCGGCGGGAAGTAGCGCTCCACATAGACTTCGCCAATCGCCTCACCCAGAGCGTCGGAGACAGCGGACACTGCCCGTTTCCAGCGTGGACGCTGTTCCGGCTGGCCGCTGAGCGTCGTGCCATAGAAATCAAAGTCCGCTTCATCGATGTCGGACGGCAGGACGGCGGCGAAATTAGACAGCATGTGAGCGGCGAGATACGCCTTCCAGGTGTCCAGGTCTGCCGTGTTGGCAAGTTCAAAGGCAACCGGGATGCCGGCACCAAGCTTGTCCACATCCTCCTGAGAGAGACCTGCAGACGCAATCTCGTCCGCGGTCGGCGGAATCTCGGTGACGAGGAATTCCTGCTCGCCATTCACGCCCAGCTCTTCAAGCGCGACTGCCAGCGGAAAGCCACCGGCCAGTTCGCCCAGCTCGTCGCGGGTCAGTTTGTTATAGGTGATCTCCGGGTTGCGGCTGACCGCACGGTCCCAGTCGGCTTCTGCAAGCTGCGTCTCCAGAGCGAGGACATCAGACGCCTTGGCGGCGGCGTCTTCATAGCCGGCCCGGCCGAGGAGGAAGGTCAGCAGCTCTTCATACTTTGCGCGGATCTCGACCGACTTCTCATCATCCTTGAGATAGTATTCGCGGTCCGGCAGGCCGAGGCCGCCCATGGACATCTGGAAGATGTAGTCGTCGGGATTCTTGTCATCGACCCAGACGAAACCGTTGAAGGGCGAGGAAAAGCCCGGCGCGACAAAGATGCGTGCAAGCTCTTCGCGATCCCTGATCGCCGCAATCCTGTCGAGATAGGGCTGGGCGGGCGCGAGGCCGGCCGCATCGATGGCGTCGGTGTCCATGAAGGCATTGTAGAAGGCAGCAACCTTGCCTTCCGGCGTGTCGACCGGCGGCTGGGCTTCAGCGAGGTCTTCAATGATAAAGCGGGTCTGCTGCTCTGACTTCTCACGCAGAAGATCGAACGCGCCGTAGCGGGTCTTGTCTGCCGGCAGCTCAAACTCGTCGATCCAGTCGCCGCTAACATACATGAAGAAATTGTCGCCGGGGTCCACATCGGTGTCCATGACACTGGTATCGATGCCCCAGTCCCCCCAATAATCCGGCGAGGTGGTCTCAACGACATGTTCTGGCTTGGAGGCCGCAGCCTGCTGATCGCCCGGCCCGGCCGCCGTTTCACTGGCGGGCTGGGTTGTTGTGCAGGCGGCCAGAAGCGCGGCGGCGGCCACGCTTGAATAAAGCAGTTTCATACATCTTACTCCAGATTGGATACCGTCAATATTGAATAGGAGCGGCGACCTTGTAACCCCATGAGCTGCGCAAGAGCAGGGATGGCGACCTTCCTATTCGGCAGGTTGTGGACGTCCGCCGCGTGAGGTCCCGATGAGCTCTTCTTCATCGATATTCACCTCGCCCTCATAGCTGTCACCGATCTGGCGATAAGGCTTGCCACCCCAGGTCCAGCGGAAGATGCGGCCAACCTCACATCCCACCGCATAGAAAGCGGGCACGAGGAGCAGCGACACAAACAATGCGAAGGCAACAGCCGCCCCGAGCGAGACAACCATGGGCTTGAGGAACTGTGCCTGGACGGATTTCTGCGCGATCATTGGCAGAATGCCGACGAAAGTCGTGACGGAGGTCAGCAGGATCGGGCGGAAACGGGAGACGCCAGCATCAACAATGGCCTGCAACGCGCCTGCCCCTTCCTCGCGCCGCCGGTTGATATAGTCCACCAGAACGAGGTTGTCGTTGATCACCACACCGGCTGCAGCACCGATACCAAACATGGAAAACAGCGCCATCGGGACCCCGAAGCCAAGATGGCCGAAGACCGCGCCCGCATAGCCGAAGGGGATGGCCAGCATCAGAAGGAGTGGCTGGGAATAGGACTGGAAGGCAATTGCCAGCAGGATGTACATCACCACGAAGGCAATGATGTAGAGCCGGGTGATATCCTGCACGAATTCCTGCTCGCTTTCGATATCGCCTACGGCCCCGCGCGTCACCGTCGGGTATTTCTTCTCGAATTCCGGCCAGAAATTTTGCTCCATGTCGGCAAAGATCGTGGCGCGGGTGCTGTCACCGACGAGGTCGGCAAAGACGGTGACAGAGCGCATACGCTCACGTCTCAGGATACGGTCGATCCCCGGGGCAAAGGAAATTTCTGCCACCTGTTCCAGCGGGATCTCCCGGCCGTCACTTGTCCGGATTCGAAGGTCCTGCAGACTGTCGAGCGACTCGCGGGTTTCCTTCGGATAGCGAACCATGACCCGCACATCGTCGCCGTCGCGCGGCAGGCGCTGGGCTTCGATGCCATAATAGGCGGCGCGCACCTGCGAGGTCACATCGCCGAGCGTGACACCGAGCGAGGTGGCGCCAGGTTTGAGGTCAATCCGGATTTCCTGGGCCGCCGAGGACAGGTTGTCACTGATGTCATAGGTCTGCTCATAGGTTGCCAGCTGAGCCTTCACATCATCGGCGGCCTTGCGCAGCACCTCCAGGTCATCATTGTTCAGCGCGTACTGGATCGAATTGTCCGCATCATTGATGGTGAACTGGAAGTTCACTTCCTCTGCGTCCGGCACTTCCCCGAAATTCGCGCGTATCTCGTCGGCAATATCCTTGGTCGAAACGCCGACCGGGCGGTCCTGCGGCGGAATAAGGGCAATCCAGGATTGCACTTCGCCTTCCGTGGCCACGATTGAGATGTCACGGATCATGTGCTCGTCGCCGAGCTGCGGATAGCGCTCATCGAAGGTCGCACGCGACTGCTCGACAGCCAGACGCAGCTGGTCACGAACCTGAAGGGAGCGTGACTGTGGAGACCCGTCCGGCAGATCAATGGTCACCTGGACGAGGTCGTCCTCGATCTGGGGCATGAAGCGGAACGGGACGATGTTCGCCTGCACCAGCATGATCGCGATCACGAAGAAGGAGGTGAAGACAGCCACTGTAACGTAGCGGAACTTCACCGCATATTCGAGCAGCGGCTTGTAGACCCGGTTCGCAAAGGTGATGAGGCTGTCGGCGATCTGCTGCTGAAGGTGCATCAGCTTGCCAACAGGCCCTTCGAATTTCTGCGGCTGCATGTGCGAAAGGTGGGAGGGCAGGATGAGCATTGCTTCGATGAGCGAGAAGGCCAGCGCCGCAACCACGACATACGTAATCTGCGCGGTGAACTGGCGCTCCGGCCCGGGGATGAAGGCCCATGGGGCAAACATGATCATCGTGGTCAGGACGCCGAAGATCACAGGCTTCAGCACCAGCTGAGTGCCGACGGTGGCCGCGTTGAGACCTTCCTCGCGTCCGCTCTCGACCTCCTTGTGGATATTCTCGCCGACGACAATCGCATCATCCACGACCACACCGATCACAAGAAGGACGGCAAAGAGCGAGAGAAAGTTCAGGGAGACCCCGAAGAGCGGCAGGATCATGATGCCGCCGGCAAAGGCCGTGCCGATACCGATGGTGACCCAGAAAGCCACGATGGGGCGCAGGAAGAGGATCAGGATGATCATCACAAGCGCCATGCCCTGCAAGGCGGCCGAGCTGATCGTGTCCATGCGGCCTTTATAGATTTCGGACGTGTCGAACAGGAGGTCCATGCGCAGGCCTTCCGGGAGGGCATCCTGTCCCCGGCCCGCATTGGCGTCTTCCATGAACTTCTTGATGTTGTCGGAGTAGAGGACGATGTCCATCTTTTCCGGCTGGTTGACCATGATGAAAGCCGTTGGCTCACCATTATAGGTCGCGTCGAGCTCTCCATCCTCAAAGCCATCGACGACATTGGCCACATCGCGGATGCGTATCGTCCCGAACTCGGCGCTCTGGCGAACGATGATGCTTTCGAAATCGGCGCGCGTGTCGGCCAGCTGACGGGCCTGGATGGAGACCGTGCCCGTTTCGGTACGAACCGTACCGCCGGAGGAGTTGATGGACGAATTGCGGACCGCGTTTGCGACCTCTGCAAAGGTCAGATTGTAGCGGCGAAGGGCGGCCTCCGAGACTTCGATGGAAACCTCTTCGCCCAGCGTGCCCTGGACCTGCGCAAGCTCGCCGCCTTCCAGAAGGGCAATCGCGTCCCGCATCTCATCGGCATAGTAATCAAGGGTCGCCGGATCGACATTGCCGTGAAGGGCAAGACCCATGAACTGGTTATTCGCGCTCCAGCGAGTGACCTGCGCCGGGAAAGCTGATTGCGGCAGGTTCGAGATCGTATCGACGCGTCGCTTCACCTCGTCGACGAATTCATCGACGTCGACGTCGAGTTCGGTCTGAAGATTGACATAGCCCACACCTTCGCGCGCCACGCCGGTGAGGCGCTTGAGGCCGTCAATGTCAGCGACAACCTCTTCAAGCCGCACGACAATCTGATCCTCGACATCCTGCGGGGAGGCACCCGGCCAGGCGATGGAAACGCTCGCGCCGTTCCAGTCGCCGGCAGGAAAGGCTTCCTTCTCCAGGCTGAGGAAACCGAAGATACCGCCGATAAAGGCGACGATCATGAGAAGGTTGGCAGCAATACCGTTACGGGCCCACCAGGCTACTAGTCCGTTCATTGCACCGCTCCATCCGTTTCACCAGCGACCTGGGCGTCCGCGGTGTCCTCCTCTTCCTCATCGGAAGACGAGGTGCGCGGCGTGCGTGGGACAAGCGAGCCATCCGGCATGCGCTCGACCACCTGAATGCTCATGCCATCGAAGGCGGCCTGGATCGGCGACACGATGGCGAGTTCGCCATCCTCCACGCCCGAGGCCAAGAAGGCGCCGTCGTCGGTGCTGTAGACTACGTCCACAGTGCGGATCTCGAGCTTGCCGTTCGGGCCGTCACCCACATAGACCTGATCCACGCCCCGCAGCGCAGCGCGCGGGATGCGCACGACATCTTCTATCTGCCGGCCGTCAATCTCCGCGTCCACGAAAAGGCCCGGGGCCATAGGCACGCCATCATCGGCGCCAGCGCCATAGGGATCTTCAAGTTCGGCGATCGCATTGATAAGCCGGGTCTGCGGGTTAAGCGCGGCGGAGGTCCGTTTCACGCGGCCGACCCACTCACGCCGCTGGCCAGCGACATTCGTGGAAAACACCACGCGTGGGCCTGGATTATCCGCCGTCTCGGAAAAGGCGAGCGGCAGACCCGTACGGCCCAGTTCCTCATCGGACAGGGGAAGCGAGACCTCAACCACATCAGTGGCGAAAATCGTACCCAGTGCCTGCCCCGGGCTCACAAATTGACCGAGGTCGGCACTACGCTCACGGACGCGGCCAGAGAAAGGCGCCGTGATTGCGGTGCGATTGAGAGCAAGCTGCGCATCGGCAAGCTGGGCCTTGGCAGACTCAAGATTCGCCTGGGCTTCGGCCAGTTGGGGCTCACGGCGGGCCAGCGGGCTGGCCTCCTCTATACCGAGATCCTCGATATCCTGCTGCGCCAGCTCGGCTTCTGCCCGCTCTCTGGCGAGCGCCTGCTCGGCTGAAGCTACACCGGATCTTGCCCGTGTGATGGCGAGCTCGTAATCGGCGGCCTCCAGGCGTACCAGCACCTGTCCCTGCCGGATGAAACCGCCATCCAGGAAATCTGGCGAAACATAGGAGATCCGGCCAGCGATTTGCGGCGCGACGACAATCTGCCGCTTTGGCTTCACCTCACCCTGGGCGCGGACCTTGAGGTCGAGGTCGGTCTGCTCTGCCACTTCAGCAAATACGGACAGGCCGCGGGGCTGTTCGTCGGCGCGCTCGACCGGCGGCTTGAAAACGCTGGTCAGCGCAAATCCCAGGCCAACGAGGACGACGAGCACGATGACAGGCAGCAGGACGGCAATGATACGCTTCATGGGAGGTCTCTGTTCTCGACTTCTTTATATATCAGGTTGCGAGCCCGCAGGCCCCTCTTCGACCGCACCGCCGATGGCAAGGTGGAAGGAAATCCGGTTCGATACGCGTGCAGACCGCGCGGCAATGAGATTGCTCTCGGCATTCAACCTACGCGTCTGGGCGTCGATCAGATTGAATATGGAAACGAGGCCGCTGGAATACTGGCGCGTGGCAAGCTCTTCTGCCTCGATTGCTTCATCGAGCGCACGGCGCTGGGCATCGACCTGGTCGGCAAGGAACTCATCAGCAGCCAGCGTGTCCTCGACTTCGCGCCAGGCCGTCAGAACATCGCCGGCATAAAGCGCGAGCGCCCTTTCAGCCTGGGCAATTGCCGCGTCACGGTCAGCCTTCAATGCCCCGCCATTGAAAACAGGCTGCGACAGCCCCGCAATGGCATTGGCAGCAATGCGGACCGGATCGATGAGATCGGCAAGCTCGGTCTCGTTGGCGGCAAGTGAACCGGTCAAGGTGAGCGATGGCAGAAGCGCAAGGCGGGCCTGCTCGGCGCGAAGGCCGGCAGCGACAAGCCTTGCTTCGGACGCCGCGATATCCGGGCGGCGGGACAGAAGCATGGTGGGGGTGCCGGCGGCCCTTATGGGGGCGAGCTCAGGCAGGTCGGCGGGTGCCTCAATCTCGTTGGCAGGATAACGCCCCAGCAGAATCTCCAGGCGTCGGGTCGCATTTCCGCTGGCCTGCCGGCGGGCCGCGATAGCTGCTTCTGCCGTGGCGCGTGCGCTGCGGGCCGTGCGCACGTCGAGCGCTGTCGAAAGGCCGCGGGCAAACCGGCGCTCGGTCAGCGTGACGATCCGGTCGCGGGCCTCATAGGTCTGGACGGCCACCCGTTCCTGGGCGAGCGCTTCGTTGAGATCGGTCCACGCAATGGCCGTCTGCGCGGCCAGCGAGAGCCGGGCCGATGCAAGGTCGGCTTCGCTGGCAGCGAGGTCGGCCTCGGC
>NVWP01000044.1 GCA_002733705.1 Henriciella sp. | reverse complement strand
CATTACCGTCCATCCCCGCCCCGATGAGCGCCATATTACCCGCGCCGATGTCCCGGACCTGATGAATCTGATCATGCAGGAATTTCCGGACCGCGAATTCAATATTGAAGGCTATCCGAATGAGGCCTTCATGACGCTGGTGGAAAAGATTCGTCCGCACCAGATCACCCTGGTCCCCGACGATCCCTCACAGGCAACCTCGGACCATGGCTGGGACTTCAAGACCCATGCCTACAAACTCCAGACCATTGTCAGCCGGCTGAAACAGACCGGCGCGCGCATCTCCCTTTTCTGCGATCCGGACCCGGACCAGGTCGAGCCAGCCGTCAGCACCGGCACCGACCGGATCGAGCTCTATACCGGCCCCTATGGCGGCGCCGTCGACGATCCGGCAAAGGCTGCAGGCGAGCTTGAAAAGCTCGGCCTCACCGCAGACGCCGCCCACAGCCATGGCCTCGAAGTGAATGCAGGCCATGACCTCACCGTGGACAACCTTCCGCCCCTCATCGCGCGGATACCGGACCTCGCAGAGGTCTCCATCGGCCACAACCTCACCTCCGACGCCCTCACCTATGGCATGGCCGAAACCGTCCGCCGCTTCCGCCGCGCCTGTGGGCAGGTGGTATAGGCGACCATATCCGGAACGCGGCCTGTCGAAGCATGAGAACCAGCTGGGCGCTCCATCAAAGCAGCGCCAGCGCCCGGCCAACCTCCACCTCCCAGCCTGCTTCATCCAGCACCGCCCACGGGTCGCAAGGCAGCCAGGCCGGCGTTTCCGGCACTTCGCCTTGTTGGCCATTCAGCCATTCAACCTGCCCGTCTGCCAGCAAGGTCGCGCCCGCCGCGCGCAGCCTGGTATAATACTCGGCAATCGCGCAGAACGCATCCTTCGCCTCCGCGTCTTCGCCCAGTGACGCGCGCACGCGGTCCACAAGATCGAGCGCCGGGGCCATCGGGTCGGGCCGCGTCTTGTCGAGCGCGGCCCGCTTCCTGAGCCGGGAGAGAAGCCCTTCCAGCTTGCGCGCTTCGGCTTCCCAGGCCCCTGCCTCCTCGTGCCGGCCAAGGTCTAAGAGGGCCAGAGCCCATCGCACCTGCCGGGCGGCCCGTGTCTGCGCGGTCTCAAGCTCAAGGTCGCATTTGCGAAAGCCAAGTTCGCGCGCCCACACTTTCGACGCGCTGAGCGAGATACGCAGCCGCTTGGCCAGCACCTCATAGGTCTCGCCATGACGAAGCCCTCTCTCAAGCTTCAATATGGTCAGCATACGGCCGACTGGCAGCGCCGAGAAATCGGGAACGGCATGGGTCATCGCCGGCCACTATCGCCGGGCGAGGCAGAGGGCGGAAGAAATTCCCTGAAAGACCGTCCACACGCGGGCTTCCGGGCGGGAAACAGGCCATACCTGCCCCAAGCACTCTGCCAGGCCCGCCCGGACACCGCCGGTACACCGTCCATGTACCGCCCATGCACCGTCAAAAACCGGGGAAACGCCCGGACTTTCCGCCTGCGTGTTTTCTAGTTTTCCACCAGACGCGAGCGCATCATGTCCAGCCAGGCGGCCTGGCGGTGGATCAGGCTGATCATGTCATGCGGGTCGCCCTCGGCGATCAGCTGGTCTAGCCAGATTCGCGTCACCCTCGCCTGGCTGTCGATCCAGTCCAGAAGCCGCCCCTGACCAGCGCCCGGCACGGGCCTTGGCGAGGCGCCGCAGGGGCTGCGATGTGTGCGCGCGGCACCTGCCGCCCCGCCCTGTCTGTTTTCGAGATACTGCATGAGCCGACTCCCTTTTTGCGACTGCTTCTCATTTGCGCTGATTGCGGCGCAGGAGTCAAATGAGGGAAAATACATAGTCCAGAGCCCCTCACAGCAGGAATGCCGCGATGGAAACTCTTGACCTTCGAGCCGGCGCGAACCCTATACAGGCAAGCACGAAAACGAGTACGGTTGAGATATGGCAGACGGGTTTCTGAAACTGAGCAGCGCCTTCGACGAGGCGAATGAGGCTGACTGGCTGGAAGCGGTTTCCAAGGCGCTGAAAGGCGGCGGGGTGGAGCGGCTTCAGCGCAAGACAGATGATGGCCTCACCATAGAGCCGCTTTATCGCGAAAGCAGCTTTCCAAGCGCGACCGACCCGCGCGGCGCGCCCGGCGAAGCCCCCTATCTGCGCGGCGCCAGCGCCGAGCCGGACCCCTTCCTGCCCTGGGACATCCGCCAGAGCTTTGGTCATCCAGATCCCGAAGTCACCAATAAAGAGATCCTACGAGACCTCGAACGCGGCGTCTCGTCTATCGAGCTTTGTGTAGACTGCACGGGCAAATCCGGCGTTGCGATTCACGATGCCGATACGCTGGCCACAGCGCTCAATGGCGTTCGCGCAGACATTGCCAGCGTCGCACTCGACCATTGCGGCATGGGCTCCGGCACCTCGCTCGCCGGGCTTCTGGCGCTATGGGGCGAGCAGCAGGGCGGCGCCGGCACGCTCAAATTCGCCTTCAATATCGACCCGATCGGCCTCCTGATGCGCAAGGGTGAGGTCGAGGGCGGTATCGATGCAGCCTTCGTGCGCACAGCCGAGCTCTCGCGCCTTCTCTGCCTGCGTTACCCCAAATCCACCACGCTGCGCGCCGATGCCCGCCCTGTCCATGAGGCTGGCGGCTCCGAAGCGCAGGAGCTGGGCGTGCTGATCGCCCATGCCGTCGACACGATGCGCCGGCTCGCCGATCAGGGCTATGATGCCAGCGCCTATCCGTCCCAGACCGTCTTCACGCTTGCGGCAGGCGGCAATTACGGGATCGAGATCGCCAAGCTGCGCGCCGCGCGCCGTCTCTGGGCGCGTGTGCTGGACGCGATGGAGCTCGAGGCTGAGCCAATGCTGCTCCAGTCGGTGAGCTCCGCGCGGATGCTGACGCGCTATGACCCATGGGTGAACATGCTGCGCAATACCGCCGCCTGCTTTGCCAGCGCGGTTGGCGGCGCCGACATTGTCACGGTTCGCGCCTTCAATGAAGCGCTCGGCGTGCCAGAGGAACTTGGCCGCCGCACAGCCCGCAACACCCAGATCATCGCCATGGAGGAGTCCGGCCTCGGCAAGATCGCAGACCCGGCCGGCGGCGCCTGGTTTGAGGAAACGCTCGCCGACGAACTGGCAGAGGCCGCCTGGGCCGTCTTCCAGGAGATCGAGGCCGAAGGCGGCCTTGTCGCCAGCCTCGCCAAGGGCAACCTCCAGAAGCGGATCGCCGAGGTGCGCGAGGCCCGCTTTGCCGCCATCGCCAAACGCAAGCGTCCGCTGACCGGCGTCAGCGAGTTCCCGCTGCTCGATGCCGATGAGGCGCCGGTGGCCGAGATCAAATTCGAGAGCAAGGCGGCATCGGTCTCCAGCGAAGGGCTGCACAGCTTCCTGAAAGACCTGCCGGACAAGTCGGGCAGCACCACCGAAGCCGACCCGCTGGCACCGATCCGTCTTGCCCGCGACTTCGAGACCTTGCGCGACCGCGCCAATGCTCATGCCGACAGGACAGGCAAACGCCCCGGCATCTTCATCGCCACCCTCGGCCCGCTGGCCGAACACACGGCCCGCGCCGACTTTGCCCGCAACCTCTTCGCCGCTGGCGGCGTCGAGGCGGTCGAAGCGGCCAAGATGCCCGAAACGCCAGAGGTGCTGGCCGATGCTTTCAAGGCGTCCGGCTGCCAGATCGCCGCGATCTGCGGCGCCGACAAACGCTATGAGGACGAGGCCGAGGCCGCCGCCAAGGCGCTGAAAGACGCAGGCGCCGCGCGCGTCTTCCTCGCTGGCAAGTTCGAAGCGGCCGCCATCGACAACAACATCTTCATGGGCTGCGACGCGGTAGACATGCTGCAGATCGCGCAGGCCGAACTGGGAGTCGAGAAATGACAACCTTCCCTGATTTCACCAAGCTCGATCTTGGTACCCCGCAAGCGTCCGCCCCGTCCGGCACACGCAAGCGCGAGCTGGAGACGCCTGAAGGTATCGACCTCGCCAAAGCCTATTCGTCGGCAGACACCAAGGGTCTCGACTTCCTTGATGACTATCCAGGCCTCGCGCCGTTCGGCCGTGGCCCCTACCCGACCATGTATACCCAGCGGCCCTGGACGGTGCGCCAGTATGCGGGCTTCTCGACAGCGGAAGACTCCAACGCGTTCTATCGCCGCAACCTCGCAGCCGGTCAGAAAGGCCTGTCGGTCGCCTTCGACCTTGCAACCCACAGGGGATATGACTCCGATCATGTTCGCGTGTCAGGCGATGTCGGCATGGCAGGCGTTGCCATCGACAGCATCTATGACATGCGCACGCTCTTTTCCGGCATTCCGCTCGACCAGATGTCAGTGTCGATGACGATGAACGGCGCGGTTCTGCCCATCCTCGCGCTCTATATCGCGGCCGCACAGGAACAGGGCGTCAGCCCGGACAAGCTGGCCGGGACAATCCAGAACGATATCCTGAAAGAGTTCATGGTGCGGAACACCTATATCTATCCGCCCAAGCCATCGATGCGCATTATTTCGGACATCTTCGCCTACACGTCTGAAAACATGCCGAAATATAACTCTATCTCCATTTCCGGCTACCACATGCAGGAAGCCGGCGCGACGGCGGATCTGGAGCTGGCCTATACGCTGGCCGACGGCATTGAGTATATCCGCGCCGGTGTCGATGCGGGCCTGGATGTGGACAAGTTTGCGCCGCGCCTCTCCTTCTTCTGGGCGATTGGCATGAACACCTTCATGGAAGTCGCCAAGATGCGCGCCGCGCGCCTGCTCTGGGCCAAGCTGGTGAAGGAGAACTTCAATCCGAAGAACCCCAAATCGCTGAGCCTACGCACACACAGCCAGACCTCCGGCTGGTCGCTGACGGCGCAGGACGTCTACAACAATGTGATCCGCACCTGTCTCGAAGCCATCGCGGCCGTTGGCGGGCAGACCCAGTCGCTGCACACCAACAGCTTCGATGAGGCGCTCGCCCTGCCGACCGATTTCTCGGCCCGCATTTCGCGCAACACGCAGCTTTTCCTGCAGCAGGAAGGCGGCGCCTGCCAGACCATCGACCCGTGGGGCGGCTCCTACTATGTCGAACGTCTGACGCATGACCTTGCTGCCAAGGCCCTCACCCACATCGAGGAAGTCGAGAAGCTGGGCGGCATGCGCAAGGCCATCGAGGAAGGCGTGCCAAAGCTGCGGATCGAGGAAGCCGCCGCCAATACGCAGGCCCGCATCGACAGCGGCAAGCAGACCGTGGTCGGCGTCAACAAGTTCCAGCTCGATCAGGACGAGGACGTGCCGGTCCTAAAAGTGGACAATGCCACCGTGCGCCGCATGCAGCTCGACAAGCTCAAACGCCTGAAAGCGGACCGCGATCAGGCTGAAGTCGACGCGAAGCTGGATGCGATTGCGCTGGCGGCCGAAAACGGCAAGGGCAACCTTCTGGCGCTCGCCGTTGAGGCGGCCGCCGCCAAGGCGACAGTGGGCGAAATCTCGGAAGCCGTCGAGCGCAGCCAGGGGCGTCACCAGGCGGTCATCCGCTCAATCAAGGGCGTCTATGGCGGCTCCATCGGCAAGGACGACAAGGCCGAAGAAGCGCGCCAGCTGGCCGAGGCATTTACCTCAAAGAAAGGCCGCAAGCCCCGGATATATATCGCGAAAATGGGTCAGGACGGGCATGACCGCGGCCAGAAGGTCGTCGCCTCTGCGCTGATGGACCTTGGCTGGGATGTCGAAATCGGCCCGCTCTTCCAGACCCCGGAAGAAGCGGCCCGCGACGCCCGCGCGGCCAATGTGGATATCGTGGCGGCGTCTTCGCTGGCGGCCGGCCACCTGACGCTCATCCCGGAACTCAAGCGCGCGCTCGGTAATGAAGGGACGGCCACCACGCAGATCATCGCTGGCGGCGTGATCCCGCCCGGCGACTATGACGCCCTGCGCGCGGCCGGCGCATCAGCCATCTTCCCGCCCGGCACCGTCATCGCGGATGCCGCGCGCGCCATGCTGGAATCGCTTGAAGACGACCCGGTGAACACGGCGGCCGAATAGGGCTGGACGGAACAGACGGGATGAAAGCTCTGGCCACACATCTGTCTAGCCTGGTGGTGGCCGGTGCCGCCGCCTGTCTCGTCCCTGTGCTCAGCGCCTGGCTGTCGGACCTGCACTGGACGTTCGATATGGCGGGCCAGTTCCTGCTGCCGGCCCTCTGGGGCCTTATGGCAGGGGCGGTTCTGCTCATTGTCCTGCTTCCTTTCAGCAAGACGCGTTTCCTGAACCTCGCTGCCGCCAATGTGGCCGTCATCGTCGCCGCGCTGGGCTGGTACGGGATCTGGCCAAATTCCGCAGGTGAACAAACGCCCGGCGCGATCAAGGTGTACCAGCACAATATCTGGGCCAAGAACCCCAATCCGGACCGGGCGGTTCAAGGCGCGCTCGCAAGCGGCGCGGACATCGCGGTCTTCGTGGAGGCCTTCGATGAGATCTTGCGCGTGTCGAACAAGTCGCTGGACGAGCGCTGGCCCTATAATTCCGGCCGGCTGCCAAATGGCCAGAATGCCGGCTGGCTGAAACTCTATTCGCGTTTCGAGATCATCAGTGTGGACGCGCAATTGCCCGATAATACACCTTCCATGCTGGAGGCGCGTCTTCGTCTACCGGAGGGCGAGCTGACGGTTCTTGTCGTCCACTTCACGCGGCCCTGGCCGTTCGACACACCGCATGCACAGCTGAGACAGCTTGCTGGCCTCGCCAGAAAGGTGAGCACGATCGACGGGCCTCTCATCATGCTGGGCGATGTGAATTCTGCCGCCTGGGGGCGGATTGCAGAGCCGCTGGAGAGGGATCTCGGCTTTCAGATGGTCAGCGACCCCCGCGCCGGGACCTGGCCGGCCCGCTTTCCTCCGAAATATCAGCTTCCAAGCGTCAGCTGGCCACCGGCGCTCGCCATACCGATAGACCTTGCCTTCTGCAGGGGCGACATTGTTTGTGGCGATCACAAGGTCGGCGGCCATTTCGGCTCCGACCACCGCTCAGCGACCTTTACCGCATCGCTCAAGACAGAAGGCAGCGACTGAGGCCGGCGGCCTTTTGAAAGCGCCAGGCGAAGCCCCATATCCACTGGCCATGCCGTGTAAGGGGCTAATTGCGATGCTGACACAACCCGATCTCGACACGTTTCAGGACATGACCGAAGCGGCCTGGCAGCGTCTGCCTGAGGCCTTCCGCAAGGCGGCCGGGCGGATCGCGATCCATGTCCGCGATTTTGCCGAGCCTGAAGTTCTGGCGGAGCTCGGCATCCAGGATGCGTGGCAGCTGACGGGGCTCTATCAGGGCATTCCGCTCATCCATGACAGCATTTCCTTCCCGAGCCCGGAAAGCCCGCGCATCTTCCTCTATCGAAAGCCGCTTCTGGCAGAGCTTCAGACGCGCCCGGACGTGACGCTGGACCAACTGATCGAGCATGTCGTGATCCACGAACTCGGCCATCATTTCGGGTGGTCTGACGAAGAAATGCACCGGCTTCTGGATGAGGACTAGGTCAGGCGTCGTGATACGTCTCTGACAGAATCCCGGCAGAGTAGGCCTACAAATCAAGAATGTGCGCGGCCTTCTACCCAAGAAGCGAACGCGGTGTTAGACACTCGCAAAAATCGGGTTACAGGCAATCAAGGCACCCACAGGTAGCCCCGCAACATTGATGAGACGCGCCGGCAGCGCCGGTTTCCATACACTTCAAGGACGCAAGGCAACCGGTGACGACCCCTACTTCAACGACCCGCGCCGGAAGCCGGATTGGCGAATATGACCTGCCAGCCCGCTTTGCCTCCTACCTTCCGCCTCTTGCCACAATGGTCCTCTTTGGCCTGTTCTGGGTCGTTGTCGTCATCCTTGTGCGGCTGGTGCTCAGCTTCAGCATTGGCGGCGCGGGGCCCTATTCGCTGATCTATCCGGCGATCCTGATTTCGACCCTGTTTGGCCGCTGGCAGGCCGGGCTCATCTGCTTTGTGCTCTCATTTCTCTACTCCTGGTATTACATCCTGCCCTATCCCGGCTCGTTCGAGTTTGAGCTCGCGCAGGATGCACCGCGGACCCTCGTCAATGGCAGCGCCGCGCTGGTCATCGTGATCTTCGCCGAAACCTTCCGGCGCGCCGTGCAGCGTGCGGTGGCCGAACGCGACATCGAACTTGCCGCGCGTGAGCTTCTCCTCAAGGAACTCGACCATCGCACCAAGAACAATTTCGCCATGGTCGCCAGCCTGCTCGACATGCAGCGGCGCCAGCAGGTGAGCGAGGAGGCGCAAGGCGTGCTGACCATCGCTGCGGCGCGGGTGCAGAGCTTTGCGGCGCTCCACACCTCGCTCTATACGGGTCGCGCCTTCATCGAGGAAGTCTCGATGTGCCACTATCTGACCTCCCTCCAGGACGACCTTCAGTCTGCCCTGTTCGAAGATGAGCGGATAAAGATCACCCTCGACTGCCAGGAACTCATGATGCCGCGCGACCGTGCGCTCGCCATCGGTCTGGTCATGAACGAGATCGTGACGAATGCCGCCAAACACGCCTTCTCGAATGCCGACACTGGCCTGATCGCGATAGACTTTGCCGCCACCTCAGAGGATGAGTGGACGCTGACGATTACCGATGACGGCCAGGGCATGGCTGAAAGCACCGGAGATACCGGCTCAGGCCTCGGCTCCCGCCTGATCGAGGCGTTCACCAGAAAGGCCGGTGCCCGGCTGAACGTTGAGCGTCTGGAACGCGGCACGCGATTTACCCTCACCGCCGAATAGGCCCGTTACAGCGTCCCCGGCCTCAGGATTTCTTCCTCTTTCTGGCAAGTCTGCGCTTTTCCTTCACGTCTTCAGCGTCCATTCTGGCACCAGAAAAGAGCGCAAGGAGGAATGTCCATGAAGGATCTTGGAGACAAGGACGCAACTGAACTGGCATCCATGGTGCGCAGGAAAGAGGTCTCGCCGGGCGAGCTGCTTGACCTCGCGCTGGAAAGCGCCTCGGCGGCGCAGGAGAAGGTCAATTGCTTCTCGAATATCTTTGAGGACGCCGCCCGCAAACAGATCGACGCGGGCCTGCCGGACGGGCCATTTTCCGGCGTCCCATTCGCGGTAAAGGACCTTGGGGCCCGGGTGAAAGGCCTGCCCATTACGAGTGGCTCGCGCGCCTTCAGAGACACAGTATCGGATATGGATGCAACTCTGGTCGAGCGCCAGAAGAAGGCCGGCCTCGTCATTTTCGGCCAGACGACGAGCCCGGAATTCGGCCTGACCACCTCCACCGAAAGCGCCCTCTATGGCAAGACGCGCAACCCCTGGAACACTGAGCATACCTCTGGTGGCTCGTCCGGCGGGGCGTCGGCCTGTGTGGCGTCCGGCGTCATTCCCATGGCGCATGCCAGCGATGGCGGGGGCTCGATCCGTATCCCGGCGGCCTGCACCGGCCTTGTCGGCCTCAAACCCTCACGCGGGCGTGTCCCCATGGGCCCACCGATTTCAGAGAACTGGTTCGGCCTGTCCACCAATCACTGTGTGGCGCGCTCGGTGCGCGACAGCGCGACCCTGCTGGACGTCACACACGGACAGGAGCCGGGCGCTCGCTATATCGCGCCGCCGCCGGAGGGCAGCTTCCTGGACGCGGTGGGCCGCGAACCCGGCGCGCTCAAGATCGCCGTCTGGAGCACCGCCCCGAATGGCGTGAAACCGGACAGGGATGCGCAGGCGGGCCTTGATGCGACGGTCAAGCTGCTCAGTGCGCTTGGCCATCATGTCGAGGAGGCAGGCCCCACCCTCAATGGCGAAGCGCTCGGCAAGGGCATGATGGTGATGGTCTCCTCCTTCATGGCCGCCGTGGCGGATGAACGCGAAGCGTATTTTGGCCGCAAGATCACCGAAGAGGATTTCGAGCCGGTCTCGCTGCGCTTCATAGAGCTTGGCCGCCAGATCCCGATGTCGGAAGTGGTGAAGACCAATAATGCGTTCTGCGAAGCGGCCTGGCAGATGGAGCGATTCATGGATGAAGGCGGCTATGACCTCATCCTCGCGCCGACCCTTTCGCGTGCCCCCGTCAAGCTCGGCGTGCTCAGCCTCGATCCGCCGGACTTCGACCAGTATGGGGTTGATATCTCAAGCTTTGCGGCCTGGTGCCCGGTGTTTAACCAGACCGGCTGGCCGGCCATCTCATTGCCGCTGCACTGGACCGATGACGGCCTGCCGCTGGGCATGATGTTCGGTGCGCGGCTCGGTAAGGAAGAGCTGCTCTATTCCATCGCGGGCCAGATCGAGCAGGCCGCGCCCTGGGCAGATAGACGCCCGCCCATCTGGTTTGGATAAGGTCTCATGACGACACTCACGCCGCATCAGGGCGGCTGCCATTGCCGCGCTGTCCGCTTCGAAGTGGACCTTCCTTCACATGTCGAGGTCGAGGACTGCAACTGCTCGATCTGCGCGATGAGCGGCAATGACCACATCATCGTTCCGGCGAGCCGCTTCCGGCTTTTGCAGGGCGAGAGTGCACTCACCGAGTACCGGTTCAATACCGGGGCCGCGCGCCACCTCTTCTGCAGCACCTGCGGGGTGAAGAGCTTCTATGTGCCGCGCTCCAACCCGGACGGTTACGCCGTGACGTGGAGGTGTCTCGACGACTGGCAGGAGATGGATGCTGCCGTGACAAGGTTCGACGGGCAGAACTGGGAAGACAACGCTGCGCGGCTGGCGCACAAATCGAAAGACTAGCGCGGCGGTGGCGGCCCGCGCCGCGCCTCTCCCTCCTCCCGCCGCATCCGGTCGCCGCGTCGCTCTTCCCAGCGTTCGGCGCGGCGTGCCTCAACCTCTTCGAGCCAGTCGACGAGCTCGCCGCGCTGTTCGTCGCTCAGCGCTGCAATCTGGTCGGCGAGCACGGTCTGGAAGGTCTCATTGAGCGCAGAGTCGGCGGTCCGCATGTCGAGAAAGGCCTGATCGACCGCCGCACGCTCGAAGGGGGTCGCTTTCAGCGCAGCGATCAGGTCATCGCGGGCCGAGCGCTTTTCGTGCCATTGACCACGGGCCGAGCGAAAGGCGTTACGGAAAGCGGCGCGGAGCTCGGCGCGGTCCTCATCGGGGACGATGGACTGGATACCGCGCGCGATCATGTGCTCAGCCCCGCCGCGCGGCCCGCGCCGCTCGCGGTCTCTTTCGCCAAGCTGGCCACCAAGCAGGAAACCGATCAGGAGGGCGTTCGCGACCAGCGAGAGTATAAGCGCGATAGCCGTGCCGGAGAGGCGTTTGCGATCATTCATCCAGCATTTCCTCTTCCAGATAGGTGTCGAACTGATCATAGCCGAGGGCGCCATAGACCACGTTCTCAGCCTCCGTCTCATAGGCGGGCGGCAGACTGGAGGCAGAGGCGGTATAGCCCGCAAACAGCCCCATGCCGAGGCTGGCAAGCGCCGCCCCAGCAGGCCAGCGCCGTCCATTCGGCGTCAGTACACGCCCGATGCGCGCGGCAAGACCGGAATGGCGCTGTGAAGCGGGGCGCGGTGCGCTTGCCAGTATGCGTTCAGCCAGCAAGGGGCCCGGCTCTGGCGCCATGTCAGCATCGAACAGGCTGTCGAGCGCGCGCGCCGCAGCGAGGGCGGCTTCAAAACGGGCCGGATGGGCGGCGAGATGCGCCTCGGCGGCCTCGCGTTCATCTTCAGGCCAGCTCATGCTGGAAGCGCCATAGGCCTCTATCAGCTCCAGCACCCTTTCGTCTGTAGTGTCCATCCTGCTCATTCTTGCTGTCCTTCCGACAAGGCCTGCCGGAGCGTTCTTCGCGCTCTTGATAACAGGCTTTCAAGCGCCTCAACACTGACCTGCATCGCTGCAGCCGCGTCCTTGTTGCCCAGCCCCTCAAAGGCGCAGAGGGTGGGGGCTTCCTTCTGTCTCTCCGGCAGGCCATCGATCAGGGCCTGAATTCTCGTACCGGCCTGTTTCTGGTGAAGCGCCTGATCGGGCGGCAAATCTGCCGCTTCCCGCTCTGGCAGCGTCTCCATGAGGACCGGCGCTTTCTTTTTCATCCTGTCGCGGCAGAGATTGATCGCCACCGTGCAGGCCCAGGTCGAGAACTTCGCGCGCGCTTCCCAGTCCGGAAGCATTTTCCACGCGCGCAGGAAGGTCTCCTGCGTCACATCTTCGGCCTCCTGCCGGTCACCCAGCATGCGGAAGGCCACCCGCCAGACCACCGGCATGTGGCGATTGACCAGCGCGGACTGGGCCATCCGGTCTCCGGCGGCTGCCCTCGCGATCTGCTCTGATTCCGAAAGGTCTGACACGCAGGAAGCATAGCGGCGGCCCCGCGACATGCGAGGGAGGAAATCGCCCTGCCCAGCCGGGGCCGCCGCTTCGCTCATACCGGACTATTTCCGGTCAGCGCCGCCACCGCGATGATGCCAGCCGCCACGGTGCCCGCCATGATGACCCTGCATCTCGGCAAGTTCGGCTTTGGTGATTTCACCATCCCCGTCGGCGTCGACGCGTTCGAACATCGACATGCCACGCGTCTCGAACTCATCGATGGAGATCACGCCATCACCATTGGTGTCGCGGCGGGCGAACATGCGCTCCTTGCGCGCCTGCATCCGCGCCTCGCGCTCAGCTTCTTTCCAGGCTTCGAGTTCGGCAAGCGTGAGGCTGCCATCCCCATTCGCATCAGCCTGGCTGAAACGCTCAGCTTTCATGGCTTCGATTTCGTCGGTCGAAATGACGCCGTCCGAATTGGTATCGAAGCGTTCGAGCATACGTTCTGCGCGCGCTTCGCCGCGATCGGCACGGTCTTTGGTTTCGCCCTCATCCTGAGCAAAGGCAAGGCCGGCAGCGCCAAGCGTGGCAAGGCCGGTCAGGGTTGCGGCAAGTGCAAGTTTCTTCATGTCGGGTTCCTCTTTTTCTGTGTGACCCGACAGGTGAAACGATGGCGCGTCAGGATTCCGTCGCGAGCGGACCGATTTTTCTGCAGCGAATATCCGCGACGGCCTGTTTCATCTCAGAATAGCGATGCTCCAGCACCTCGAAACCCGGACAGTCTGCAGCCAGAGCCAGCCTGTCCTTCAGCCCCCGGGAAAAGGTGGAGGACTCCGCCTCCCCGCCCACGGCGATCCGCTGAACCTGCTGCAGCGATTGCAGGAGGCGGAAGGCATGGCTGAGCGTGCCGGCTTCATCGGCCGAGAGGTAGCCCGTCTCTTCAAGGGCTGCGATGGCATCGGAAGTCGTGGCGTGGACTGCGTCCGGATCGCCGCTGAGCAGCATGCCCTGCTGCAGGATGAATTCCAGATCGACGAGCCCGCCTTCGGCCAGCTTGATGTCCCAGGGGCCGCCGGGCGGCTTCTCGCGCCAGAGGCGCTGGCGCATGTCGAGAATGTCGGCTTTTCTCTCTTCAGGCGGCTTGCCGTGCGTGATCGCATCGCGTGCGATCTCCATCATCTTCTTTCCGAGAGGATCATGGCCCGCGACAAAGCGCATCCGCGTCAACGCCATCAGCTCCCACGTCCAGGCGTCCTGATGCTGGTAGCGGTCAAAAGCAGACAGGGACACAGCGACGGGCCCAGCACGCCCCGAGGGACGCAGGCGCATATCGACCTCATAGAGGTTCCCCTCCGCCGTATCGGCCGAGATAGCGGTAATCAGGCGCTGCGCGAAACGGGTGAACCAGCTGCCCGCCTCCACTGCCTCATCCTTGTCGGCCTCGAACACGATGATGATGTCGAGATCGGAGCCCGCCGTCAGCTCGCGGCCGCCAAGCTTGCCAAGGGCCGCGACAGCCCAATGACCCGGCTGCGGACCATATTTGCGCGCGGTCTCCATCGCTGCGGCATCGGCCATGAGGCGTACGCATGTATCTGCCAGGTCGCTCCAGGCCAAGGCGGCCTGCGAGGCTGGCAGTCGAGAATGAAGCAGACGGTGACCGATCAGGAAGGCGCGCTCATTCTGCCAGCGGCGCACTTCATCCATTCGCGTCTCGAAATCCATCCCGCCATCCAGCGTCGGCGGGAATTCCTGCGTATTCTGCGAAATCAGCGCTTCAAGAAGACCGGGCCGGCGCGCCAGTGTCTGCGACAGGCGCGGCGCGATGGCGAGCGTGGTGACGAGGTCTTCCAGCAGGTCCGCTTCCGCCACGAGCATTGAGAGCGTCTGGATGCCGGAACGAAGGCCCTCGAAGAACTGGGTGAAGCGGGTGAAAGCCGTGTCAGGCTCACCGGTCCGGCTCATGGCCATGAGAAGGTCGGGCAGGAGCGCGGTCAGCAGCCCCCTGCCCCGCTCTGTCCGCGTCGCAGGTGTCTTGCCGCGATGCCAGTTCTGGATTGTGGAGATAACGCGGGAAGGGTTTGAAAAGCCCAGTGAGGAAAGCGTGCTGACGGTACCGGGGTCCTCATCGACACCGGTAAAGACCAGATTGCCCTGGGCGGCCGACTTCGTCTTGCGTTCTTCTTCGGCAAAGAGGTCGCTATAGTGGCGGCTGACAATGGCGCGGGTCTCATGCAGCTCCTTGTCGAACGCGGCGATCCCGTCATAGCCGCAGAGTTTCGCAAGACGCTCCCGGCGCTCTTCTTCCTCCGGCACGCGGTGGGTCTGCTCATCCTGCAGCATCTGGATACGATGCTCGACGCCGCGCAGCGCGACATAGGCCTCGGACAGTTCTTCTGCCACCGGTCCATCCACGGCGCCGGCCGCGACCAGCGCCTGAAGGCTGGCCAGTGTCTTGCGGTTGCGCAGATATTCATTGCGCCCGCCAAGCACGATCTGCTGGGTCTGGGCGAAAAATTCGATTTCCCGAATGCCGCCGGGGCCGAGCTTGACGTCCGGCGCCGGGTCATCAAGGGCCGCACCAGCCTTGGAATTGATCATACGCTTGACCGCCTGGACGTCGGCAATGGCCCAATAGTCCATATGCCGGCGCCAGACGAAGGGCGTCAGCATCTCCTGAAATCGTTCAGCGGCAGCGATGTCGCCCGCGACGGGACGGGCCTTGATCCAGACCATCCGCTCCCAGTTCTGGCCGACGCTCTCATAATAGAGCGCAGCCATACGCGTGGAGACCGCAGGCGGGGTGGAGGACGGATCGGGACGCAGGCGAAGGTCCGTGCGGAAGACATAGCCTTCACCCGTCTGCTCCTCCAGGACACGCATCGTCTCCTGCACGGCCCGGTTGGCCTTCATCTGGGCCTCGCCAGAGCCGCCATCGAAGACGTCTGGGTCAAAAAAGGCGGCAACATCGATGTCGGAGGAGTAGTTAAGCTCAAACGCGCCCATCTTGCCCAGCGCGAACAGGAAGAGCCCGTCCGGTGACAGGTCCCGGGCGCGCAGCACGGCCTTGAGGGCGGCGGCAAGCGCTGTATTGGCGAAATGTGTGAGATCCGCTGTCACAGCGCTGACATCGGCCTGCCCGCTGAGGTCGCGGGCCGCGACGGCAATATGATGGGAGAGCTTGGCCTGCCGGAGCGCCGCCATCGTCGCTTCGAGCGTTTCAAGCTCACCGGCGGCCTCTGCGTCGGAAATGGCGCGCGCGTGAAGCGCTTCGGCGCCCTCTTCCTCGAGGAATTTCACCGCATCGGGCGCCCGGCGCGCAGCGCGGGCGAGATAGGGCGCAAGGTCGGCGGCCAGCCTGAAGGCTTCTGCGGGCGTCGCCGCAATGGGTCGGATCGTGAGCATGCCCCTTCCTAGCGCTCACGCGGCAGAGAAAAAACCGCTTTTAATCCATGCGGGTCGGGAATCTCGCTCGCCCAGAGAAGTTCAAGATCGCCCTTATGGAGGTCCGCGACCGAATCGACCAGCGCAAGACCAAGGCCAGAGCCGGCCTGAGTGCGGGCCTCATCGAGCCGGAAGAAGCGCTCCTTGGCCCGCTCGCGCATGTGTTCGGGGATGCCCGGCCCGGTATCGGTCACGATGATCTGGACTGTTTCAGGCGTGCGTTGCGCCCGGAAGCTGATCGTGCCGCCCTCCGGCGTGTATTTGATGGCATTATCCAGAAGGTTCGAGATGGCCTGCGCCAGCAATTCGCGGTCGCCCAGGACGAAGAGGTTGACGCCGATATCACTGTTGAACTGGAGCCCCGAAAACTCACAGGCAGGCTCATAAAGGTCTGCGATTTCCAGCAGCATGTCGCGCAGATCGAGGCGCACAAGACGCCCCTCGGCGCCGGCATCAAGCCGCGAAAGGCGCAGGATGGCGTTGAAGGTGGCGAGGACGCGGTCCACTTCCTCAACGGTCTGGGTCAGGGTTTCGCGCGCCGTCTCTTCGCTCATGTCCCCGATCAGCGCCGTCTCCAGCCGGTTGCGCAGGCGCGACAAGGGAGAGCGAAGGTCATGCGCGATGGAATCGCCCGTATGGCGGCTTGAGGCCATCAGGCGTTCCAGCTTTTCCAGCATCGTATTGACGTGCATGGCGAGGCGGTCGAACTCATCGCCCGAGCCGGAGACAGGTGCACGGACCGAGAGGTTGCCCGCCACAATCGCTTCCGTGGTGCGGGTCAGCTGTTCAGCGCGCCGGGCAGCATAGCGCGAGATAAAAATCCCCCCCATCAGCGCGAGCAGGACACCGATGGGCGCAGCGGTGGTGACCGCCTGCGTGATGCGCCTGACGATCCGCCCGCGCTCCCCGGTCTCAATGGCGACGAGCAGGACGTTCCCGTTCGGCAGACGCACAATGCGGCCCTCAGCCTCTGTCAGGGTCGGCTCGCCGCCGGGCCGCGGGACTTCGATGCTGAGGCTGACATTGCTGACATCGCCGACTGTGTCCGGCGGAGAGACCGGCAGGTTCGGGAAATCCCCGATCAGCCGGTCGCCCTCCGGTGTTTCCAGCTGGTAGCGGAAGGGTGCACCGGGAACGAGCGCGCGCTCGATCAGTGACTGTTCGAGACGTTCCAGGCCCCCGGTATAATAGGCAAGCTCCAGCGCCCCCATCTCCGCCTCAAGACGCTGGTCGGCCTCTGCGCGCAGAGAGCCGACCGTGGCCTGAAACAGATAGGAAAGGAGGAGGAAGGAAAAGAGGCCGAACAGGACCGCATAGACGAGCGCCAGCCGGAATGTCGTCGTCCGGACAAACGCGAAGCGACCCGACTTCATCCTTGCAGGCAGTAACCCGCGCCGCGCACGGTCTGCAGCAACTGCTCATCGAAATCCTTGTCGATCTTCGCGCGAAGGCGCGAGACATGGACGTCGATGACATTGGTCTGGGGGTCGAAATGATAGTCCCAGACCTTCTCGAGCAGCATGGTGCGGGTCACGACCTGACCGGCATGGCGCATGAGGAATTCCAGAAGGCGGAATTCGCGCGGCTGCAGATCAATCTTCTGCTCGCCGCGCCACACCTTGCGGGCGAGGAGGTCCATTTCGAGATCGGCCACCTTGAGCTTTGTCACAGGCGGCTCGCCATTCACCTGACGCCGGCCGAGTGCTTCAACACGTGCGGCAAGTTCCTGCGGGGCGAAAGGCTTGGCGAGATAGTCGTCCGCGCCGACTTTCAGCCCCTCGACACGGTTGTCGACGTCCGAAAGGGCAGAGAGGAAGAGAGCGGGCGTCTGCCCGCCCCCATTCCGGTATTCCTCGACAAGCTTCAGCCCGTCCTTTTCCGGCAGCATCCGGTCCACGACGAGCGCATCGAAGTCGCCGTCGCGGGCCTTTATCAGGCCATCTGCGCCATTCTCGGCGAGATCGACCTCATGGCCGGCCTCGCTGAGAACCTTGTTGATGAAACTCGCCTGGTCGCGATCATCTTCTATGACGAGAACCCGCATGAGCCTTGCTCCTTATAACCGTCAGTTCGACGCGTCTTCGCCGATGTCGGCAGTAACAAACAGGGTACGCTGACCGTTCCGGATGGCGAGAAGCAGCTTGTCGCGCCCCTTCTTCTTCATGTCGGAAATCGCCGATTCAAGGTCTGCGACCGTGGCAAGCGGGCTGCCGGCTGCCGACAGCAACGCCATGCCGGCACGCACATCATACTCGGCAAGCGGGCTGTCACTATCAACATCGCTGATGATCAGGCCAGGCTCATCATCGTCCAGAGCCAGCGTGTCCCGGTCGGTGCTGTTCAGCGGCCTAAGGGCGAGACCCAGCGGGCCGTCCTTGGCATTGCTGTCCGGATTGTCCCCCGAAACACCGGTCTGCGCTTGCGGAATGGCATTCGGGTTTTCAGGACGCTCGCCCACGGTGACACTGATGGTCTGCTGCTCACCGCCGCGAAGAACGGTGAATGTGTTGTCCGAGCCTGCCATAAGCCCGCCGACCAGACGCGTCACAGAGGTCGCATCCGTTGTGTCGTTGCCGTTGACCGACAGGATGATGTCGCCGCGCTGAAGGCCGCCGGACTGGGCCGGGCTATCCGGGCTGACATCGGCGATAATCGCACCGCGCGCTTCTTCAAGACCCTGCGCATCGGCCATGTCTTCGGTCACATCCTGAATGGTCACACCCAGCCAGCCGCGCGAGACGCGGCCGTCCTTGATGAGCGCGTCCGTGACGGAGACAGCCAGTTCTGCCGGAATGGCGAAACCGATGCCCACAGACCCGCCCGTGGGTGAGAAGATGGCTGTGTTCACGCCAACCACACGGCCCTGGAGGTCAAAGGTCGGACCGCCGGAATTGCCGCGGTTGATGGCGGCATCGATCTGCAGGAAGTCGGTATAGGGATTGTTTGCGCCAAGCTCACGCCCATCGGCCGACAGGATACCGGCCGTTGCCGTCCCGCCGAGGCCAAAGGGGTTGCCGAGCGCCACAACCCAGTCGCCGCGGCGCAGATTTGTGTCGGTCTCGAACTCAACGAATGGGTAGGTCCCCGGCTCGGTCACGCGAATGACGGCAAGGTCGGTCTGCGCATCGGTGCCGATAAGTTCGGCTTTCAGCTCCCGGCCATCCTCAAGCACGACCTCAATCTCTGTTGCGTCCTGCACGACGTGATTATTGGTGACGATGTAACCTTCTTCGGAGATGAAGAAGCCGGAGCCGAGCGAGCGGGCTTCGCGGGTCTGCGGTTCATCCTCGCCGCCCTCTTCCTCACGCTCGCGCATGTAATCATCAAAGCCGGGCAGACCGCGGAAGCGTTCGAAGAACTCTTCCATATTGCCCATGCCCGTAACCTCACGCTCGGACACGACATTCACGCTGACCACGGCGGGGCTCACTTCCTCAATGAGGTCGGCGAAGCTGATCGGCGCGCCATTCGGCTGCTGAATCGAGATCGGCTGCTTGGCTGAGGCCTGCTGGAAGACCGGGGGTGCGTAGAAAAAAGCCCCTGCAACACCAGCCCCAAAGACACCGGCAACCAGGGCCTGTTTCGATATAGCGATCGCTTTCATATTCCTCTCAAACTCCTCAAGAATTCTATTCATCGATAGTGTGGATAAATATAAGCCAATGCCAGTCCCTTGACTGATTAAACATCGGTTAGACTTTATCCTTTCAAATCAAGCGTCAGGCTCATTTCAGCCTGTCTTCTTGTCAATTCTACTCCGTATCCGGCTGCCCGACTCAAGCGTCCTGTGCACAGGGCATTTGTCCGCGATCTCAAGCAGGCGTGCAAGCTGATCGTCCGTGACGTCACCCTGAATATGGATAGCGCGCGAAAAGATGTCGATCTTGTCCTCTTCGCCGCACTCGTCGCAGTCGCTCGCATGCTCGCGCGTGTGGCTGACGGCAACACCGATATGCTCAACGGGCCAGTCCTTGCGATTGGCGTACATGCGCAGTGTAATGGAGGTGCATCCACCAAGGGCAGCCGACAGGAGCGAATAGGGGTCGGGGCCCGTATCGCTGCCGCCGAAATTGCGGGGCTCGTCGATGATCTGCCGGAAGCTTCCGGTCAGCACCTCATTCTGATAGGGCCCCGGCCCGGCCGTCTCCCGGACAAGAACGCCCTCGTCTGCTGAAGGGGACTGGTCTTCATCGGGTTTGAGATAGCGAGACGCCCAGCCGGCAATCACGCTGGCGGCAAAATCTGTGTCGGTATCGCGCTCGAGGAAATGGCTTGAATCGTCGAGGCTGACGAAGCTTTTCGGGTGGCGCGCCTCGAGAAAGAGCTTTGTGGCATGCTCCACGCTTACCTCTTCATCGCCCGGCGCGTGCAAAATGAGGAATGGCAGACGCAGGCGGGAGACAGCGGCGCCCACCCGGGCTTCGCGCAGGTCATCGACGAATTCCCGGCGGATCGTGAAAGGTCGCCCGCCCAGGGTAACGCTGGCTTCGCCGTCGCTTTCAATCTCTTCGACACTGGGGCCAAACTGGCCGATGACGTGTTTGGCTTCTGACGGCGCCCCGATGGTTACAAGCGCCTTCAACCCCTTCAGTCTTTCAGCTGCGAGTATCGAAGCGGTCCCGCCCAGCGAATGGCCGACCAGCAGCGAGACCGGGCGCCCCTGCTCCGCCATCCAGCTGGCCGCCGCTTCTATATCTTCGACATTGGAGCTGATCCCGCTTTCGGAAAACTCACCTTCCGATTCGCCGATGCCGGTGAAATCGAACCGCAGGACACCGATCCCGCGTTCAGCCAAAGCACGTGATAGACCGACAGCAGCGCGCGACTGTTTCGAGCATGTAAAGCAGTGGGCAAAGATGGCCCAGCCGACAAACTGGCCGACCGGATGTTCAAGACGCCCAGCGATCTGCTGGCCATCGCTGCCAGAAAAACTGACCTTCTCGCTGAACATGACGCCTCCCGGACTCCGTGGCCTTCCATGCGCACATAGGTGCGTGGAGGGTGTCTTGCCAGTGCAGGCGGGCCAATCTGGCGGTCAGCTCTCCTCCTCAGGGGCGACAGCGGGGATGTCGGTGCGCGGCCGGCGGTTACGGCTGATCGTGAAAGCCAGGACCCCGCCCGCTATGAGAAAGATGAAGGGCGACGCCCAGAGCAGCATGCCGCCGAGCCCGCGCGAAGGTGGCCGGAACAGGACAAAGTCGCCATAGCGCTCGGCAAACCAGCCGCGGATTTCCTCATTGCTCTGACCGTCGGCGACCATCTCCCGGACACGTTCGCGCATGTCTGCAGCGATATCAGAGCCCGAATTGGAGATGGGTTCGTTCTCGCAGGCCACACAGCGGATCTCACGCATGAGGTCCTGTGCGCGCGCCTCTTCCTTCGGGTCGGCAAGCGGGCCTTCGGCAGCGAAGATCAGGAGCAGCGAGGCAAGAATGGCTTTCATGCAGCCTCCGTCGCAGTGTGTTTCCTGCGTCCAAACACGCACAGACCCGCGCCAAGTGCGATAAAGATCGTTCCGAGATAAATGAGATCGATCAAGGGGTTGAGGAAGACTTCAAAGGTCCAGCGGGTCTCGCCCTGCTGGTTGCGCCGGCCATCGCCAAGCGCGACATAGAGGTCGGAAAGCCCTGTCTTGTGGATCGCGGTTTCGGTCGTGGGCATCTGGGCAGCCGGATAGAAGCGTTTGTGCGGCGTCATACTGGCGACAGTGCCGCCGTGCCGCGCCGTCAGTGAGGCGCGTTCAGCGTACCAGTTCGGGCCTTCGATACTCTCGACATCATCAAGGGTGAGCTGCCAGCCAGCCACAGACGTCGACTGACCTTCCTGCAGCGCAATCGTGGTGTGCGTGCGCCCGGAGGTCTCCAGGACAGCGCCCAGGACGAAGAGGCCGAGGCCCGCATGGGCAAGCGTCATGCCCCAGACCCGCGCCGGCATTTGCGGAAGGCGCTGCCGGGTCTTTGCCCGCCGCCAGAGCTCAAACGCCGCGCCGCCAATCAGCCAGACAGCGATCGCCAGGCCCACACCGGCCAGAAGCGGGATATCAAACGGTCCGATGCCCGCCAGCCAGAAGATGGCGACGATCCCGGCAAAGGCGGCGGCAAACTTCCAGATCGAGGAGAGGTCCGCCTTGCCCCAGCTCCAGGCCTGCACGACGGGCAGGGAGATGAGCGCGAGCGACATGATCGGGGTAAAAGTCAGATTGAAGTAAGGTTCGCCAACAGAGATCGTCTCCCCTGTTGCCTCTGCGATCAGTGGAAACAGGGTGCCAAGCAGGACAGTGGCGGTCGCCACGACGAGAACGAGATTATTGCCCATGAGCGCGCCTTCGCGGCTCGCCGTTGTCCAGTCAGGCCCGGCCGCAAGCTTTGAGGCACGCAGGGCAAAGAGCAGGAGCGCCGCGCCGCCGAACACGAGCAGCCCGGCCAGAAGCAGGGAGCCGCGGAGCGGGTCGATGGCAAAGGCATGCACCGATGTAAGTACGCCGGAGCGCACGAGAAACGCGCCGAGCATTGAAAAACAGAAGGCAAGGACTGCCAGCAACGACGTCCAGACACCGAAACTGCCGCGCTTCTCCGTAACGATGACCGAGTGCATCAAGGCGGCGCCCAGAAGCCAGGGCATCAGGCTGGCATTTTCGACCGGGTCCCAGAACCACCAGCCGCCCCAGCCAAGCTCATAATAGGCCCAGTAACTGCCAAGGGCGATGCCGAGGGTGAGCGGGACGAAGGCCGCCAGCGCCCAGATACGCGCCGTCCGAGCCCATACGCGGTCGATACGTCCTTCGATGAGGCCAGCCGCGGCCAGTGCGAAGACGAAGGAATAGCCAACATAGCCAAGATACAGCATGGGCGGATGGGCCGCGAGCGCCGGATCCTGGAGCAGCGGGTTGAGGCCGGCGCCCTGAAGCGGGGCCGGATCAAGCCGGGTAAAGGGCGAGGAGGCAAGCAGAAGATAGGCCAGTGCGCCGGCATTCAGTACACCCTGAACGCCGAGCGCACGCGCCTCGAAAACCGGACGGCCGGTCGACAGGAACCGCGCGCCTGCGGCCCCAAACCCGATACCGACGAGGCACCAGAGCGCCATCGAGCCTTCATGGTTTCCCCATGTCCCGGCGATCTTGTAGACGAAGGGCTTCAGCGTGTGGGAATTGGCCGCCACCAGCTGGACCGAGAAGTCCGAGGTTGCAAAGGCCACAATCAGGGTCAGGAAAGAGAAGGCCATCGCGCCGAACGCGATGAGCGCTGAAAGCCCCGCTGCCTTCCTTTGGCCCAGCAGGCCCTGACCAGCCTGCAAGAAGCTGAGCGCCAGCGCGAGGAAGGCCGCAAAATGACCGGCTTCGATCATGAGGTCGCCTGGCGGGCGTTCTTCAGTTCGCGCGGTTCATAATTCTCATCATGCTTGGCGAGAATGTTCTCCGCGGTGAAGTCGCCACCTGCGCCGAAACGACCCGTCGCGACAACGCCTTCGCCTTCACGGAAAAGGTCCGGCACCACGCCTGTGTAAGCGACCTCAACGGTTTCGCCCGACCCATCCTCAATGAGGAAAGTCATGTCGGCGCCTTCGCCATATTCGATGGAATCGATCTGCACCCAGCCGCCGATCCGCACGCGCTTGCCAACGTCCGGCTGGCCGCGCTCAGCAATGAGCTGCGGGGTGTAGAAGAGGTCGGCATGCTGCCTCAACGCGACCGCGGCCAGCGCTACGGCGCTCACCAGCAGCACGGCTGCGATCGACACGCCCCAAAGTCTTTTTGCTCTCGCTCTCATAATGCAGGCCTTGTATCGAAGCTTGCAGGATTTGACACTGCGACCGAAACAACCAGACTGCTTTCGAGTTGGTTGGTGTACAGTAACTTACGGCGGCTCAAGAGGCGAATATGCCGGATTTTTCCGATATCTGGGACATTGAAAAGCAGCTCTGGACAGGGCCTGCAGAGGAGTATGACCGGCTGATGGCGCCTCATTGCGTCATGGTCTTTCCCCTGCCCGCCGGTATCCTGAAGCGCGAGAAAATCATCGAAACAGTAAAGCTGGCCCCGCGCTGGGACCATGTGGAGTTCGACAGCGAGACAGCTGTCCAGTCCGGCGAAGGGACAGTGACGCTGGCCTATGTCGGGCGCTGCCTGAAGGACCACGACACCTATGAGGCTTACTGCTCATCGACCTATGTGAAGTCGGACAAGGGCTGGCAAATCGTCCAGCATCAGCAGACGCCGGCCTGAAGCTCGCTGCCTTAAGGAGTTTCCTCGCCCGCTTCGTCGCTGCCGGCGGCGCGGGCGGCGTCCGCCTCCGCGCGCATCGCATTCAGCATGGCCCGGCGGGGATCGTCTTCCGGCAGGTCGGCAAAAACACGCTCCCAGTGCGCCTGCGCGGCGTCCAGGTCGCCAGCCTGATAGGCTGGCATGGCTGCCAGAATGCCCGCCCTCACCTCGCTATTGTCCAGCCGCCAGGCGCGGTCATAAAGACGCGCCGCTGGCTCTGTAATGATCCCGCCATCGCGTGTGACAACCGCATCGGCCAGCGCGATCAAAGCCGGGACATGGTCCGGGTCACGGCGCAGCGCGGACTGAAAGGCGCGCAGGGCGTTTTCGGTCTGCCCCTGCGAGCGCAGAAGAACACCGATAAAGTACTGTGGCTCAGGGCTGTCCGGCTGTTCGCGGGCCGTCATCTGAAGGCGCGCCAGCATCTCGTCACGTGACAGATCATCCGCCGGGCGGGAGGCAATCTCCGCTTCGCGCGCCGAATAAGGCTGGTCAGGCAGCATTGGCCGCCCGACGAAGAGATAGGCTACAGCCGCAATCAGCGTGGCCGCTCCAAGAGAGATCAGTGTGGTGTGTTTCATTGCCCCGGCAGCGTGATGGTTGCGCGAAGGCCGCCTAGCGGGCTCTCGGAGAGATCGAGGCGGCCGTCATACATTTCAGAAACATCCGCGACGATAGAGAGACCGAGCCCCGTGCCGGGCGCGGTCTCATCGAGCCGCACACCGCGCTTGACCGCGGAATTGCGCGAATCCGGGTCAAGGCCGGGGCCGTTATCGTCGATATGGATCTGCATGAGGCCGTTCTGGCTCTGCGCGCAGGAGACTTCAACGCGCGAATCCGCCCACTTGCAGGCATTCTCCATGAGATTGCCCAGCATCTCCTCAAGGTCCTGCTGTTCCACCCGGACATAGCAGTCTGCCGGGATGGCGTTGAAGACCTCTATGCCCCTGGCGTCGAACAGACGTGTCAGCAGGCGCTGCAGACCAGAGACAACCGGCTCGATCTCGGTGCGCACACCGAGGGCTTCGGACCGGGCAGCAGCCTGCGCACGCTTCAGATAGTGGTCGACATTGGTGCGCATCGATTCGGTCTGGCGGCGCACCACATCGTCCAGCGAGGTATCGCCAGTGGCCTCGTTACGCAGCACCGCCAGCGGCGTCTTCAGGGCATGGGCAAGGTTGCCGACATGGGTCTGGGAGCGCTCGACGATCTTGCGGTTATTATCAAGCAGCTTGTTGAGCTCTTCAGTCAGGGGCTGCACTTCGACCGGATAGTCGCCATTGAGCCGTGCCCGCTGGCCTGCCCGGATTTCGGAGACATGAAGCTGGACGCGGCCAAGCGGTCGCAACGCAAACCTCAGGCCGATCCAGAGCGCAAGCAGCGTGCCGCCCGCCAGCGTTGCCATGGCAATCAGCAGGATGAGCCTCAGCTGGTTGGCGCCTTCATCGGTCAGGTCCCGGTCGGCCGACGCCATGAGCAGGATCGGATTTTCGCGATTGGGCACCGTGATGGAGCGGACAGCCACGCGAAGCAGCTCATCCTTGGGCCCTCTCGTATTGCCATATTGCGTCTGACCGGGTGAGTTTAGCGCGGCCTGTGAAAGCTCTTTCGGAAGCGGCAGCGGCCCGTCCCAGACACTCTGGGAGCGGATATCATTGCCAAGACTGCCATCATCATGAACCGCGATCATCGCCCAGTAGCGTCCCGAGAGCGGCAGCTGGAAGCGCGCATCGCTCGGCAGACGCTCCTCGATATCGACCACGCGGCCATCGGGCAGGATTTCCAGAGCGCGCGGCAGCGTGACCAGCGTGGAATCCAGTTCCTGCTGAAGGATGCGGACGGTCTGGGTCCGGTAGGCGGCGGTCATGGCGATCACACCGCCGATGACGACGATCAGGCTCCAGATCACAGCGCCGAGGAGGAGGCGCCTTGAAAGTGAAAGGCGCGGCCTGGCCGGCGGTTTCGCCGCCACGGGGCTCGCTTCGGCCTCTCTGGACGGGTCAGGTTCAGGCAAGGCCTGCCGTCTCACCTTCCGGCACGACGAGACGATAGCCCAGTCCCCGCTCGGTCTGGATACGGTCGGTCCCGATCTTCTTGCGCAGACGTCCGATAAAGACCTCGATCGTATTCGAATCGCGGTCGAAATCCTGGTCATAGATATGCTCGACCAGCTCGGTGCGCGGCACGACGCGGCCTTGATGGTGCATCAGATAGGAGAGCACGCGGTACTCGTGCGCGGTGAGCTTGACCGGCCGGCCATTGACCGTGGCTCTCGCTGCACGCGTATCCACCCGCAGGCTGCCTGCTTCCAGCGCGGCGGCAGAATGCCCGGTGGCGCGGCGCAACAGCGCCCGCAGACGGGCCAGCAGCTCTTCTGTGTAGAAGGGCTTCGTCAGATAATCGTCAGCGCCCGCATCGAACCCGGCGACCTTTTCGCTCCAGCGGTCGCGGGCGGTCAGGATCATCACCGGGAAGTCCTTGCCGTCATCGCGCCAGCGCTCAAGGATCGTGACGCCATCCATCTTCGGCAGGCCAAGATCCAGGATGACCGCGTCATAGGGCTCTGTATCGCCCAGGAAGTGGCCGTCCTCGCCGTCCGCAGCAAGATCGACCGCATAACCGGACTGTGTCAGCGCATCGGCAAGTTGCCGGCGCAGGTCCGCATCGTCTTCAACAACAAGTATACGCATGGAATTTACCTAGCTCACGCTAATGATCTGTCCGTTATGGGCATTGATGGTGAACTGGACGAGTTCACCCTGCCGTGTGGTCCAGTCGATGACATAGACCTTCCGGCCGCCTCTATCAAAGAGTCCGACGAAACGGCGCATCTCACCACCATAGCGCGACTCTATCGGGCGTAGAATATCCTTCAGCGGAAGGATCTCGCCGCGCTCACGCGCATTGCGCGCATCGTCTGCCGTGAAGGAATTGCTCCATTGCCCCTGCGCATTCGCAGCGGGCGACATGGCGATCAGGCCGAGGCAAATGGAGGCGACTATCCGTTTCATGAATCAGACTATGCCCCACCTGCCCTGAATACATGCTGAATGATGTGCGAGCAGTTTAGTCAGAAAGCGCCGCGCCGCTCAATGGCTCTTCGCCCATTCGATGAGGTCTTCATCCTTCGGGTCTTCAAGCGTGATTTCCAGCCGGACATAGAGATGGCCGGGCTTGTCCTTGAACTGGACGCCCTTATTGCGCAGGCGAAGGACGCTGCCCGTATTGGACCCCTCGGGCACTTTCAGCGTGACCGGACCGCCGGGGGTCGCCACCTCCACCGTGCCGCCAAGCAAGGCCGTCTTGAGAGGCAGCGGGACAGACATGCGAAGATCGGCACCGTCCCGTGTCCATGTCTTGCTGGGGCGGACATGAAGCTCCAGCAAAGCATCGCCCGGCGGGCCGCCCGTCTGTGAGGGCTGGCCCTGACTTTTGAGGCGCAGCACCTGGCCGGTGGTCACACCCGGCGGAATGGAGACGTTGAGGCTCTTATTGTCCGCCATGGTCATCTGGCGCTTGGCGCCCTGAACGGAGTCCTCAAACGAGATATCGACCCGGTAGCGGATGTCGGCGCCCTTGCGCGGGCCAGGCCTGCGGCGCTGGCCGCCAAACATGCCCGACAGAATGTCCTCGAATGGATCGCCCTGGAACGAGCCACCCTGCTGACGGAAGCCGCCGCCTCCAAAACCTCCACCGAACCCGCCGCCTGCATTGGCAAAGCCGGTCGGATTACCATCGGCGTCGATTTCGCCGCGGTCGAACTGGGCGCGTTTTTCCTCGTCGCTCAGGATTTCGAAGGCCGCCGACGCCTCCTTGAAGGCATTGGCCTTCTCCTCGTCATTCGGGTGCAGGTCCGGGTGCAGCTCTTTCGCCTTCTTGCGATAAGCCTTCCGGATCTCGTCGGTGGTGGCCGACTTGCTCACGCCAAGTGTCTGATAGGGATCGCGCGCCAAGGGAGGTCTTCACTTTCATCACTGTTGCGATGAGGTGTAGTTAGAGTGCCTCTGCCGCGATTGAAACCCATGGACCATAGCGCCCGTCAGTTCCGATCTCAGCAACGCGGATATTATGCACATCCGCGCCAGTTTCGATCCGATTGGCACTGGTCTGCAGCGTAAACAGCGTCCCGGAGGGAGACTCCCCCTCAACCGCAAACTGGCGTGGGTGAACCGGGTCAGGCAGGTCCCAGCTGTCCGGAATGTCCGGTCCGCGGGGTAACCAGCTTAATTCAACCGTCCCGCCCGTCTGCCGCCTGGTCTTGAGGTGGGCCACCGGCCAGGGAAGGCCAGCCCGGTCCAGATAGGTGAATGGCCGCGCCTCGCCGCCTTCAGCCCGCCAGAGTAGTTTGGTGCCGACTTCCTCATATGCGACTTCGGCGCGCCCAAGAGTCCCATCCACAAGGATCACCGCAGCCCCCTCTTCTGCGGCTGTGGCGGTAGACCCATGCAGCCCGCGAAGCAGATCCGTCAGGCGCCAGCGACTGGTATCGATCAGCTCAGCCGTGCGAAACGAAATCGCCTCCCATCCGGCCTCTCCCTGAACGAGAAGCGTGTTTGCACCGGCCAGGACCGAGAGGGGATCGGCACTCGAAATGCTTGCTGTTTCAAGCTCCAGCTCAATCGCGCCAGCCTTATCCCATCGCCCGGTCGGCCCCGGATAAAGAGGTGTCAGAAGCTGCCCCACATGCGCTGGATATGAAAGGGAGGCGCGTCCTGACATCAGGGAAAGGCTTCGGCCCGCCTCAATCTGCACAGGCCCTCTCCAGGGGCGCCCAGCCGCAGCGACAAGCGGGCCGCTCCCATCAAATCTGGAAATGGCCGGCGTATCGACCACGAAAAGCTCCGGATCGGCGGGCACCACAGCCGGTTTGCCGCTATCGGGAATAGAGGCGGCCAGAATCTTCGTCTCTTCAACCGGCCGCGAAAGCGACACTGTGCGCCCGAGACCGTCATCGATGATGTCATCGATTACCCAGCTTCCCGGCACAGTCTCCACCGCAAGCCGGTCGCCCGGCTCCAGGCCCCAATAGCTGGGCCCCAGCTCCAGCCTGCATGACGCGCCTTCCTGCATACCCCGCAGAAGGTCGGCGGCGGCTTTCTGCGCGGCAGCCTCCGACAGGATGAGTGGCAGGGCCGCGCGCACCGTATAGCTTCCATCCCCCTCCGGGGCGCGCGCCTCTGCCTGAGCCGCGCCATAAGCCCCTGCCCCGTCAACATAACCAAGCTCAAGCCGGCCCGGCAGCTTGTCCAGCAGGACATGGGTGATGGAGACACCGTCCTCGCCGGTCTGTCCTACAGGAATAATCGGGTGAGGTGCCGCGCCTTGCTCCGTGACCAGAAGACCATCCTCACGTTCGAGACATCGGAACCGGTAAAGCGCGTGAAGCGGCTCCATCACCTGCCGAAGGCTCGTTGGCCCGCTGAGGACCAGACCTTCGACAAGGCCCTCCAAGGCCACGACTTCCATCTCTATGCCCGCCTGCCGGGCAAGATCGCATATGACGTCACCCACGCTGACCAGACCCGACCGGCCGTTCAGCCAGTGGCCAAGTGCCCAGTTCGGCCCATCACTCCATATCGTCTCGCGTGCGGGAAAATCGGGAAAGGGGCGTGCATCCCACGCCCAGGCATGGACGGCTTCGATACAGGGCTGAGCAGACCAGTATGCCAGCGAGACCTCAAGGGCCTTGCGTTGGAGCACATCATTACGCACGCCACTGGAGAATGGCGGGAAGGCGCTTTCGGCGCTTTTCGGATCATGAAAGAGATTGGGGGCATTGGTGCCGAGGTCCACGGCCGGAAAGCCGAGCTCCATGAGCCGGACCGGTTTCAGTCCGGGGCTCCATCCTGTCGGCGCGGCATTTCTTGTTCCTGCCGGACGCTCATGATGGGCCGATGACCACCAGTTTAATATGTCCTTCTGCCGGAAAACCCAGGCCTCTCCATGAGCCTCGTCCATAATAGGCGAGCGCACCTGCTGGGCGCGGGCGGCCTCAGAGGCATAATACCAGTCATAGGCTTCACCGCCCTGCAGCTGGGAACGCAGATAGGCCTCATCTTCTGGACCATCATAGCCTGCCAGCGCATCCAGATGGTCATTGCCGTCCCGCCAGTCCCCTATGGGTGGATACCAGTCCACACCGACAAAATCGATATCCTCACAGGCCCACAGGACGTCCAGCGGAAAGAGGACGTCCCCCGATCCATCCGCAGGGACATAGGCGCCATATTCTGTCCAGTTCGCGGCATAGGAAATCTTCGTTGTCTCACCAAGGATGGCCCGCACCTCCCCGGCGAGTGCAACCAGTTCGTCCACGAACGGAAAAGCTCCTGTCTCGTCGCGCAGTCTTGAGAGGGCCTGCATCTCGCTACCGAGAAGAAACGCCTCCACACCGCCCGCCTCCTCGGCGAGGCGTGCATGGTGCAGGATGAAGTGGCGATACCCGAACGCCCCATCGGCGCCGAATAAAGTTCCAATTGCCTCCCGCACAGCTTTAGTCCCGTCCGGCGTCTGGACCGTGATCCGCCCACGCCAGGGGAAAGCCGCCTGCTCTGACCCGCCATAAGGATCGGGCAGCCTGTTATCCGGCGGAATATCCATGAGCAGGAAGGGCGACAGCGTGACCGACAGGCCTTCGGCTTTCATGGCAGTAATGGCCTCGATCACGCAGGGGTCCGAGGGCGTCCCGCCATAATTGGCCGCGCCGCCTGTCTGGCTGATCAGCCTCGCCGCTTCGCGGCCCTGGCCAGCAACAGACCACCCATAGGGCACGGTCCGCCGGGTACGGGTCTCGACCCCCGGACGGATGCGGCAGGCTTCCGCCCTCAGATCATCCCCGAACCAAGCCACGGTGAGCGCCGCCTGCCGCATCCGTGGAAACTCAGCGGTCATCTGGGAAAGCGAGCGCGCAAAATCCGCCTCTCCGGCCGTATTGTTCATATTGAGCGCGCGTTCCACACCCGGGAAGCGCCGCTCTCTGACAACGCTTGTTCCGTATACGAATTCTCCAGACGCCGGGATGATGTTCACCCCTTCGACAAGCCGGTTCAGGTCAGCCTGATTGCCGGCGGCGCCAAAGACTTCAAAGCTCAGCTGCGGCAGCCTGTTGCCATAGGCCGCCAGCGGCAGGTCCTCGAAGACAATATAGGCCGTGACCCGGAAGGCCGGGACCTGCCCTGCCCCCTCGACCGCCTCGATCAGCGGATCGGGAAGCTGGTTCTCGTCGCCGCGATAGAGATGCCAGTTCAGACCGGCAAGGTCCATGATTTCGCCATTGGCCCAGATGCGGCCAAGCCGGCTAATCGGCCCGTCGGCGACGGACACCGCGAAGCTCAATGAATAGGTGTAGTCGCGAACTTTCGGCCCGCCCTTGCCGGCCGACCGCTCGGTGCGTTTTTCCTTGAACTGCGCCGCCCAGATGACCTGTCCGCCCACGCGGCCGCGGCCATAGACGCGCTGCAGGCCTGCGCCTTCCCGGCTTTCCATGAGAGTCATCGCCCCCATGCGCGGCCCGTTCACATCCGGGCTGAACGCACTGTCGATGGCCCGGCCCGCAAGACTGCCCAAAGCCCCGCCAATCGCGGCCCCGCCGACGTTTGCACCGAACAGGCCAAGCCCGTTCGGCAGGAGAGCTTGGCCAAGCGACTGGCCGGCCTGCGAAAGGATGATCTGTCCCATGTGCCTAGTCCTCCAGTCCGGGAAATGAAAACGCACCGGCAATGCGTCGCCGCCACCAGGGCACCAGCCGCGTCGCGCAGACGCTTCGCCCCCAATAGGCATGGATGATCGTGTCCGGTCCGGTCATGACAGCGCAGTGCTTGGCCGCGCAGCCCGTCCCCATCCGGAAGAGGAGCACGTCACCCGCCGCCGCATGACCGGGCGCAATCTCGATCAGCCAGCGGCGCGCCGCCTCATGCAGCGCGTCCGTCTCACCGAGATCGGCCCAGTCCGGCGTATAGGGCGGCACCGGTTCGGGTTCCGGACCAACGGTTTCGCGCCAGACGCCGCGCACCAGGCCAAGGCAATCGGTGCCACTCCCCCGCCGGCTCGCCTGATGCTGATAGGGCGTACCGAGCCAGCCGCGCGCGGCGGTCACGATCTCTCCCCGCCTCATCGCCGGCCTCCGTCATTTCCGTCGGTGGCAGGCCCCGCAAGGATGAAGTCCTGACCCGGCATGTGCGGGAAGCCGCGAAAATTCACGCCATTGCCAAAAACGCCGCTACAGGTTTCAAACCGCTTGTCGCAGCTCTGTGCCTCGACACCGGACAGGCCGCACCGGGCATCCCCCAGAACCGCATCGCAGCGCCGTGCGAGAACACGTCCCACAGGACGCTCAAGCTCTGCCTTCAGCGAAATAAGCTCCGCCTCGAAATGCGCCCCATTACGGACGATCTCGCTCAGAAATCCCGTCCAGAGAAGGATGCCGTCTTCTGGATGACGCCAGTCCACACGGTGAACATGGACGCGGGCACGGACCCAAAGACCGGCTTCCAGATCCTCTTCGGTGATCGCTTCCGCCGACAGGGCACCATCTGCGGACGCCCGGCCGGGACGAAGACCACCGGCTGTTTCAAACCGTGCGGCATCCAGACTCGCGCCGGGCATATAGTCATGCCCCATGAAACGAAGCGGGTGGTCATGATCGCACACACAGACGGCAAGGCCGTCGCGCCGCTCAAGACGCCAGCAAAGGCAGGTCGTCGTCACCCCGCCGGCGAGCCGCGCGGCGAAGTCCTCATTGATGTTTTTCATGATCCTGCTTTCAGGAAAGCTCTATCAGGGGAAGGCTGACGACGCGGCCGCTTCCAAGCTGATCGTGGCTGATGTCCAGTGTGTCGGTGTCGAAACGGACCGGCCAGTCGTACTCAAAGCCGGCCGTGACCTCCGCCCCCGCGGGCGGCGCGATGTCGAACATCACATCCCCGGTCGCTGGATTGAGGGTCCAGCCCGACAGGGCCGGCACACCGTTCACACCGATCAGGACCGATCCCGCGACGGGTTTCAAAATCCGCTTCACTGAGACCCCGCCCCCAATAATCAGACTAAAGACATTTTCTTCCCCGTCACCGTAGCCAAGGATCTCATCAGAAGCGCCAGGAGAGCCGCCGCCCCGCGCTGTCGTATGCGCGGTGGGGTCGCGGTAACGAAAACCCTGCAGACGCCCGCGCCGTGCATTGAAGAAGTCGACAAGCCGCACGAGCGAACCGGGACCAAGCGGCGCAGTCACCAGCTCCCACCGGCGGCGGGAACTGGCCCACCGGGCATTCCGCACCTCCTGCCCGCTGGCGAGAGACAGGGCTTCGGTGCGCCATTCCGGGCCGCCGGAACTGCCCGGCCCCGCTGCCACAGGAAAGCGCCCTTCGTGAAAGTCCGCAAGGCTCATCCAAACCTCCTGCCCACCATGGCCGCCTTGGCGACCGCCTTCGATATTTCTTTTGTTGACAGCGAACCGGACTTTTCCCGTCCGCCGCCTGCAAAGTTCAGCGTGAAGGCGGCCTGGGAGGCACCGAGGCCCGCGCGTGCCAGCGCAGCTTCGGCCGCGATGCTGGCAAGATCGGCGAGGACGGATTGCGCCATCTGCGCAAAATCGACCTCTCCCGTTCGCGCCGCCTGCGACAGCGACGCCTCGATACTCTGCCCAGCCTCGCTGAAAGCCGCCTCCAGGGAAGCAGCCGCCTCACGCCCCGGCCCTTCGGCAAGCGCGGCAACAGCCTCGCCCGCCCGTTCCATGTCTTCATTGAAACCGTCCATCGGTTACCCCTCCTTGTCTGGATGAAGGCGCATCAGCTGGTCGAAGGCCCGCCTCTGAAGGGGCTGACCGCCCTGTCCGCTTAGAAAGCGCCACTCCCGCAGGCTGAGCTGCCAGAAACGCCCCGGGCAGATGCCCAGCCGCGCCGCCGCCTGAACCATGTCAGCCCACGGCAGCACGGAACGCCTCCGCTACCGCCCGCGCCGCCTCTGCGGGCTTCACACCCAGCGCGGCCACCGCCTGCGCGGCCTCGGTCTCTCCCCCGCCGCGCAGCAGGCAGGCGAGCACTTCAATGAGTTCACTGGCCGACAGGGTGCGCATCCGCGCCTGCAGTTCACCAAGTGTCTGGCAGCCGAACGCAGTCTCTATCTCGGCCAGCGCGCCAAGCGTCAGGCAGAGCGTGCGCGCCCTGCCATCGATCATGATGGCAACTTCTCCGCGCGCCCCGTTCATGATGCGGCCTCAAAGGAAATCGCGCCGGCGCTTTGCAGGTCGATGGAAAAGGTCGCCTCGCCATCATGCGTGCCGCCCCAGCCAAGCTGCGAGATCTGGAACGGCCCGGTCAGCTCACCCAGCCCCGGAACGGTCAGGCGGAAGCGGCAGAGCTCACCGCCCATGAAAACAGCCCGCATCCGCTCGTCGCTGGCCGCATCCTTGAACAGGCCGCGCCCGCGCACGCGCACCCAGCGCAGCCCGGCGCCCGCCAGCAGCTCGCGCCACCCGTCCGGACTTTCCATACTGGTCGCATCGACGCCCTTCTGGTTCAGCTCGAACGTGCTGGTGCGAACGCCCGCTACAGTGTTGAAGCTCTCCGGCTCGGCGCCGTCCGATATCCTGATCAGGACATCGCGGCCTTTCTGACCTGCCATCAGACCGCCTCCTCTGTTATAATACGTACACGAAGTATACCGCGGAACTCTCTGAGGTCCGGCGTGCGCATGACGTCGGCATAGACCGGCTGGACCAACACGATGCGCTGACCTGCAAGACCGGGCCTTGCGCGTTCGACCGCCCGGCGAAGCCCTCCCAGAAGCCGCATGGCTTCAGCCCGCCCGCCACTACGCGAGCGCAGACCAAAACTCAGCGTATGGGCCTCGCCGTCTGCGCCTGAAGCACCGCGTGGGCGCACCTCGTGGCGCTCGAGTTCGATGCATGGAAAGACCGGCGACTCCGTCTCTGCATCAAAAATCCTCGCCGGCGAGCCCAGGCTGGACTGGAGCGCGGCATCCGTGCGCAGCACCGCCAGCAACGCGCCCTGCAGGTCCGCTTCCATCCCGGTGGACATACCGTCAGCGCTCATAGCCGCACCTCCCGGCGCGCCGAGACAATCGAGGCCGCACTCTCCGGAATGGACGGCACATCTTCGCCCCGCCGTGTGTACGCGGCTTCGAGGACCATCTGCACCGCAAGCTTGAGGTCACCCGGCACATCTGCGGGAGCGCCAAAGCCCGAAACAAAGTCGATTTCGGCCCGTCCGCCTTCAGGAATGACGGGCAGTCCGGACCGGCGGGAGACATTCAGCCGCCCGTCCTCAAGCCGGAAGCGTTCAGCCAGCAGCGTTTCATCGCCTGATCCGTCAACAACACGCACGGCCAGAAGCGTTTTGACCGGTCCGGGCCGCAGGCGCATTTCGCGTTGCCACAGAAGCTCACGGGGCCAGTCATTGAAGCTCCGCCGCAAGGTACGCGCCACCAGGCTTAGCCCAACGGCCTCCTCCACGACTGAAACGGCGCTCGCCAACAGTGAAGACACAAGAGCGTCCTCACCATCATGGCCAAGGCGCAGATAGGATTTCGCCTCCTGAAGAGACACAGGCCCTTCATCCGGCGGCGTAATGACCGTCGTTGTCATATTGATACCAGTTGTTTGAATGGGAGGTCGGGCGATGCCGGCCGGCGTCCCGCTCGTCTCGGGAACGCCAGCCTTGTCCTCAGCTTATCCTAGAAGACCATCGCCTTGATCGCGTCGAAGTTCTGGACGCCGCCGCCAACGCGCTTCGTCGTATAGAAAAGCACATAGGGTTTTGCCGAATAGGGATCGCGCAGCACCTGCGCACCCTGGCGGTCGACGATCAGATAGCCACGGCGAAAGTCACCGAAGGCAATCGCCGCGTTTCCCGTGCCGATATCCGGCATGTCTTCCAGCTCCGTGACCGGATAACCGAAGATCGTCTGGCCTTCGCCATTCACCCCCGGCCGCCAGAGATACCGCCCGTCACCATCCTTCAATTTACGGATGGATGCCACAGTCCGGCGATTCATGACAAAGCGTCCATTGCCCCTGAACTGGCTTTTCGGCGTCTGGATCAGGTCGATGATCTGGTCGCCTGCATCGCTTGCGGTAAAGTCGCCCGCGACGGATCCGATCTTGCCCCAGACATGGCTGGCCTCTGCGACGACATCATAGTCGAGAAAGCCGCGCGGCTTGCCATCTCCATCCCCGTCGACAAACGCCTTGCTCTCCTGGACAGAGAAGGCCGCCTCGACCTCATCGGCCAGCCATTCATCGACATCGGCATAGCTGTCATTAAGCAGGGTCTGCGTCGCTGCGGGCATCGCATAAAGCTCACCAGCCGGAAACTCCAGCAGGCTGAGACCTGCCGTCGTTGTCTCCGGGCGCACATCGGTCTCCCCCGCCCAGGCCGCGCCCACACCCAGGCTCACCGGCTTGCGGTAAACACCGGCCGTGGTCTGGCGAACGCTCGCAATCTGACGCATCGGCGATGCCTGCATCAGGCGCGCCTCGATCAGCCGGTCCAGCTCCGGCGGCGCGGTGTAACCACCTTGATCATCTGTCCCGGACGAAAGCGATTTCACATCAAGGTGCGAGAGCCCGCTCTCATCCCCGGTGCGCATATAACGGGCCCAGGCTTCGGAACGCTCGCCGCCCGTGGCGGCAGGGGCGCCCTCATCCGGGCGTGCGGCTTTCAGGCTGATCTCGTCGATCCGGCGATCGAGCTTTTTCAGCTTTGCATCGAGCAGCGCATCGGCGCTGCCTTTCGCTTCGATCTCAGCCAGACGCTCATCATTGGCCTGCTTATAGGCCTCAAATGCGGTCATCATATCCTGGGCCAGCGCCGCCTCATTGCTGCTCGCCATTTTTGTTTCCTTGGTCATGTCTCTCCTCTCTCAGGCCGCCCGTGCGGCCTTTCCAATCTGTCTGAACCGGGCCAGCGGCTGCATCGGCGCGGCCACCAGCGAAATCTCGACCAGCTCCACGCTGATAAGGTCGCGCCCACGGTCCGGGCGCGGCTTCCAGAGGCGGGCGCGAAAGCCGATGGACAGCCCGCACAGCCCGGCATTGGCCAGAGACCGCGCCTCATCATGATCAATCAGTCCACGGACGAACAGGCCGCGCCCATCCTCCAAAATCCGGGTCCACCTGCCCGAGACGGCGCCGCTTCTATGTTGAAGCAGCATGGGGACACCGCCCCGCCGCAGGCTCGTGGCAAAGGCGCCAGCCCGCACCACGTCGCCCGAAAGGTCCGCCACACCGAAAAGCGCCGCATACCCCTCGATCAGGACAGGGGCGCTACTCATCCTCCGCCTCCAGCCGCATCTCGATCCGGCCGAGCTGGGTCTCGATGGCCTCGAGATTGGCTTCCACACGGGCAAGCCGCTCGCCTATGGGCCGCGCGATCTCGGCGCGCTGTTCCAGGCTTGAAAGGCGCGCAGCCGCCGCCCCGGCCCAGACCAGCGCACCGCCGGTCTGGATTGCCAGCGCCAGCAAGAAACCGGCTGTCAGCTTACGTTCGATCATCGCTCGACCCCCGCCAGCGCACGTTTCTCTGCTGCGCTGAGGAAGCTTGCCGCATCCACGCGCGCCCAGAGCGCGTCGCGCTCTGCAGAGAAGGCCGGCACGTCGTCCAGCTCGGGCTTGACCGTCACCTCGTCGAACCGCCCAGACAGCCAGACGCCCAGCGCGTCGGCCACTTTCTGGACCAGCGGCAGGATGGTGAGACGCCAGAAAGCGAGGTTCGCCTCCTTATAGGTCGCATACGTATTATCTCCCGGAATACCCAGCAGCATGGGCGGCACGCCAAAGGCGAGCGCGATCTCCCGCGCAGCGGCATGGCGTGTGCCAGCAAAGTCCATCTCGGCTGGCGACAGCGACATCGGCTTCCAGTCGAGGCCGCCATCCAGCAGCAGCGGACGGCCCGCATTGAACTTGCCGGTATGCGCGCTTTCCAGCTCTTCCTTGAGGCGGTCGAACTGGGCGGGCGTCAGGCTCGCTCCGTCACCGCCATAGACCAGCGCGCCGGAGGGCCGGGCTGCATTCTCGATCAGCGCCTTGGCCCAGGCGGCCGCGCCATTGTGCAGGTCCAGCGCCTTTCGCGCCGCCGCCATGGGCGAAAACCCGAGGACCCCATCCGAGGGATGATAGAGTTTGAGATGGAGGACAGGGCTCCAGCCATCGGCCTCTCGGTGAATGACACGCTCGCCTCGCCGCTTGCGCACAGCCCATCCGATCAGCCCGCCTTCCCCATTCGTTTCAGGTCGCACCGTATCCGCGCGAAGGGCGAACAGGCCTTTGGGCGCGGTCTCCCCCGGCAGCGTCACCGCCTCGGCCCAGGCATTTCCCGCAATCTGCAAGTCGCCATAAAGCCGTTCCAGCAGAACCCTTCCCGCCGCCTCCGGTGCCGGACGCGACAGAAGGCCGGCGACACTTTCATCTGACGCCGAAAGCGGGATAGAGGCGGCCGCCTCGGCGATCATCCGTACACAGCGATAGGCAATCGCATTGCCGGCAAAGCCATCACGCATCAGGCTTCCCGCATCGGTCTGGCCCCAGCCGCTCCCCGGCAGATTGGCCAGCGCAATGAAGGAGGTATGCGCCGCGCGCGTCTCGACCGTCTGCCAGGGCCATTTCATCCGTGTCTCTCCTCTGGTCACCGGGCACCTGGCTCGCCTGCCCGCCCCGGCTTTTGCATCGTTGAGACATGTCTAGCCGGTGAGCCCTCCCGGTCGGACGAAACGGGTTTGAGCCAGACGTAACGGGCCTTTCGGACGGCACCGGCTCGCGCC
>NVWP01000043.1 GCA_002733705.1 Henriciella sp. | reverse complement strand
TTGCCCACAATTACTCCCAGACCGGCGCGCTCAGCCTGGCTGAGGCGACGGCGGCCCGTGACCATCAGGCCAATGAACGGCTCATGTGCTATCTGGAGGGCCGCGGTGTTCTGGACCGTAAGGTCGAGGGCCTGCCGGAAACCTCTGAGATGACCGAGCGCGCCCAGAACAAGGCCTGGCTCACCCGGCCCGAACTCGCCGTTCTCATGGCGTGGTCGAAGATCACCCTCTTCGATGACATCGTTTCATCCGACGTGCCGGACGATGCCTATTTCTGGCAGACACTTCAGTCCTATTTCCCCGACGATCTGCACGGTTTCGACGAGGCGATGGAGGCCCACCGTCTTCGCCGCGAGATTATCGCCACCGTCCTCGCCAACCGCCTGATCGATGCCGGCGGACCGCTGATGCTGCTGCGGCTTCGGGAACGGACCGGCGCCACAAATGCCATGATCTGCCGTGCCTTTGAGACGGCCGCATCGCTGCTGGAGCTTCCAGCCTATCGCTTCGACGTTCACGGGCTCGACAACAAGGTGCACGCCCGCGTTCAGACAGAGCTGCTGCAGATCGCTGCCGATGCCGTGGCAGACACGGCTGCGGCCCTTATCCGTAACGCGCCCGACATGCCCGTCGGACAGGCGATCGACCGCTACGCGTCCATCTTCGGCAAGATCGACCACGATCTTGAAAGCTCGCTGGAAGGGTTTGAGGCGCAGCAATTCCGCAAGCGGGTCACGGCGCTTGCCAATGCCGGCATCGAAAAGCCGCTGGCCATGCGGGCAGCGTCCATGCCGCTGCGCCCTGTCGGGGTGGAACTTCAGATGCTCATTGAAGGCGCCGGAACCTCACCGGCGGCCGCCCTCAGCGCCTATATGAAACTGGGCGACACGCTGCGTCTCGACCGTCTGCGCCATGACGCGCTCAACGGCCTCGACAATGCCAATTACTGGGAACGGCTGGCCACCCGCCGTCTCATTGAGGATCTGCGCCGCCATCAGGCTCAGGCCACCGCTGAAGCGCTCAATGCAGGCGATGTCGATCAGTGGCTGCGGGAGCGTGACAGTGAGCGCAAGGCGCTTGTCCAGCAGCTCCACACCCTGTCATCGGCGAATGCGAGCTTTGCCCAGTTCACACTGGCTGCCGACGCGGTGCGCAGCTTCATGGCCGGATCTGCAAGAACGGAATAAAATGCCTTGAAATACAAGGGGCAGAAATAAACGGGCCCGCCGGACGGGGACGTGTCCAGCGGGCCCTACAGGCCACTCCGCAGGCTGGGTGGGGGGACGCACGCGGAGGCCTGATTGTGTTTGAAAGCTAGAACACACGCATTCTGACCCTGTATATGTGGCGCAGTGCCACGCGTGCCAAGGTCAGTTCGCAGTGCTCTCTGCAGTTTGCCTTTTCGTCGTTTCCGGCTGCCCCGTAAGGGCCCCTCCGGGGTCGCCATCTGCTGACAATAACACTGCAATCCATCGTGTGGTTGCTGACTGGGCGCACAAAATCATCAGTAGAACTGTAAGTGGCGCAGACAGGAACATTCCCGGGATTCCCCAGATCGCGCCCCATATCGCCAGAGAGAGAAGAACCACCAGGGCAGAGATATTGAGCGAGTCGCCCATGATCCTTGGCTGGACGAAATTGCCGATCATGAACTGCCAGAAGCTCACGGCGGCGAACACGATGACCGAGAAGAAATAGCTGTCCTGTGCGCCGCCCGGCACCCAGCCGGGCACGTCAGGCTGCACCAGCGCAAACAGGAACGGCACAAAGGCGGCCACGATAGAGCCGATCGTGGGTATATAATTGAGCACGAATATGAGGCCCGACAGGAAGATCGCATTGTCGACGCCAAGGGCGACCAGCGTGATATAGGTCAGCACCGTAATCATCACTGAGATGACGGTCTGGGTCCACAGATAGGTCTCGATCCCCCGCCGCGCGGCGTGGCCGATCTCGCTGACCTGGTCTCGCCGTTCCTTGTCCCTGAAAATCCGGTCGAGCTTGGGCGACCAGGCGCTTTGCGCCAGAAACAGGAACGCGACATAGATCAGGATGACAACAAGGTCTCCGGACAGATCTCCCAGCGCGCCTGCAATCGTCGCGAAGAAACGCTGGCCGCGCTCGTCGAAGATGATCTCGGTCAATGTCGGCGCCGAGCCCATATTGACGATACCATAGGCGTCGCTGATGAGGCCGTTGATCTTTTCCTCATAGTCGCCGGCCTGGTCGCTGAACTGGCTGACCCCCTGGGCAAGAAGGCCGATGAATATGCCAAACCCGACCAGAGTGCCCAGAATGGAGACTGCCCGGCTCGCCGCTTGCGACATGAAGGATAGCCGCGCATCGATCACGCGCGCAAACCCCTCCATGACGAGGAACAGGAACACAGCCAGCGCGAAGGGCGCGAGAATCGCACGGCCGAGATAGAGAAGCGCAATGATCACGCCGGTGGCGATGATCCAGATCCCGACAATACCGGATCGCATGTTCATTTTTGGGCCTGGCCTCCAGCTTCACCCTGCTTCGACAGACGCGACATGTGAAAGTCGCGCGCCAGATGTATGCACGGGCGCACCGCGAAGAAAATAGAGCCGATCAAAAACAGCCAGGTCGCGGTCGTCTGCGTCTCCTCGCTGAAGAAAAGTGCAGAGCCGACAATGAAAGCAATCGCGGCAAGCGCGTCCACGCCATCATAGACTTTCTGGTACTGACCATAGACCTCACCGTGTTTATGGGTCTCGAAATTCATCCACTTGCGGGACTGTTTGCTCATGAGGGCCTCCTTTCACCGCTTGCAATGCACGGCTGGAAGATTGGCTCCTGCGACGTGGAAATACAATTCAGCCTGCCTGAAAGACGCCCGAAAGCAGTCGGGCCTGTCAACACTTTTCCCCGCTTGCGATTGGGTCTAGCTTCCCGCCGACCGTTGAGGGGAAACCAGCGTAATGAATGACCGGATATATCTCGGCGGCGGCGGGGCCGAGCAGAACGAGCCCCAGAGCCTTCTGCTGAAGCAGGCCAATCGCCACGGCATCATCGCAGGCGCGACCGGGACCGGCAAAACCGTCACCCTGCAGATCATGGCCGAAGGGTTCTCAAATGCGGGCGTGCCGGTCTTCTGCGCCGATGTGAAGGGCGACCTTTCCGGCATAGCCAAGGCGGGCAGCGAGACCTTCAAACTGCATGAGGCGTTCATGTCGCGCGTCCGGAAGATCGGCTTTGATACATATACCTACCACGACGTGCCTGCGGTCTTCTGGGACGTCTTCGCCGACCAGGGCCATGCCGTCCGCGCCACCGTCGCCGAAATGGGGCCGACCCTCCTGGCCCGGCTTCTGGACCTCAATGAGACGCAGGAAGGTGTCCTGACCGTCGCCTTTGAATATGCCGACGATGAGAACCTGCTTCTTCTGGACTTCAAGGACCTCCAGAAACTCCTCATCCATCTTGGTGAGAAGGAGGTGCGCGACGATGTTTCGCTGCGCTATGGCAATATCGCGCCCGCCTCGCTCGGCGCTATCCAGCGCGACCTCCTGCGGCTCGAACGTGAGGGCGCCGAGCGCTTCTTCGGCGAACCGGCGCTCGATCTGTTCGATCTCATCCGCACCGCTGCGGACGGGCGCGGGATCGTCAACGTGCTGGACGCCACAGAGCTCATCAACTCGCCGAAGCTCTATTCGACCTTCCTGCTCTGGCTTCTGTCAGAGCTGTTCGAACAGCTGCCCGAGATCGGCGATCCGGACAAACCGAAGCTCGTCTTCTTTTTCGATGAGGCTCACCTCCTCTTCAAGGACGCGCCCAAGGCGCTTATCGAAAAGATCGAACAGGTTGTCCGTCTGATCCGGTCCAAGGGGGTCGGCATCTATTTCGTCACGCAGAACCCGCGCGACATACCAGACAGCGTGCTGGCCCAGCTGGGCAACCGTATCCAGCATGCCTTGCGCGCCTACACGCCGAGTGAAAGAAAGTCGGTCCATGCCGCCGCCGAGAGCTTCCGGCCGAACCCGGCCTTCGACACTGAACAGGTAATCACAGAGCTTGGCACCGGCGAGGCGCTCGTCTCTACGCTGGATGAGAAATCCGCGCCCTCCATGGTCCAGCGCACTCTCATTCGTCCACCTTCCTCACAGCTGGGCCCCATCACCGCCGGTGAACGAACCGCGATGATGAAAGCCAGCCCGGTCGCACATCGCTATGATGAGCCGGTCGACCGGGAGTCGGCCTATGAGCGCCTCCTCGCCAAGGAGGAAGCTGCCGCGCGGGAGGCAGAGCGCCTTGCCCGGCAGGAGGAAAGTGCCCGGCATGAGCTTGAGAAAAAGAAAGCCCGGCGCAGACCGTCATCCCGCCGCCAGACCGTCAGCGAAGCGGCCGTCAAGACGGCCGTCCGGCAGGTGGCGCGCGATGTCGCCCGCTATGTAATGCGCGGCATCCTTGGCAGCATGAAGCGCAAATAGACGCCGGTTTTGCGCCGCCACTTCCCCACCTCGGCCGGCTGCGTGTTGCAGGCACGCCCTGTCACGGAAATGTTGCGGACCTGTTACCTGTCTGACGTAAAAGCTTCGCAGAACTGACGCTGAAGACTGGTAGCGGCCTCTCCGTATTCAAGAGGGGTGTAGTTCCATGAAATTTCGATACAGCAAGCTTGTCTCAACCGCGCTGATCAGCGCCGGTCTCGCGCAGATCGCCGCCGCCGATATCGTGCGCGGCCAAGTCACCGATGCGTCCGGCGAGGCGCCGCTCGCAGGCGCAATTGTCCGCATTGAGGGCCTTAACCGCTCGACCACGACCGACCGTTATGGCGACTATCGCTTTGCCAACATCCCGGCAGGCGAGCACACGGTCACGGTCTCCTATATCGGCGCTGCCCCTGTCAGCGAGACGGTAAACGTCCAGAACGAAACAGAGCTCGACATGCGCGTCGGCAGTGATGTGCGCTATCTCGACAATGTGCTGGTCGTCGGCTCGGCGGCCGCGCAGGCTGGCGCCATCAACCAGCAGCGCGCCGCAGATGCCATCATCAACGTCATCGACTCAGACGGTCTCGGCAACTTCCCGGACACGACGGTGGCGGACTCGCTCGCCCGCGTGCCCGGCCTGTCGATTGAAACCGACCAGGGTGAAGGCCGCTACGTTTCCATTCGCGGCATCAACACCGACCTGATCGCCGCCTCCATCAATGGCGTGCGCACACCCTCTCCTGAAGACCGCCGCGGCGTCCTTCTCGATGGCGTGCCGTCGGACCTCCTGGACGGGATCACCGTTCAGAAATCACTGACGCCGGATGTCGATGCCGACAGCCTTGGCGGCGTGATCGACCTGAAGACCATTTCCGCCTTCGACCGCGACGGCCGCTTTATCCGCGCCAAGATCGAGGGCGCCTATAATGAAATCTCCGAAGACCTCTCGCCCAAGGCGACACTGACTTATTCGGACGTGTTCAATGACAGGCTCGGCGTTGCCCTGTCCGTGAACTATCAGGACCTCGCCATCGAGGCGCACAACAATGAGACCGGCGAATGGGGGTTCCTGGATGACGGGACCGCCTTCCTGAATGATGACTATGAGCAGCGCTGGTATGACCTCAACCGCGAACGCATCGGTTTCATTGCCAATTTCGACTGGCGGGTGAGCGACAATACCGAACTTTATCTGCGCACCCTCTATAACAATTACGAGGATGACGAGGTCCGCAACAAGTTTGAGTTCCGGGATCTCGACGATGCCGAGGATGATGGGGTCGTCACCGCCGATACGCAGACCGTTCCGCTGAACGAGATGGATGCCGAGGTGCGTCAGCGCCGCGAGATCCGCCAGATCCAGACCTATGCGCTGGGTGGGCAGTCCTACTGGCAGGAATGGAACTTCGACTATGAAGTCTCCTACGCCTATGCCGAGGAGGATGACAGCGACAATCACGATGTCACCTTCCGCTTTGAGGATATTCAGGATGCGGCCGCCGATGCAGGCCTCTCCGACTCGGATGTCCTGATCGACTTCTCCAATCCGAAAAAGCCGAAATTCTCCGGCCCCCTCCTCGACCTTGTCTACGACCCGTCGAATTATTTTCTCGATGCGTTTGAGGAAGAAAACACCGTCAACGAAGACACCGAAACCTCGGCACGCTTCGACATTTCCCGCGACAGCCTGATCGGCGACACGCCGGTTGAATGGAAGGCCGGGATGAAGCTGCGCGATAGGGAAAAGACCCGCGATGCCAATGTCACCTTCCATGAAGCCGACGATTTCAACCTGTCGCCTTTCGTGGACAAGCAGCTGGTCTCCGGCTGGCGGCTGGCCAATCCGATGCCGGCCTGGCCCGACCCGGACCTGACCCGCGCGCTGCGCAATGGCGCTGGTGAGGGCTTCGAGCTGGACGAGGACTCGACCAATTTCGACAGCCTTGCCGAAGACTTCACCATCGACGAGCAGATCCTCGCCGCTTACGCCATGGGCACGTTCGACCTTGGCAATCTGACGCTGATCGCCGGCGTTCGCATGGAAGACACCAAGACAGACCTCAGCGGCAATATCTTTGCCGAGGAGGATGACCCGGCCAATGTCGAGCGCCGCGATGTCTCCAATGACTATACGCACTGGCTGCCATCGGTGAACGCCAAATACGCCTTCAACGACAAGCTGGTCGCACGCGGCGCCTATTATGCTGCGATTGTGCGGCCGTCCTTCGGTCAGATGGCGCCGTTCACAGCCTTCAATGATGACCGCGATGAGCTTGAGCTCGGCAACCCCGGTCTCGACCCGTATGAAGCAGACAATTTCGATCTCAGCCTGGAATACTATCCGACCGAACTTTCCGTTCTGTCTGTCGGCATTTTCTACAAGGAGATCGACAATGGCATCTTCCCGGCGACCTTCACCCGCGATGAGACCGATGCAGGCGATCTTGTCCCGCTCAGCGACTTCATCGCTTCCGTACCCGTCGACCTCAGCTATCTGACGCTGGACCAGCTTGCTGACGTGGAGGAGGTCAACTCCTTCATCAATGTCGGCTCCAGCGAAATCTCCGGCATTGAATTCAACTATGTCCAGAGCCTTGAGGACCTGAACGAGATGCTGGACGGCTTCCTCGTCTCGGCAAACCTGACGCTGACCGACAGCGACAGCACGCTGCCGGATGGCCGTGAAGTGCCCTTCCTCAAACAGTCGGAAACGATCTGGAATTTTGCCATCGGCTATGACAAGGGCCCATGGGATCTGCGCGTGTCGGCCAATTATCGCGGCGACTATGTCGATGAGTTGTTCGAGGAAGACCTCGACCGCTACACCGACGACCGTCTTCTGGTCGAGGCCTCAGCCAAGTACAGCGTCAACGACCACTTTCAGCTCTACCTTGAAGGCAAGAACCTGACCGATGAGCCGGAATACTATTATTTCGGCAGTGAGCGGCGCCTTTCCCAGTATGACGAGTTCGGCACGACGGTCGTCTTCGGCGCGCGCCTGACCTATTGATCGCTGGCATAGGGCCAGAAAAGCAGGCCGGGGCGCGTGGCGTTTCCGGCCTGTCCTGTTTATTCCTACCCATTTCAGGAGACTTTCCATGATCTTCCGCACACTTCTACTCGCTGGCGCTGGTGTCCTTGCCCTCTCTGCCTGTGAAACGAACGAGGCCTGGGTCGATGACGGCATTGTTGCCGCGCCCGTGGCTGCATCTTTCGAAACCGATCCGATGACCGGCACGGGCGACCGCGCCGACGATCCTGCCCTCTGGGTACACCCGGACGACACCGCCCGCAGCCTCATCCTCGGCACCAACAAGGATGAAGGCCTGCACGTCTACGACCTCTCCGGCGCAGAGCTCCAGTTCCTCGATGTCGGGCAGATCAACAATGTCGATATTCGCGGCAATGTCGCAGCCGCCTCGAATGACGAATTCAATACGATCACGATGTTCAGCGTCGATCCGCAGACCGGCGCCGTCTCGCATACAGGCGACATTCCGACGGGCAAGGAAGAGCCTTATGGCCTGTGCATGGGCGAGATCGACGGGACCACGCTCATCCTGCCGACCTATAAGGACGGCGCCATGCAGATCTGGTCGCTGGATGCGGGCAACCCGCAGCTTCTTCGTACCGTTCAGGTCGGCCAGTTCGGCCAGCTGCAGCTGGAGGGCTGCGTGGTCGATGATGCCACCGGTCTCGCTTTCATCGGTGAGGAAGAGCACGGTATCTGGCGCCTGGATCTTCGCACGCCGGACAGCCAGCCGGAAATTGTCGACACGATCGCCGCAGGCAATGGCCTCGTCGCCGATGTCGAAGGCCTTTCGCTGTGGGCCGGAGAAGGCACCGAGGGCTATCTCGTCGCCTCCGCGCAGGCCGCCGACCGCTTCGTCGTCTATGACCGCGCCGCCCCCCACGCCCCGCGCGGCGTCTTCACCGTGACCGAAAGCGAGGATGGCAGCGTGGATGCGGTCAGCCATACCGATGGCCTCGACGTATCGTCGGCCGCCCTGCCCGGCTACCCACGCGGCATCGTGATCGTGCAGGACGATGCCAATCCCGTCTCCGAAGTCGACCAGAACTTCAAGGTGGTTGACTGGGCGAAGGTCGAGGCGGCGCTTGGGCTCGACGACTAGGCTGGCCTCCTTGCAGGACTCCTTGAAAGGGCCGGCCGGTGCGTCGGCCCTTTTGCTTGCGCCCGCTAACCCCCGCCACTAGCCTTCGCCTGACATGACAGAAGGAGTTGCGACGACGTGGCCAAAGCCTCCATCAAGCCCGCCCTTGCCGCCGCCATGCTGGCCTTCCTGCCGGCCCAGGCCGCTTCAGCGCAGGACGCCGAGCGCATGAGTAGCAAGACCACCCCCGCAGAAGCGCCCGCGCGGACCGACCGGTTTGCCCGCCTCGCCCTTGATTGCGTTCACCGCGAATACCCGAACAAGATCAGCCATGTCCTCAATTCGGACCAGGACGCCCTCCCGCCACATGAGCTGACGCCGACCTTCTATGGCTGTTTCGACTGGCACTCATCTGTCCATGGCCACTGGCTGCTGACCCGCATCCTGACCACAGCCCCGGATACCGCGCTCGAAGAAGAAATACGCACCGCGCTCGCCCAGAGCTTCACCGAGGAGAACCTCGCCGGCGACCTTGCCTACATCCAGGGCGAGGACCGCGCCTCCTTCGAGCGGCCCTATGGCATCGCCTGGTATCTGCAGCTTGTCGCCGAACTCGAAGAGAGCGACGACCCGCAGCTCTCGCAATGGCGTGAGACGCTGCGCCCGCTCGAAGACCAGATTGTCGCCAATACGATGGACTGGCTGCCAAAGCTCTCCTATCCGATCCGGCTCGGCACCCATAACCAGACCGCGTTCGCCTTCGGCCTCATGCTCGATTATGCCCGCACGGTGGGGAATGAGGCGCTGGAAGAGACGCTGACCGGCAAGATCCGCGACTTCCACATGGGCGACACCAATTGCCCCATCGGCTATGAGCCCTCGGGCGAGGACTTTCTCTCGCCCTGTCTCATGGAGGCCGATCTGATGCGGCGCATCCTTGACCCGGCGGACTTCGCGGCCTGGCTCTCGGATTTCCTGCCCGGCCTGCCGGAGGATGGCAGCGCCGACTGGCTGGAGCCTGGCATCGTACTGGACCCGTCCGACGGCAAGCTTGTCCATCTCGACGGGGTGAACCTCTCGCGCGCCTGGGCTCTGGAAGGCATCGCCGCCGGTCTGCCGGAAGACGATCCACGCCGCGACAGCCTGCTGGCGGCTGCGGAAGTTCACCGCGAGACCGGCATCGCGGCGGTCTCGGACGTTCACTATTCCGGCAGTCACTGGCTGGCGAGCTTTGCCACCTATCTGGAGACACGCCGCGGCCTCACGGGCGCCGGCGCACCCGGCTGAGGCTTAATCGGAATTCATGAAGGGTGACGGGGCGATAGCGCTTTTATTTGCCGCCTCGCATACCTAGATACGGGCTGAGACAGCTCACCCAGCGGAGGACAATCATGCAGGACTATCTCAAATTCTATATCAACGGCGAGTGGGTCGATCCGGTACAGCCGCGCACGCTTGAGGTCGAAAACCCGGCCACTGAAGAGCCATTTGCACGGATTTCCCTTGGGTCGGAAGCCGATGTGGACAAGGCTGTCGAGGCGGCCCGCACAGCTTTCGAATCCTTCTCCCAGACCTCGGTTGAGTTCCGCGCAGAGCTGCTGGAGAAGATCGCGGCCGGCATCCAGGAACGCGCCAGCGACATGGCAAAGGCCATCTCCGACGAGATGGGCGCGCCGATGTGGCTTGCCAACGCCGCCCAGGTTCCTGCCGGCATGGGTCACTATATGGCCGCTGCCAAGATCCTGCGCGAATACAAGTGGGAAGAAGAGCGCGGCGCCACCCTGATCCGCAAGGAGCCGATCGGCGTCTGCGGTTTCATTACGCCGTGGAACTGGCCGCAGAACCAGATCGCCTGCAAGGTGGCCCCAGCCATCGCGACGGGCTGCACCATGGTTCTCAAACCGTCTGAAATCGCACCGCTCGACGCAATGATCGTTGCCGAGATCATGCATGATGCCGGCGTGCCCCCTGGTGTCTTCAACCTCGTCAATGGCGACGGCCCGGGCGTTGGTGCCTACATGTCCCAGCACCCCGGCATCGACATGATGAGCTTCACCGGCTCCACCCGGGCAGGCGTTCTCGTCAGCCAGGCTGCCGCCCCGACGGTCAAGCGCGTTGCGCTGGAGCTTGGCGGCAAGTCGCCAAATGTTGTCCTGCCGGACGCAGACCTCAACAAGGCTGTCGCTGGCGGCGTCATGAACATGATGACCAATACCGGCCAGTCCTGTAACGCCCCGTCCCGTATGCTGGTCCAGCGCGACAAGCAGGATGAGGCCATCGCCATCGCCAAGGCGACGGCTGAGAAGGTGAAGGTCGGCGCGGGCGCCGACGCCCCGAAGGGCGCCATGGGCCCCATTGCCAACGGCAATCAGTGGAACAAGGTCCAGGACCTCATCCAGAAGGGCATCGACGAAGGCGCAACGCTCGTCACCGGCGGCACGGGCCGTCCGGAAGGCTTCAACAAGGGCTATTTCGCCAAGCCGACCGTGTTTGCGAATGTCACCAATGACATGACCATCGCGCGTGAGGAAATCTTTGGCCCGGTCCTCTGCATCCTGCCTTATGACACTGAGGAAGACGCGATCCGCATCGCGAACGACACGGTCTATGGCCTGTCCTCCTATGTGCAGTCCGGCGATATCAAACATGCGCGCGAAGTCGGCAACAAGATCCGTGCCGGTAACGTCCACATCAACGGCGCAGGCCCGGACTTCGCAACAGGCGCCTTCGGCGGCTACAAGCAGTCCGGCATCGGCCGCGAATGGGGCGATTATGGCTTTGAGGAATTCCTCGAAGTGAAAGCCGTCTTCGGTAACCAGCCAGCCTAGGCACCGCCCTCAAGGCAAACTCATTCACGAAAGCCCGCGGCGTCAAACCCGCGGGCTTTTTTTGTCTTGCCATATGAATACCGGAACGTGGCCGCCTCTCACCTGTTGGCTTCGCACAGCCGAATATTCAGGAGCGCACATGACGCAGATAAAGCCAGGCCAGCCAGAAGGCCCCCTTTCCCTCAATCTCATCAATGGCACGAACTGGACCCTCAGCGAGCAGGACGACGTGGCACATCCGTGGCGCATGATCGTGGTCTATCGCGGCCTTCACTGCCCACTTTGCAAGAAGCAGCTACAGGAACTTTCCGGCAAGCTCAGCGATATCGCCGATGCCGGTATCAGCGTTGTCGCCGCAACGATGGAAGAAAAGTCCCGCGCAGACAAAGCTCATAGCGACTGGGAGCTGGGCGATCTGCCTGTTGCCTATGGGGTTGGCGCGGACTTTGTCGATGAATTCGGCCTCTTTACGTCCAGTGCCATCAATGACGATGAGCCAGACGTCTTTGCAGAGCCTGCCCTGCTCGTCTTCAAGGGCGAGAACTATCATATGGGCTGGGTCCAGTCGGTCCCCTTTGCCCGGCCCGCCCTCGATGATGTAATCGAGACCATCAAATTCGTTGAGAAGAAGGATTACCCGCCGCGCGGAACGCGGTAGAATGCAGCTGGCCCTGCAACAATGGCAGCAGAGTCGGCGCATCGTTGTCTGGCATTCAGTTTCGCGCGCTATAGTTTCAAAAGAAACAGGACAGGGTTCAGAACCATGACCAGAAAATATCTCATCCCCGCACTCGCATCCCTGGCGGCGCTGGGCGCCTGCGCGACAGCCACGCCTTACCAGGCCGCGACCCCCTCTGATCGTGGCTATACCAACCAGCAGATCGAACAGAATCGCTGGGTCGTCACTTTCTCCGGCAACAGCCTGACCGACCGCCAGACGGTTGAGACCTATCTTCTCTACCGCGCGGCCGAGCTCACCGTGCAGAACGGCTATGACAATTTCCGCATGGTCCGCCGGACGACGGATGCCGACAGCAATCTGGTTCCGGTTGGAGGTGGCTACAATTACAGCTATTTCAGCCCGTACTACCGTTTCTATGGGCCGCATGGGCGCGCCGTGGCCTATTATCCCTATCACTGGGGCGCGTTTGACGATCCGTTCTATTCACGCGCGCCGGACTATCGTGAAGTGACACGTTTTGAAGCCTCTGCCGAGATTCTTCTGGGCCGCGGCCCCTCGCCGGACGACCCGGCCTATTTCGACGCGCACGACGTTCTCGCCAATCTGTCCGGCCAGATCATGCGTCCGCAAGCACGCTAGGCTCACCGGACCGGCCCCAGCCCCTCACCAAAAAAAGCCCGCCTCTCTGGGAGGCGGGCTTTTCTCATTTCAGGGCGTTTGCGCGTTTAGCGCGGCGCCATACGGATCGCGCCGTCGAGGCGGACGTCTTCACCGTTGAAGTAGCCATTGGTGATCATCGTCTCGGCCAGATGGGCATACTCTTCCGGATTACCGAGACGCGCCGGATGCGGCACCTGGGCGCCAAGCGCCTGCTTCACATTCTCCGGGGCGCCCTGCAGAAGCGGGGTGTTGAAGATGCCCGGCAGGATCGTGTTCACGCGGATGAACTCACGGCTGAGGTCACGGGCAATTGGCAGGGTCATCCCGACCACACCGCCCTTGGAGGCCGAATAGGCCGCCTGGCCGATCTGGCCGTCTTCAGCGGCAACCGATGCCGTGTTGACGATCGCGCCGCGGTCGCCGTCTTCCAGCGGGTCCAGCGTCATCATGCCAGCGGCCGATTTCGCGATGCAGCGGAAGGTGCCGACCAGGTTGATCTGGATGATCATGTCGAACTTGTCGAGCGGGAAGTGTTTGACCTCACCGCTTTCCTTGTCGCGCGAGGCCGTTTTGATGGCGTTGCCGGTGCCGGCGCAGTTTACAAGGATACGCTCCTGGCCGATGGCCGCGCGGGACTTCTCGAAGCCGGCATCGACCGAGGCTTCGTCAGTGACGTTCACCTTGCAGAAAACGCCGCCGAGTTCCTTGGCGAGCGCTTCGCCCTTTTCCTCGTTGAGGTCGAACAGCGCGACCTTCACACCATGCGAGGCAAGACGCTTTGCGGTTGCAGCGCCGAGGCCCGATGCGCCGCCGGTGATGACTGCGCTGATGTCTGAGCTAAGTTTCATGTCTGATAGGTCTCCCTTGATCGTTCGACGGATGCGAGCGATCTATAGAGGCAAGAAAGGCCCTGCCAATGCGTCACCCAACGGAAATTGTGATAGAGAACGGTGAAGACGGCCCGCGCCGCCTGCCAATTGCCCTGGAAAGCGACCGGGCGCGCACGCGCCGGGGCTTCATGCCGAAGCTCCTGCGCCTTGCAGGCAAGCTGCCCTTTGCGGACGATCTCGCCGCGGCCTATTTCGCCGCCATCGATCCGGCCACCCCGCGCAAGGCGAAAGCAGTCCTGTTTGCCGCGCTCGCCTATTTCGTGATGCCGACCGATTCCGTGCCCGACTTCATCGTCGGCTTCGGCTTTGCCGATGATGCCACTGTCCTCGCCACAGCGCTGTCCATTGTGGGCGCACAGGTTCGCGACCGCCACAGACGCTCTGCCCGCCGCCTGCTCGGCCTTTCAGAGCCGGAGACAGACGACAAAGAAAGCCGTTAGGTCTAGCTGACGCCCGGATCGAAGCTCTGCGCGGCCGGGCTGATCTCGACTGCGCCTTCCGAGCCTGAAATCTGATAGACCGACAGGCGCCGCTGCGTCGTGCCCTGCCCGTCAAAACGGAAGAGACCGTTCACCCCCACAAACCCGTCTTCGGAGGACAGTTCCTCGCGGGTGACCTCGCCATCCTCACCCAGCTGCGCGACCATGGCTGCCGCATCATAGGCCGTCGCGGCCAGTGAGCTTGGGGCACGCCCATAGATGCGCTGGTACTGGGTATTGAAGGACTGGACGTCCTCACGCGGGGGGCCGACAAACCAGCCGCCCCGCAGCGACGGCTCGCGCCAGATGCCCGGGTCATCCCAGCCGGACAGCCCCATCATCTGCGCGCGCCGGCTCATCCCGTAATAGCTCAGCAGAGGGGCCACCCGGCGAAGCTGCGTGCCCCGCTCCGGGATAAGGATTGCCACCGGGCTGCCGCTTTGCTGCGCGCTATTGACCGCCTGGGCGATATAGCGCGCCTCGGAATCGGGGGACTGGGTACTGGCCGGATAGAAGCCGCTGGCCGCCACGCGTCCGCCGACACGGCTCGCCTCGCGCTGCAGCGCCGTCTCGATCCGCTGGCCGAGATCGCTCTGCGGGCCGAAATAGGCAAACTGGCGATAACCTTGCGAGACCGCATGGTCGACAAGCGCCGCAACTTCCTGCTCGGGCGTGATCGAGGCCAGCCATGTATTGCCGCCAGCCACGTCCCGGTCATTGGAGAAGCCGATCACCTGGGTCTCCCCGGCAAGGCCCTCGCGGTTGATGGCGGCGATATTCGTGCCGAAAAGCGGACCAAGGATCACATCCGCACCCTCATCCAGCACATCGCGGGCCTGCGAAACGGCGAGGCTTTGCGAGCCTGCCGTGTCCTTCGGCAGAATCAGCATGCCCTCGCCGCCATGATCGAACAGGGCCATTTCAATGCCGGCCAGCATGCCTTCGGCTTCCTCGCGCACGCCGGAATTGGGGTGGGAGAAGGGCAGCAGCACACCCACGCGGAAGACGTCGCGTCCATCCATGAAGTCGGGCGTGAAATAGTCCGGATTGACCTCTTCGACGGTTTCGGCTGGCGTGATGCCCTGGTCGTCATGAATCCCGTCTGGGCGGTCCGACTGCTGGGGACGCGTATCGGGCCGGGTCTGACCCGTCTCGATCGGGGCTGGCGGACGGGTCGGATCGCTCGCGCAGGCGCTGACCAGCAGAAAACTTGCCAGTGCAAGGCTTGGCGCAAGGCGCGCAAAGCGCGATGGTAGCCGAAATGTCATCCAGTTTCCCTTCTTCTCGAACGAACAGCCGCCCGTCTGGCGAGACTAGTGCCGGGCCGGAGCCTGCGCAACACAACGCCGCGCGCCTCGACCCCGGCCTCTATATTGTGTCGACACCGATCGGCAACCTCCGCGACATCACACTTCGCGCGCTCGACACGCTCGCCTCGGTGGATGAAGTTCTCGCCGAAGACACGCGGGTCGCCCGCAAGCTCATGGATGCCCATGGCATTCACGCAAAACTGAGCCCCTACCATGACCATAATGGGGCAGAGCGCCGCCCCGGCCTCCTCCAGCGTCTACAGGATGGCGAACGCCTCGCCCTGATTTCCGATGCCGGCACGCCGCTTGTCTCCGACCCGGGCTGGAAACTCGTCCATGAGGCGCGCGAGGCCGGTGTGCGGGTCATACCTATCCCCGGGGCGTCCGCCATGCTGGCCGGGCTTGTCGCCTCCGGACTGCCAAGCGATCAGTTCATGTTCTGCGGCTTCCTGCCGGTGAAGTCCGGCGCCCGCCGCAAGGCGGCCGAGGACCTGAAGACCGTGCCTGCCACGCTGATCTTCTATGAAGGCGGCTCGCGGCTGGCCGCGTGTCTCTCGGACCTTGCCGAAATTCTTGGCGAGACCCGCGACTGCGTCGTCGCACGTGAACTCACCAAACTCTTCGAGGAAGTGCGCGCCGCGCCGCTGCGTGAACTTGCCGATCACTATGGCGAAGCCGGCGCGCCCAAGGGAGAAATCGTCATCCTGATCGGCCCGCCCGGCAGACAGGAGGCGAGCGCCGCCGACATCGACACCGCCCTGCAGGACGCCATGCAACGCCTGCCGATGAAGGCCGCAGCCAACGAAGTCGCGGAGGTATTCGGCCTCTCAAAGCGCGACCTCTATCAGCGCGCCCTTCAGCTAAAGAATGGCTAGGACCGCGCGCAATCGCGCCGCGGCCGAAGCACGCGGCCGCCGGGCCGAGACGCTTGCCGCGCTCTGGCTGCGGGCCAAGGGCTACCGCATCCTCGACAGGCGGGTGCGCCTCCCAGTCGGAGAGATCGACCTCATTGCGGTACGTGGCCGCACGCTCGCCTTTGTCGAGGTGAAGGCACGAAAGACCTTCACAAGCGCCGCGAATGCAGTCACGCCTGCTTCCTGGCAGCGGATCAACCGGGCCGCCGCCAGCTGGACGGCACGGCGCAGCACGCTCCAGACCCATGACTGGCGGTTCGACCTGGTCGTCATCCAGCCCTGGAAGCGGCCTGTTCACCTTGCTGACCAGTGGCGCCCAGATTTTGCCCCAAGCGGTCGCTAGGGCTTTGTCTGAAGTATAAGAAGATCGAGAGGCAGACCATGGTCCTTCACCGTTTCCTCGCCCCCGCGCTCCTTGGCGCCTTCAGCCTTGGTGGCTGTGTCGCAGCCGCCGTTGGCACGGCCGGCGCCGTGGGCCTTGCAAGCGTCCAGGAGCGCACGCTGGGCGAGGCGGTCGATGACGCCACAGCGTCGAATGAGATCAAGGCCAAGCTGCTGAATGAAAACGGCTATGGTGAGGTGGATGTGGAGGTCGCCAATGGTCTCGCCCTCCTGTCGGGCCGCGTCTCAAGTCCCGAAATGCGGGTGCGCGCAGAGCAGATTGCGTGGAGTTCGAGCCGCATCACCGACGTGGCCAATGAGATCCAGATCGAGAAGCCCGGCGGTTTCATGGCGAATGCTTCGGACGAGCTGATCACGGCGCGCGTGCGCTCCTCGCTCCTGTCGGCCCGCAATGTCAAAAGTCTCAATTTCAATATCGAGACCTATAATGGGGTCGTCTATCTGATGGGCCTTGCCCGCTCGGAGGAAGAGCTTGAGACCGCCGCCCAGCGCGCCAGCGTCGTGCAAGGCGTCGAACGCGTCGTCTCCTATGTCCGGGTGCGCGAACCGCACCAGCGCCAGGCCGCGCCAGCCGGCAACACCGGCGGCGGCAGCGATGAAGAATTGCTTGGCGGAAACGTCTATTAGCGCGCCGTCAGTGTCTCGCCGGAATCGGCGGTCATCGTCAGAAGGCCGTTATCATCCAGGCTGAGCTGTGAGACGTTTTCCAGGAGATCGAGGTAGAACTGCTCCTGATCCATAACCTCCGGCATGCAGGCTTTGCGGGTCAGCGCAATCGGCCCGATCGTCAGCAGGCTGTCCTCGACCGAGCCGCTCGCCGTATAGGCATTGCACGAGGCCTGACCGTTGATCTGGCCGTCTTCGGAAATACGCAGCGTGATCGGCGCGGCGGTCATCACCGGCTCGCCATTCAGCCGCGCAATCATCCAGTCTCGTCCTGCCAGATCCTCCAGCGTGACCTGCCCGGCCCCTGCCGGTGACAGCATGATCATGCCGAGATCCTTGCGCGCATCGTTTGCGACGAAGGTCATTTCATCGCGTGTCTGCCAGAGAAGCTCGCCATCCGGCATGCGAATATCGGCGCTGAATCCCAGCGGCCCGGCTTCGGCCTCGGCCGCCTCTTCGCGCACCACGATCTCGAACGGGATGGGCACCTGCCGCCCGTTGAGGGCAAAGCTTTGCTCAGCCAGGACAGGCGTGCCCTCGCCGTCCACGTCGCGCACGATGAGATGGGCAATCGCTTCTTGCGGCAGGGCGATGCGCTGGCGATAGCTCAGCGAGCCGAAAACATTGGTCTGCGCCACGATGGCGGAAAAACCATTAGCCTCTTCAACTGACGCTGCTTCAGTGCGCGCCGGCGCTTCGGGCGACTGCGCGCAACCGGTGACAAGGGCCAGGGCGGCAAGGGCGGTGAACGCTTTCATCATGGGCGGGTCTGATCCTGTGGCTGCGACAGGAAGAATATGGACCAGCGGGCGCTTTCGGCCAACCACGCTTTCGGTCCGCGGGCTTTCAGGCTCACGTTTAAGTGATCGCCCGCCGGTCTGATCCAGCGCACCTGGAGGGCCGTACCAATAGTATTAGCCGATCTTATTTTGTTTTTATATCCTTGTTTTAAATATATTTTTTTAATGATCCAGTGGTCTCCGCGGCGCGTAGTGACGGTATCACAACCCAAAGGAGACACTTCATGAAAACCCTCTTTGCAGCCGTCGCGACGACCGCCCTCTTTGCTGGTGGTGCCAGCGTCGCCTATGCGGACCACCATTCTGAAATGTCCGAAAAGAAGAACATCGTCGAGACCGCAGCCTCCAAGGATAGCTTTTCGACGCTCGTTACCGCTGTGACCGAGGCTGAACTGGCCGAAGCACTTCAGGCCGAAGGTCCATTCACCGTCTTCGCCCCGACAAATGATGCGTTCGCCGCCCTGCCGGAAGGCACCCTGGATACGCTGCTCATGGACGAAAACCAGGGCCAGCTTCAGGACATCCTGAAGCTCCACGTGGTGTCCGGCAAGATCAAGTCCGGGGACATCGCTGAAGGCACGACCGAGGTCGAAACACTTGGCGGCGACACCATCGAAGTCGTGAATACCGATGGCACCATCACTGTCGGCGGCGCCAAGGTCATCATGGCCGATGTCTACACCTCGAACGGCGTGATCCACGCCATCGATGGCGTCATCCTGCCTGAATAAGTTCCTTCCTTCCCAGGAACATCAAGGTGCGCCCCTTCCTTCCCGGGAGGGGCGTTTTTGTGCGCGCGGCGAAAAGGAATGCCGTTCCGGCGCTTATCAAGGCGCCCAATCACCTTCATATAAGCGATCGAGTAAAGATGATCGGAGGGCCCCTGCGCCATGAGCTTGCGAATTGCGATCCAGATGGACCCGCTGGAATCGGTGGACATCAATGCAGACACCACCTTCGCCCTGGCCGAAGAGGCGCAGGCACGCGGCCACAAGCTGTTCGTCTACCAGCCCGGACACCTCAGCTTCGATACCGGCAAGCTCATCGCCCGCGCCCGGCCCGCAGAGGTTCAGCGCGTCAAGGAAACGCCCGGCCTGTTCGGTGAAGAGCGCGAGCTTGATCTTGCCGCCGATGTCGATGTGGTCCTGATGCGTCAGGATCCGCCCTTTGACATGTCCTACATTACCGCCTGCCACCTGCTGGAGCTTCTGAAAGGCCAGACACTTGTCCTCAATGATCCGGAATTCGTGCGCTCCGGTCCGGAAAAGCTCTTCCCCCTCCTCTTTCCCGAAATCATCCCCGACACGCTCATATCGCGCGACCTGAAAGCCATTGAGGCCTTCCGTCAGCGTCATCGCGACATCATTATCAAGCCGCTTTACGGCAATGGCGGCGCGGGCGTCTTCCGCATGAAGGAAGATGACAGCAACTTCTCCTCCCTGATGGAAATGTTTCTCGAACGCACGCGTGAGCCGCTCATCGCCCAGGCTTTCCTGCCGGCCGTCAGCAATGGCGACAAGCGCGTCATCCTCGTCAATGGAGAGCCGGTCGGCGCGATCAACCGGCGTCCGAAGAAAGGCGAAACCCGCTCCAACATGCATGTCGGCGGCACCGCAGAACCAAGCGAGCTCAGCGACATTGACCGCAAAATCTGCGCGGCCATCGGGCCGGAGCTTCGCAAACGCGACCAGTTGTTCGTCGGGATCGATGTGATTGGCGACAAGCTGACAGAGGTCAATGTCACCAGCCCGACGGGGATACAGGAGCTGAAGCGCTTTACAGGCATCGACGCGGCCGCCATCTTCTGGGATTGTGTGCAAGACAGAGTTGCCAAAACCTGACTTTAGGCCCCACTCTGGAGGTATGAATATGAAAGCTCTTTCCGTCGCCGCCGGCCTCACGCTCGCCATTGCCGGAACGGCCTGTTCCGAACAGGTTCCGGCAGAGCCCGAAAACGTCACCGCCGCGCCGCCGTCCGAGACGGCTTCGGCTGAGACCAGCTCCACAAGCGGCTCCCGCTTCAATCTTCGCATTCCAGGCGGTGAACCAGCCTCGCAGACCAGCACCAGCGGAGGCTTCAACCTTCGCGGTCCCGGCGCGCCCTCACCGGCCAGCGGACCTTCCGGCATGCGCATGCCGGAAAGCACGCTTGAGACCGACCCGCTCGGCAACGTCCCGGAAGTGCAAGGCCCCACCCTCAATAACCCGGCAGCCAATGTTGCCGCCGGCGTCCAGACCCCGGCACCCGGCCCGGATGAGGATGACGACGATCTCATCCGTCTCGACTAGGCTAGGTCTGCCCGTTTAACCTTCGGGCGATTTCGTTCTTTCTTTGTTCCGGGCCGTATGCTAGGCAGGGAGCGGAAAGGAAATCGCCATGGTCTGCCGTGTCACGACTTTTGCCTTTGAAGGCATAGAGGCCAAGCCCGTGGACGTTCAGGTCCACATCGCTTCCGGAAATCCCTTTTTCACGATTGTCGGCCTGCCGGACAAGGCCGTGGGCGAGAGCCGCGAGCGTGTGCGCGCCGCCTTTTCCGCCATCGGCCTTGCCATTCCACCCACACGCATAACCGTCAATCTCGCGCCGGCTGACCTGCCCAAGGAAGGCAGCCACTATGACCTCGCTATCGCGCTCGGCCTGCTGGCCGCCATGGGCGTCATAGCGCCGGACGCCCTGGACGGGCATGCGGCGATCGGGGAGCTCTCTCTTGATGGCGCGCTCGGTCAGACGCTTGGTGTGCTGCCTGCGGCCATGGCCGCGCAGGCCATGGAGCTGCGTCTGATCTGCCCGGCTGTCTGCGGCCCTGAAGCGGCCTGGGCCGGAGAGGGCACCATCGCGGTGCCAAGTCTCATTTCCATGATCAACCATTTCGCGGGCCGCGCCAGCCTGCCGGCGCCGGTCGCCGGAGAGCTCGCCCCGCCTGTCGCCGCGGCGGACCTTGCCGATGTGAAGGGCCAGGACGGCGCCAAACGCGTGCTCGAAATTGCGGCCGCGGGCGGGCACAATCTCCTCTTCTGCGGTCCACCCGGTTCCGGCAAGTCGATGCTCGCCCAGCGTCTTCCCGGTCTCCTGCCGCCGCTTTCGGCCACGGAGCTTCTGGAAGTCTCGCAGATCCAGTCAGTCGCCGGCATGCTTGAGCGCGGACAGCTTTCGCGCCAGCGCCCGTTCCGCGCACCGCACCATTCGGCCTCCATGGCGGCCCTCGTGGGCGGCGGGATCAAGGCCCGGCCCGGAGAAGTATCACTCGCCCATCATGGCGTGCTTTTCCTCGACGAACTTCCTGAATTTCCCAGTATTATGGCGCAAACTCACCAAATATGGTGACTTGTTTTTATTGCGGTTTCACCATATACGGTGATTATGACCGATGCCATTTCATACGACCGTCCTAATACCGTTTCTGGGTTAGTTGCGAAGCACAAGGAGCTTTCAGACCTCCGCGAAAAGTACCGCGCCGAGATCAAGAAGCTCACCGTGGACATAGACCACTTGGACGCGACTATTCGCATGTTCGATCCGAACGCGGACACCTACGCGATAAAGGAATACGTCACCAAACATCGCGCGGAGAAAGGCAGCGTGAAACGCTTCGTCCTGTCCACGCTTCGCGAGGCGGACGGGCCTATGACCTCACGCCAGATCACGGAGCTATGGGCCGCAGAGCGCGGGCTGTCGGCTGACGAGGCCACGCTGGTCACAATAAGGAAGCGTATCGGCGCGTGCGTGAAGGTCTGCGTGAACCAAGGCTTGATCGAGGATCAGGGCTGGACGACGCAGCACGATGCGAACGGGCCTTATAAGCTCTGGACAATCAAAAAGGGTGGCGAATGATCGCCACCCTCTCCGTTTACCTAGGCAGACGGAAAGTCTGCTGGCAGTGCCGTTGCTGGCGGGATCGTGGGGAAACGACGCCCCTTAACCACGTCAGCAATGCGTCCAAAGTTCAGCCCGTTGTAGTAAGCAGAAATCCACGAGTACGGGATTTTCAGCTTGCGGGCCAACTTGATGACCGGAACCATTTCCGGTGTCAGCACTGGGTCTTTCATCGGTCTTCCTTTCTGAAGACTGCGACCGATCAGCGGTTGACGGATTCACCGAGATGAATCATACATCTACTTACTACTTTGATGTCCGCTGAGCGGTCATCGTTTGGTCGCGGGACCATTCCCGAGACCGGATAGGTGGAGGCGAGGCCTAAGCCCCGCCCCCTGCCGCCCTAGATGGCGACTGCTGACCTAAGCGGGTGGCTAGACCCCCTTAGACCAGGAAGCGGTCGTCATATTGGGTCCATCAGCCTTCTCCAGACTTTTGACCCGGTCCTGACAGGTCTTTTGTTTTGAGGAAGGTTATGACTGCGATGATGTGGCTTACCACTTGCGGATCTTTCTGATGCGCCTCTGTAATCAGGTCCACCAGTCGATACTCAAGCGCCATATCAGTCATATCTTGGTGAGCTGGTTTATGCGCATCGCCGCCACCCCGCCCCGCTGATCCTGCTTGATCACGTTGATCATTGGAGCCACCACCGCCGCCCCCACCGAACGTTGTCTCTGAATCTTCCTTTTCGTCGGGCAGAGGGGCCGCTAGCGCCGGTTTGCAGAACCGTCCATTGGGCGCGACAAATCCGGCCGTCTCCGCAGAAGAAGCAAAGGCCTGTCTGGCGCGCTCTTTCTGCTTTGGAGGAACACCAAGTTCGACCATTTGACGCTCAACAGCGGCAGCAGGCGGCAGCGAATAGCCATTGTAGCGATCATACATTGCGGAATAGAGTTCCACATTCGTAAAGGCCTCCGCTCTCGCTGCCGCCTTGGTGTCCCGCTCCAGAATTTGGCGCCCTAGCCCCGTGAGCCTCACTCCGCTGCTGGGTGTCTCAATCAGCCCAAACATCTTCGCCGCAGACAGCCGCCCGCGGAAAGTTCCCCCATTGGCGGACATGTCGAGCTTGACGGCTAGCTGTGTCTGCTCAGTTTCCGCGCGGCCCGCGATCTCAAGCAAGGCGTGGCACAACTCCTCCGCCCTAGACAGATCGGTATAGGGAAACTGGATTTTGCTCCGAGCGCGACGGAAGGCATTTTCCGCAGCCTCTTGTTCGTTCGTTTCGCTCTCGCCCATTTCTGGTCTCCAAAAGCCCAAAATCGGGCCTACCGATTCTGCTTATACACGGTTTCGTGGGCGCGACAACACCCTAACGCGCGAAAAGTTGTTATGCGTTTTTGTGAACAAGCCCCTTTTGTTCTGGGTGCTATTTGCGACCCTGCCAATATCCAGACCATGCGTCGGACTTCGGAGCGATAGCCGCCGCGCTCACTATCATAGCGAATTGCGAGCCGTTGGCGGTGCGGCGGGCATCTTCGCGCCATGCCATTTCGGTTGCGTAGGCAGCGAGGTACTTGCCAGCAACATGATGGTGTGTGCCGATTTCAGCGCGGCGGATGCGGCTAAAGAAGCTCTCAGCGGCGTTGGTGTTCGCGCCGTCCTGAGAGTAAGCCTTCTGGTGATTGATACGCTTTATCGGGAAGTGAGCGGCCAGCTTGTCCCAATGAGCAGCCTCGTCAGCATGGACGGTTGCGCCAGCTTGGACGTTGGCGCGGGTCAGGGCCACGCCCTCAGCTTCGTTCGAGACAACACCCGTGAGCGTGCGGCCTTTGGTTTCGCGCATGGCGATAACGACTTGGCGCTTGCCGGACTGGTGAATTTTGCGGCGGCGATCCTTGCGATCTTCGCGGCGGTTGGCAGGCTTCACATAGCCTCCGAAGTACGCGCCATCGACCTCCACGTTACCGGAGAGCGCGCCTTCGTCGCGAGCAAGGCCTATTGCTTCGCGGAGCTTGTGGAGCAGCACGAAGGCCGCCTTGTAATCGCAGCAGAGGTCACGGGAGAGCTGGAGCGCGCTGTAGCCTTTGGCGCCGTTCACGAAGATGGCGATTGCGCCGAGAATGTCGCGAAGGCTGAGCTTGCGGCTGTGAAAGATGGTGCCGGACGTGATCGAGAATTGTTTGCCACAGCCTTTGCACTTCCAGACCGGACGGCTTTTCAGGTTATAGTGCTCAAGACATCCGCACTCAGGGCAGACCGGCTCACCATCCGTGTCAGCCCAGCGGAGCTTAGCAAACGCTTGCGAGGCTTCGTCATCGGACATGCGAAGCACTTTCGCGAGCGAGAGCGTCTTGGCGGCGGGGGAGAGGAGGAAGTGTTGAGCCATAATTCGTAATCACCATATTTGGTGAGTTGAATATGCCCCTTCACCTACGCCCGGTCAAGTGCTACTTTCACCAAATCAGGTGATTTTTTGATTGGAGCCGCTAATGGCCGTCGCGACCGCAAAACGCAAGAGTTCTCCGCCGCCGAAGCCGGAGGCCAGGAAGTCGCTGCCTATAAATGTCGAGTATGAGGACAAGGCCAAGGCGCTGCTTCGCGAGTATCTGGCCAAGACGGATAACGATTACGCCTCGCTTGCTGAGAAACTCAATGGCATGGGCATAGAGATAACGGCGCGCGGGCTTGAGAATAAGGTTAGCCGGGGCAGCTTCTCGGCGGCATTTCTGTTGCAGTGCATGGATGCGATCGGAGCAAATTTTTCTCGACTAGGTGTAGGTTAGTCCGCCTCACAAACGTGCCAAATGGCTACTTCCCGGTCACGGATCTCAAATAAAAAGCGCAGCGATGGAAGGCGGCGCGTTCTAGGCGTGACTGTAAACCTTATGTCGCGACCTTCGAAGGCGTCACACGGTTCACCCTCAAGCGAAGGGGTGCGCTCAAGCGACCATTCCAGCTGGTCCAATACTTCGTGTGCCTGAGGGCACCGTTCCTCAATTTGGTGATACCACGCGGCCTCAAAAAACTCAGCGTGGACAATTCGATAGGGGTTACGAGGGCCAGTCCTGATTCGCATAAGCTAGGGCGGTCTCCTTCGCCCACTGGCGATCAGAATCTTTAATCTCAACTGGCGCTAATTTCAAAGCGGTCGTGTATGGAATGACCTCTCCTAGCTCGGCTGCCTCCCAAGCTGCATTATGGCTTATTTCGCTTATTTCCTTGGCGCTCTTACCTCTGACGTACTCAGATACTTCCCTCAAAAGAGTGATTTCTGCCTCCGAAAGACGAGTTATGCGCGGCGCGCCATGGGGCACGTAAGTCTTTTTGAGGAAGCCGTGATAATCAGTTTCCTCAACAGACAGAAGCCCCTCAGCGGCCAGCTCAGCGACTGCGGCTGTAAGGTATCGGGCGGTCGGGCCAAATTTCTGCTTGAGATATTCAACACCAGTGAGGGGCCGACCCTCATCCAGAAACGTTAGCATGTCTGCAAAATAGAGGATCTTATGCAGCTTCACGTTTCCAAGCTCTTCGGGCGGGCACAGAGATGCAACCGTCCAGATGGCGTCTTTGAACTTCTCTCTGTCGAACTGAATATGTTGGCCCATTTCGAATCACTTCCCTGAAGGATCACAAGCTAGCACGGGCGGACGTATTGACAAAGCGGCGACTCTGAGTCCGGTGTTTCGAATCATTAATGCGAACTGAGGCAGAGCAGTATTCATGAGCTGGAACGACGAACCCGACTACACGCCGCAATTCAAATGGCGCGACCTGTTATGGGTCGCGCTGTTTTTCGTTTGCTTCGTGGGGTTTATGGCCGTTTTTGGATAATCACCATATTTGGTGAGTTTGCGCCATAATACCGGAATTTCCCGCGCAGGTTCTCGACAGCCTGCGCCAGCCGCTGGAGGATGGCGCCGTCGTTATCTCCCGCGCCAACCGCCATGTCCGATACCCGGCCCGGTTCCAGCTGATTGCGGCCATGAACCCCTGCCGCTGCGGCGGGGGCCCCGGCGACGGGGCCTGCCGGAGGGGCCCGTCTTGCGCGCGCCAGTATCAGTCGCGCATCTCCGGGCCATTCTTCGACCGTATAGACCTCTTCTACGACACACCGCCAGTCACAGCCATGGACCTTGCCCTGCCCGCTCCAACCGAAGGCACGGCCGAAGCCGCCAGACGCGTTGCGGCGGCGCGCAACATCCAGACCGAACGCTATCAGGACCACCACCCTGACGAAGGCCGCCGCGCCATCAATGCCGACGCCTCGGCCCGCCGCCTCGTTGATATTGCCTCTCCGGATGAGGCGGCGAGCGCCCTGCTTTCCGACGCCGCCGCCAAGCTGGCCCTGTCGGCCCGCGCCTATCACCGCGTCCTCAAGGTCGCCCGCACCATCGCAGACCTCGACGGCGCCGGCGGAGTCAGGCGCGTCCACGTCGCCGAAGCCCTCAGCTACCGCCGCCGCGTCGCGGACGAACAGGGCGCGCTGGAGCCGAAACTCGCACACTGACCTGATGCGCGGCACATGGTGAAGACACCGCCCGTCCGGCGCGGTGTTTAAGCGTTTCCTCAATTTTTGAGGGTATACCTCGCGCCATGACCCACAGACTCTCGCCCGAACAGGCTTTTCTTGCGACGACCAGTCATGAGATCCGCACGCCTCTGAACGGTATTCTCGGCACGGTGTCCCTGCTCCTCGAAACGGATCTGGATCCGGCCCAGAAGGAATATGCCGAAGCGATCCGCGCCTCGGGGGCGCGCCTGCTCGATCTGCTCAACAATGTTCTCGATTATGCCCGCCTCGATACGGGCTCGTCCGAGCTCGAGCTGGAAGTCTTCGATGTACGCGATCTTGCCCGTGAGGTGACCGAACTTCTCTCCCCGCGCGCACACGCCGCCGGTCTTGACCTCGGCGTGCTCTGCCGGACGGGCGTCCCCGCCCAGCTCAAGGCAGACGCCGGCAAGCTCCGCCAGATCCTGTTCAACCTGATCGGCAATGCGCTGAAATTCACCGAAACAGGCGGCGTACTTGTCGATATGGATTTCAAGGACGGCGCGCTCCACCTCACCGTGCGCGACACAGGCCCCGGCATTGCGCCGAAGGACCAGGCAAAGCTGTTCGACGCCTTCCGTCAGACCTCCGCAGATGACGCGCGCAAGGATGGCGGCGTGGGTCTGGGCCTCGCCATCGTCAAACGTCTCAGCGAAGCAATGGGCGGGCGCATCACCCTGGCCAGCGAGCCCGGTCACGGCGCCTGTTTCAGCGCGGAGCTGCCTGTTGAAATGGTCGAGGCGCTTGATGAAAGACTAGGCGGCCAGCTCACCGGCCAGACCATCGCCTTTGCCGGCCTGCCCACCTCGACCGCCCTGTCGGCCTGGGGCGCCCTCAAGGATCAGGGCGCGCAGATCCAGCTCATCGAAACCGCCGCCCAGGCCAGGGCAGCCAGGCCCGACCTCATCATGGCCGCCGCGGAACTCTCCGAACGGCAGGTGAAGGCCCTCACAAAGATCGCCCCCGTCCTCATCGTCGTCCGCCCGGCAGATCGTGGACAGCTCAGCCATTTCCATGAGCTGGGTGTCGCTGGCTGGCTTGTGCGCCCCTTGCGCAATTCCTCCCTTGTCGAGCGCGCCCTGCTCGCCTCGCATGGTGTCGCCTCACGCGAGGAAGAAGACCGTCCGGCCGCCGAGGGCCGCGTCCTCATCGCCGACGACAATCCCGTGAACGCCCTCATTGCAAGACGCGCCTTGGAATCTGCCGGTTTCTCCGTCACTGTGGCCTCGACTGGCCGCGAAGCGATCGACCTTGCAGAAACCGTGACGCCCGGCCTGATACTAATGGATTTGCGCATGCCGATCATGGACGGTTATGAAGCGATGAAAGCCCTCAGAAAGGCCGGTCAGACAATGCCTATCATTGCCATCTCTGCCGAAATCGATCCCGAAATCGAACGCCGCGCCCGCAAGGCCGGCGCCAACGGCGTTGCCGCAAAGCCGCTCGACGCAGAGGCGCTGCGCCGCCTCGCCACCGACTGGACCGCGCGCCAGCAGGGCGCCGCATGAGCCACGCTGCAGACGACACAGCCGCCGCCCCGTCCGGTCCACGCTGGTCGCGTGCCTTCCGCGCGCTGAAAGACCGGCGCATGCTCGCCATGCTGCTCCTGTCGCTGGCCGCCGGTCTGCCCTATGGCGCGGTCCTCGGCACGCTCAATGCCTGGCTGACACAGGGCGGGGTCAACCCGTCCACCATTGGTGTTCTGTCGATCATTACCCTTGGCTATTCCTTCAAATACCTCTGGGCCCCGGCCTTCCAGACTCCGAAATCACCGCCCCTCATGCCCTTCGGGCCGCGCCGCTCATGGCTGATCCTGTTTCAGGTCCCGATGGCTGCGCTGCTCGCTATCCTCGCTATCTCCGATCCGATCAGCAATATCGGCTATGTCGCCATCATCGCGCTTCTGATCGCGCTGATGTCCGCCACGCATGACATCGTGCTCGATGCCTGGCGGATCGAGGTTGCCAGGTCTGAGGAAGACAAGGATCTGATGTCGGCGCTTTATCAGTTCGGCTATCGCGCCTCCATCTTCGTGACCGGCTTTATCGCCCTGCTTCTGGCTGCGCGTATCGGCTGGGTTGCGGTCTATCTCATCATTGCGGCGATGCTCTTTCTTGCCGTTACCGGCTCGCTTATCGCCCCCGAACCCGAAGCCTCAGAGGAGAGCGAGGCCGAACGGGTCACATTTCTCGCCAGCCTGCCGCGCCTCGTCCGCGACCGGTTCGCCGGCCTCGTCGCCCTCTCCTGGATCGGCGCGGGTCTGATGATCACCATTTTCATGGTGCGCACTTTCACGGCCGCAGAGCCGCCCAGCCCAGCCGCCTTCGTGCGCAATCAGGGGCCGATCATCATCGGCCTCACCGTGCTGCTTCCGGCGCTCCTGTCGGTTTACCTGCTTCGCCACCACAAGGCGGTGCCTGCCAGGATCGAAGTGGCCGAGCCCGGAACGGGCCGTTTTGAAAAAATCATGGCCTCCCTCTTCCGCGCGATCTTTGATCCGCTGCTGGAGTTGATCGGACGGCTGAAATGGGGCGCCCTTCTGGTCCTTCTTCTGGCGCTGACCTACCGTTTCACCGACTCCGTCTGGGGCGCATTCGCCTATCCGTTCTATCTCGACGACCGGTTCGGCGCACTGCACCACTCCCTGGATGACGTCGCCATCGCGTCAAAATTCTTCGGCGTGATCATGACGATTGCCGGCGCGGCGCTTGGCGCAGCGGTCATCACCTTCGTCGGCCGCATGCCTGTCCTGCTCCTCGGCGCCTTCCTGGCCGCCGCGACCAATCTTCTTTTCGCAGACCTGTCGGCTGGCGGCGCGGCCATGGACGCCTTCCTGCAGTTTACCCATCTCGGCGCCCCCCTGCGGGAGTTTGCCGGCTGGGCCGCCACGATCAATCCTGACCCGGTCGCGCCAGATCAGGGCCAGCGCATGGCACGGCTCATGATGGCGATCGCAGCAGAAAACCTCGCCGGCGGCTTTGCCAGCGTGGCCATCGTGGCCTTCCTGACGTCGGTGGTGAATCCCCGCTTTGCCGCGGTTCAGTATGCGCTTCTGGCCTCGCTCAGCATGCTGATCGGCACGCTTGGCCGTCCCTGGCTGGGCGCGATGATCGAGTCCGATGGCTATTACACCGTCTTCATCGTGACCTTCTGGCTGGGCATGATCGCCGTCGGTCTGTGCGTGATCGAGTGGATCAGGCAGGCGCAGCGCCCGGCAAGCCTACCGGGCGCAATCGACAGCGGATCGCAGGATTGAAATCTGGGCCGGACCGGCCGGCTTATTCTGCCGGCTTGATGTGGCCCAGCTTGTCGATGTCGAAGGCGGCGAAGGTCGCAAGGTTCACGATATCGTTCACCGTGGCGCCCAGCGAGGCGATCTGAACCGGCTTCTCGAAGCCCAGCAGGATCGGCCCGATCACCGTTGCCCGGCTCATTGAGGTCAGCAGCTTGGTCGCGATAGCGGCTGAATGGATCGCCGGCATCACGAGCACGTTCGCAGAATCGGTGAGGCGCGAGAACGGATAGACCAGCTTGTGGCCCGGATTCATTGCGACATCCACGGACATGTCGCCTTCATATTCGAAGTCGACATCGTCGCGCGCATCCAGCATGGCGACGGCCTCGCGGACTTTCTCCGCGCGCTCGCCCATCGGGTTGCCGAAGGTCGAGTAGGAGACGAACGCCACGCGCGGCGTAAAGCCAAGCGCCTTGACCGAGCTTGCCGATTCCCGCGCGATCCCGACAAGATCCTCTGCCACCGGCAGTTCCGTGATGGAGGTGTCGGCGATGAAGATCGTCTTGCCGCGATTGATCACCATGGACATGCCGATGACCTGCCTGCCCGGAATCGGGTCCAGAACGGTCTGCACATCCTTGAGCGCGACATCATAGTTGCGCGTGACACCCGTAATCATGCCATCGGCATCGCCGAATTTCAGCATGCAGGACCCGAAGACGTTCCGGTCCTGATTGACCAGACGCTGCGCATCGCGGCGCAGGAAGCCCTGCCGCTTGAGACGGTCATAGAGATAGTCGGTATATTCCGGATTGCGGTCCGACAGGCGCGCATTGATGATCTCAAGCGAGCCTTCCGGCACGCCCATCTGCTGCATGGACCGGGTCACCTGCTCTTCGCGGCCGATAAGCACCGGCTCGCCAAGGCCCTGGTTCTTGAACGAGTAGGCGGCGCGAACGACGCTCGGCTCCTCGCCCTCCGCAAACACGATCCGCGCTTTCTTCTCACGCACGGCCGCCTGCACGCTCTGCACGAAGGACGCCGTCGGATCCAGACGGCGCGCCAGCGAGCGGCGATACTCGTCCATGTCCGGGATTTCCTTACGCGCAACACCCGTATCCATCGCAGCCTGCGCCACGAAAGGCGGCACAAAGCTGATGAGACGCGGATCGAACGGGGTCGGAATGATATAGTCGCGGCCAAATTGCGGGCGCGAGCCATGATAGGCGGCGGCCACTTCGTCCGGCACATCCTCGCGCGCGAGCTCTGCAAGCGCCTGCGCGGCGGCAACCTTCATTTCCTCATTGATCGACCGGGCGCGCACATCGAGCGCGCCGCGGAAGATATACGGGAAGCCGAGAACGTTATTGACCTGGTTGGGATAGTCGGAGCGGCCCGTGGCGATGATCGCATCGTCGCGCACCTGCTTGATCTCTTCCGGCGTGATTTCCGGGTCCGGGTTCGCCATGGCGAAGATGATCGGGTCCTTCGCCATCCCCTTGATCATGTCCTGCGTCACCGCACCCGCGATGGAGAGCCCCAGCAGGACATCAGCGCCTTCCATGGCTTCGGTCAGGGTGCGCTTTTCGGTCTTCACCGCAAAAGCGGACTTGAACTGGTCCATCTTCTCGGTGCGGCCCTCATAGACGACTCCGCTGGAGTCGCACATCAGGATGTTTTCCGGCTTCACGCCGAGATGCCGGATCAGCCCCGCACAGGAGAGACCTGCAGCACCGGCGCCGGAAACGGCAATCTTTACATCTTCCAGCTTGCGGCCGGTGATATGACACGCATTGATCAGACCGGCCGCAGCAATGATGGCGGTGCCATGCTGGTCATCGTGGAAGACCGGGATATCCAGCTCCTCGCGCAGCCGGCTCTCGATGATGAAGCATTCCGGGCTGGCAATATCTTCCAGATTGATGCCGCCCCAGGTCTCACCGATATGCTTGACGGTGCTGATGATTTCCTCGGTGTCCTTGGTGAACACCTCGACATCGACCGAATCCACATCGGCGAAGCGCTTGAACAGGACGGACTTGCCTTCCATCACGGGCTTCGACGCCATCGCGCCAAGATCCCCAAGACCCAGGATCGCCGTCCCGTTGGAGATCACGGCGACCATGTTGCCCTTGGACGTATACTCATAGGCCAGGTCTTCGTTTTCCGCGATCGCCTTCACCGGCACGGCCACGCCTGGACTATAGGCAAGCGACAGATCGCGCTGGGTGGCCATAGGCTTCGTCGGGGTGACCGACAGCTTGCCGGGCTGGGGCTGGCTGTGGAAGTCGAGCGCTTCCTTGTCGGTGAATGTCGGACGCTTGGACGTCATGGCGGCTGGCCTTCGGATTTGCACTGATACTGATAATGTTTCTGACGACCGTCTCTAAGCCGCTGCGGATGGGGCGACAACCCGGCGAACGCTGGTTATTTCGGTTGCGCACACGCCCTGCGAATCCGTTAAGCTTACCCCCATGCCCGACACAGCGACCCGCCCCCCGCCAGAAAGCAAGGCGCCGACCCCCTTCATGGCGCAATATCTCGACATAAAGTCGAGGCACGCCGATGCCCTGCTTTTCTTCCGCATGGGTGACTTCTACGAGTTGTTCTTTGAGGATGCCGTCCGCGCCGCAGAGATCCTCGACATCACGCTGACCGCGCGCGGCGAACATGAGGGCAAGCCCATTCCCATGGCGGGCGTGCCCTATCACGCGTCCGAAGCCTATCTCGCCCGGCTCATCAAATCCGGCGAACGCGTCGCCGTCTGTGAGCAGACAGAGAGCCCGGCCGAAGCGAAGAAACGCGGCTCCAAGGCCATTGTGAACCGCGAAGTCGTGCGCGTTGTCACGCCCGGCACAATTACTGAGGACACGATCCTCTCGGCGCGCCGGGGACAGACGCTTGCCGCCATTGCGCTGACGACGGGCGGGGCGGATGCTGCGATCGCGGCCTGCGACGTGTCCACCGGCGCTTTCGAAATCCGGGAGGTCTCGCCAGATACGCTGGGCGAGGAACTGGCCAGCCTGCCGATCAGCGAGCTCCTTGTCACGGATGAGGATGACGCCCGCCCGCTCGTCGCGCAGGTCATGTCTGCACTGCAGATCCCGGTCACCCGCCGGCCGAACGGGGCTGCCAGTCCTTCATCCGGGGAAGCGGCGCTGAAGTCCGCCTATGGCCTCGCTGCCCTCGATGGTTTCGGCAGTTTCAGCAAGGCAGAACTTGCCGCCTGCGGCGTCCTTCTGGACTATCTCAGCCTCACACAGGCGGGCGCCGATATTCGCCTCGACCCGCCCCGTCGCCGCGCAAGGACAAGCACGCTCTCCATCGACCCGGCCACCCGCGCCAGTCTCGAAATCGACCAGGCCATACAGGGCGGGCGAAAAGGCACGCTGCTCGCCACAGTCGACTGCACGCTGACCGCCCCCGGCGCACGTCTCTTCGCAGACCGTCTCTCCCGGCCAGAATGCGACCGCGACATCATTGAGCGGCGCTATGACGCGGTCTCCTTCTTCCTGTCGGAAACAGACCTTCGCGCCGATATCCGCGCCTGCCTGAAAGCCGTGCCCGATCTGGAGCGCGCCCGGACCCGGATCCGGCTCGAGCGGGGCGGCCCACGCGACCTTCAGGCCATTGCAAACGCCGTTCGTGAAGGCGGCGCACTCGCAGAGGCCCTCTCCAGCCTGCAGACCGGCTTGCCCGAAGACGTGGCAGAAGCCGTCCAGGCCCTCGACCCGGCCAGGAACGAAGCGCTGGCAGCGCTCGCCAGCGACCTTGCCGATGCCCTCGCCGAAAGCCTGCCGACCCTTGCCCGCGATGGCGGCTTCATCGCCGATGGCTGGGACCAGACGCTGGACGAGTCCCGCTCGCTGCGCCGCGACAGCCGCCAGATCATCGCGGAGCTTCAGGCCCGCTATTGCGACGAGACGGGCATCAGCGCGCTGAAGATCAAGTTCAACAATGTGCTCGGCTATTTCATCGACGTCCCCGCCCGCCACGGCGATGCGCTGCTGAAGCCGCCGCACGCGGAAACCTTCATCCACCGCCAGACCCTCGCCTCCAACATCCGTTTTTCCACAGCCGAACTGTCAGACCTTGCCGGCCGCATATCCCGCGCCGAGGAAGCCTCACAGACCCGCGAGATGGAGCTCTACCAGGAGCTTTGCCTGCGCGTGGAGGCGGTCAATGACGCCATTTCCGCGGCCGCCCACGCGCTGGCCAGCATCGATGTGGCAACGGCCGCCGCCGAATGGGCCGACCGCAATGATGCCGTCCGGCCCGAGATCGCAGCCACGCCCGTTTTCCAGGCATCAGGGCTTCGCCACCCCGTCGTCGAGGCCGCGCTGAAGGCTGAAGGCGAAGGCTTTACCGCCAACGACCTGACACTCGACGCGGCGGGCGAGACCGGCCCCCGCCTTGCGCTCGTCACCGGTCCCAACATGGCCGGCAAGTCGACCTATCTGCGGCAGGCCTGTCTGGCTGTCATCCTCGCGCAGGCCGGCCTGTTCGTCCCGGCAAAATCACTGACCCTCGGCCTTTCAGACCGTATCTTCTCCCGGGTCGGTGCCTCTGACGATCTTTCGCGCGGGCGCTCCACCTTCATGGTCGAAATGGTCGAGACCGCAGCCATCCTGAATCAGGCGACGGAGAACAGCTTCGTCATTCTCGATGAGGTGGGCCGCGGCACCTCCACCTATGACGGCCTTGCCATCGCCTGGTCGGCTGTCGAACACCTGCACAATATCAACAAGTGCCGCGCGCTCTTCGCCACCCATTATCATGAGCTGACAGGCCTGGCCGATGAACTGGCCTGCGCAGCCAACTTCTCGCTGCGCGCCAAGGAGTGGAAGGATGAGCTTGTCTTCCTGCACGACGTCGCGCCCGGCGCAGCCGACCGGTCCTATGGCGTTCAGGTCGCGCGGCTTGCCGGTCTGCCAAAACGGGCGGTGCGCCGCGCCGAACAGGTGCTCAAGAAGCTCGAGACAAAGCCCGGCGCCGTCGAGGCCCTGCCGCTCTTTGCGTCCGTCGCAGAAGAGCCCGACCCCTTCGAGTCGGCAGAGGATCACCCAGCTCTCAAACTTCTCGACGCCGTCAGCCCGGACGACCTCACCCCGCGCGAGGCCCTTGAGCTTCTCTACAGGCTGAAATCCGAGCGCTAGGGCAAGCCATCTGCTCGCCGCGCAGATTCGCATGCCTCAAGCGTCGAGCATTTCTAAAATGACCATTGCGTTGACCGAACCTGTCGTCATCTATCGATAGAGCGAAATGACACCGGTTTCCCTTTCATGCCCGACTTGACCCTGCCGCAGGAACTCCAGATCACGCTCGTCTTCGCGCTGCTGATTGCCGTTTTCGTCAGCTTCCTGCGCGAGAAGATCCCCGCTGACGTGGTCGCGCTTCTCGCCATGTCGGCCCTGCTGCTCACGGGCATCCTGTCGGTACCCGAAGCGCTCAGCGTGTTTTCCAACGCCGCGCCGACCACCATCGCCGCCACGTTCGTCCTCTCCGCCGCGCTGGAGCGGACCGGTGTGATCGCTGCGGCCGGTAATCAGGTCATCCGCATTGCGAAGAACTGGACCCCTTCCGTCGCGATCCTGGCGCTCATGTCGATTGTGGTGACGCTGTCGGCTTTCATGAACAACACCCCCATCGTGGTCATCCTGATCCCGGTGGCGATCCGCCTTGCCCAGACCATAGGCACATCAGCCTCCCGCCTTCTCATCCCGCTCTCCTTCGCCTCGATCTTTGGCGGCATGACGACGCTGATCGGCACATCGACCAACCTCCTCGTCGATGGCGTGGCCCATGATGCGGGCCTTGAGCACTTCGGCATTTTCGAGATCACCGGCGCGGGCCTCCTCATGGCGATTGCCGGCACGGCCTATCTCGCGCTCTCCGGCCGCTGGCTGCTGCCGCATCGCGACACGCTGGCGGACCTCCTGCCGACGACGAAGAACCGGCGCTTCATTGCGCAGGTGCTCGTCCCGGTCGATTCCATCCTTGTCGGCAAGACGATCAGGGAAACGGGTTTTACCGCCGAAAAGGGCTTCACCGTCATCGACGTCATGCGCGCCAACCGCTCGCGCCGCGATGAGCTGTCCTCCCTCGTCCTCGAAGCCGGCGACCGCCTGGTCATCCGCTCACCCGTCTCTGAAATGCTCAGCCTGCGCGAGGCAGGCAATGTCGCCATCGGATCGGGCTCGGAAAGCCAGCGCCATGCCATCGAACCGGTCCAGACCAGCGAGACGGTTCTCATGGAAGGCGTGGTCGGCCCGGAATCGCGCCTTGTCGGCCGGCCGATTGTCGGAGCAGGTCTTGTGCGTCTTTACGGCGTCTATGCGCTCGCCATTCACCGGCGCGGGGAAAATATCAGCCTCGAAGGCCGGGGCATCCGGTTCAATATCGGCGATACCGTCCTTGTCGAAGGCCCGCCGGCAGGCCTGCGCCAGATGTTCGACGACATCATGCTGAGCAATCTGACAGAGACCTCGGAACGCCCGCTGCGCCGGGACAAGGCGCCGATTGCCATCGGGGCCGTCCTCGCCGTGATGGTGCTGGCCGCCCTTGGCGTCATGCCCATTGCCGGCCTCGCGCTGAGCGCGGCAGCCCTCGTCATCGCGCTTGGCTGCCTTGATCATCAGGAGGCCTATAAGGCGATCCAGTGGGATATTCTCATGCTCATCTTCGGCATGCTGACCCTCGGCATGGCGCTGGAAAATTCAGGCGCCGCCGCCCTGCTCGTCAATTCCATCGCCGCCCCTGTCGGCGTCTTCGGCCCGCTGGCCGCGCTGGCTGTTGTCTATCTGCTGACCTCCACCATGACAGAGGTCATCTCCAACAATGCCACCGCCATCCTGATGACGCCCATCGCCATCGGCCTCGCCCAGACCCTCGGCGTGGACCCGCGCGCCTTCGTCGTCGCGGTCATGTTCGCAGCCAGCGCCAGCTTTGCCACGCCCATTGGCTATCAGACCAATACGCTGGTCTACACCGCCGGCGGCTACAAGTTCAGCGACTTCGTCCGCATCGGCCTGCCGCTGAACCTTCTATTCTTCGCTGTGGCCATGCTGGTCATTCCGTTCTTCTGGCCCCTGGCATAAGACCGCCGCCGCCCCGCCCATCTACCCTGCCCAGGACACTGCAAGAGGAGCTTCGATTGACGGACCGCTTCACACACCGGATTGCAACGCTCGACGATATTCCAGCCATCATGGACCTCATGGCGGCTTCCATCGAACACAATATGCGTGAGTTTCTGAGCGATGATGAAATCGCCGCCGCGCGGGAGTCGATGGGCGTCGACAAGACGCTGATCAATGACCAGACCTATTTCGTGATCGAGACAGAGGCAGGCGGCACCACAGTCATGGTGGCCTGCGGGGGGTGGGGGAAACGCCGCACACTTTTTGGCGGCGACACCACGTCGGGGCGCGATGACAGCCTTGCAGACCCGGCGATCCACGCCGCACGCATCCGGGCCATGTACACCCATCCCGAATGGATCCGAAAAGGGCTCGGCACGCTTCTTCTGGAGCTTGGGGAGAATGCTGCGCGTGAGGCTGGCTTCAGGACGATAGAGCTCGGCTCCACTGTGCCAGGTGAACCTCTCTACAAGGTGCGCGGCTACACCGCTTTCCACCGTGAAGTGCGGACAGGCGCCAACGGCCTGCCCAACACCATCATACACATGCGCAAATCGCTCGTCTGAGACAGGCTAGAACCCGCCCGCGACACCATCCTTGCGCATCTCGGTCGCCGCGATCCATGCGCCGGACTCAAAGTCCTTCATGATCGCTTGATAGCCGCCGCCATTGGCCTCACAGCACTCGACCGTATAGCCACGGCGCTCAAGCTCGGCGCGCGTTTCCGGCGGGATCCCGCTTTCCAGATGAACGACGCCCATATCGTTGATGCACGGGTCGCCTGAATAGTCGTCGGTCGGCTCGCAGCCGCCGGTATGCTCCCAGCGGGCCGCATCGCCGGCCTCCTGCAGGCCCATGTCAAAGTCGATCAGGTTGAGGATGATCTGCGTATGGCCCTGCGGCTGCATCCCGCCGCCCATCAGGCCAAAGCTCATCCAGGGCTGATAGTCGCCATCAACCTGCTTGTAGGCGAAGGCCGGAATGATCGTGTGGAAGGGCCGCTTGCCCGGTTCGAAGACATTGGGGTGGTCCGGGTCGAGGCTGAAGAGCTGGCCGCGGTCCTGGAACATGAAACCAAGACCATCGGCGACGAGGCCAGAGCCCATGCCGCGATAGTTCGACTGGATCAGCGATACCATCATGCCGTTCTGGTCTGCGACGGTGAGATAGGTTGTATCGCCCTCTTCCAGCGTCTCATCGGCGGCGAGGGAGGCGAAATCCATGCCTGCCTCGACCTGCGTCATCGGTTTGTTGACGTCGATCAGCTTGGCACGTTCTTCATTATAGCCTTCACGGATGAAGACTTCCGGGTCGATGCCACTGAAGGCCGGGTCGGCATAGCCCTTGGCCCGGTCGGCAAAGGCGAGCCGCTTGGCCTCGACCTGAGCGGCGATGGAATCCGGCGAGCCATGCCCCATGCCGCGAAGGTCGAACCCTTCCAGCATCTGTAGCATCTGCAGCGCAGCGATCCCTTGCGTGTTCGGCGGCAGTTCGCAGACCCGCGTCTCTCTATAGTCGGCGCAGACCGGTTCGACCCATTCGCCTTCATGGGCGGCGAAATCCTCATAGCGAAGATAGCCGCCGATCCGTTCGAAATAATCGCCCATGGTGCGGGCAATCTCACCCTCATAGAAGGCAGAGCGCCCTTCAGCGCCAATCGTCTCAAGCGTATCGGCAAGGTCCGGATTCTTGAACAGCGTACCTTCGCGCGGCGGCGGCGAGAAATAGGTTTCCTTGGCGTTTTCGAATTCCTCGATCATGCCGCTTGCCGCATATTGCGGGAAATTCGCGGCGCTGCGGTTCCAGTAATAGGCAATGACTTCAGGGATCGGCGCGCCCTCGCGCGCATAGGTCACGGCCGGCGCCAGAAGCTCATCCATGCCGGTCGTGCCAAACTTGTCATGCAGCGCGAACCAGCCATCCACTGTGCCCGGCACAGTGACCGGCGCGGCGCCATAGGGCGGGATTTCCTCGCCCTCCATATATTCATCCGCAGCCGCCTGCATGTCCTCTAGCGTCGCGCCCATGGCAGAGCGGCCTGAGCCATTATAGCCGTAGAGCGTGCTCGTCTCCGGGTCCCAGACGATGGCGAACAGGTCCCCGCCAATGCCGTTCGCCGTCGGCTCGACAAGGCCCAGCATGGCATTTGCCGCAATCGCCGCGTCGACGGCATTGCCGCCATCTTCCATCACATTGAGCGCCACGCGGGTCGCCAGCGGATGCGCTGTCGCCGCAGCCGCATGTGGCGCAACGACGGAAGACCGCGTGCCAATGTCGCGGCCTGACGGCATCCGATCACCTTCGGCCGGGTCGCTGTACTCGAAGGGTGCCGGCACATTGCCCGCCGCACTGTCTTCAGCACTCACGGCCTGCGCCAGCGCTGCCGGTGCCCAATTGGCCGTCACCGCAAGGAGCAGCGCGCCCGCACCTGCCGTTCTCTTCAGAGTCATATTCATCATCGTGGTCACTCCCTATCGACGCCGGTGTCGTCTTCGCCTATGGCTCCCAACTTGCGGCTCCGGCCGCGAAAGGCAAGCAAGGACAGGAACCAGATCACCTCATGGCCTATGAAACGCTATTGACCGAAGTCGATGATGCGGTTGCGATCATCACGCTGAACCGCCCAGACGCGCTCAACGCCTTCAACAATGCACTGATGGACGAGCTGACCGAAGCCCTCGACAGGTTCGACAATGATGCCTCCGTGGGCTGCATTGTCATCACCGGCTCCAAGAAGGCCTTTGCCGCGGGCGCCGATATCAAGGAAATGCGCGAGCAATCCTATCTCGACGCCTATTATGCGGACTTCATCACCCGCAACTGGGAACGCGCCTCCAAGATGCGCAAGCCCGTCATCGCGGCGGTGTCCGGCTATGCCCTCGGCGGCGGCTGCGAGCTTGCCATGATGTGCGACTTCATCCTGGCGGCAGAGAATGCAAAATTCGGCCAGCCGGAAATTACCATCGGTGTCTCTCCGGGCGCAGGCGGCACCCAGCGCCTGACGCGCTTTGCAGGCAAGTCCAAGGCCATGGAAATGTGCCTCACCGGCCGCATGATGGACGCTGAAGAAGCTGAGCGCTGCGGCCTCGTCTCCCGCATCGTGCCGACCGATGACCTCGTTGACGAGGCAAAGTCAGTGGCCCGCAAGATTGCGTCCATGCCGCGCGCGACGGCCATGATGACCAAGGAAATGGTCAACGCCGCCTATGAAACGACGCTCAGCCAGGGTGTCATGTTCGAGCGCCGCCTCTTCCACTCCCTCTTCGCGACCGAAGACCAGAAGGAAGGCATGGAAGCTTTCGTCGAAAAGCGCGAGCCGCACTTCAAGAACAGGTAGACGGCAGACCTGACGATAAAGACAAGGGCGCACCCGGATCGGCCAGGTGCGCCCTTATTGTATCAGGCATCCTTATCCATGATGAGGACCGGCTTGATCGCCTTGCCCTCTTCCATGTCATGGACGGCCTTGTTGATATCCTCGAAGGGATATTCGCTCACCAGCCGGTCGAACGGGAAATTCCCGTCGAGATAATGCTGGATAAGGCGCGGGATGAAGACTTTCACGACGCTGTCGCCTTCGACACAGCCGACAATCTTCCGACCGCTCAGAATGTGCTCATTGGCATCGAAATCATAGTCGGTGCCGCCGGGCGGTGCGCCGACGACCAGAAGCGAGCCGCGATTGGCAA
>NVWP01000042.1 GCA_002733705.1 Henriciella sp. | reverse complement strand
AAACCGGCGCAGCCGATGCACCTGCCGGCGAGCCGGAAAACAAAGACAACGAGAAATAGGTCCCGAACAGGGCGCGCGCCGGACTTAACCGGTATAGCGCGCCCAGATCGGATTATCGCCGAGCGTGGCGATAAAGGCTGCGTGAGCTTCGACTTCAGCTGGATCGAGCTCGCGGCTGAGCGGCTGCGGGCGCACTTTTGCCTGACGGAAACGCGCCTGGCCGTCGCCGCCCTCATCGCCTGAAAAGTCGAACGCCCGCGCGCGGCCGCCGCGAAGTTCAAGATAGACTTCTGCCAGAAGCTGGCTGTCGAGAAGCGCGCCGTGCAGGGTGCGCGCTTCAAGCCCGATATTATAGCGCTTGCAGAGCGCATCGAGTGAGGCTGGCGCGCCGGGGTGACGCTTCTTTGCGATATCGAGCGTATCCACCCACTGCTCCAGCGGGATTTCGGCCTTTCCGCAGCGCACCAGCTCTGCGTTCAGAAAGCCGCGGTCGAAACTGGCATTGTGCGCGACGACCGGCGAGTCCCCGATAAACTCCAGAAGCGCATCGACGATGCGGGGATCCTCGAAGAACGGCATGTCGACCAGCATTTCGTCGGTGATGCCGGTGATCTCTACCGTCTTGGCAGAGACCGCACGGCGCGGATTGATGCGCTCATGGAAGGTGCGCCCGGTCGGCACATGATTGATGAGTTCGACGGCGCCAAGCTCAATGATGCGGTCTTCACCGGCCCAGTCGAGGCCCGTGGTTTCTGTATCGAAAGCAATCTCGCGGAGCGGTTGGCTCATCGGTTTTCGGTGTCCATTTCACTGAGCAGGTCAATGATCGCGTGTACATGTGTTCGGGTGAAATCGAAACCGAAGGCTGTCGAAATGATGAAATCGGCGCGGGCGCGCTTCTCGGCATCCGGGACCTGTTTCGCGACGATCTTTTCGAAGTCGGCTTCCGACATTTCCTGCCGGGCCATGACCCGTTCACGCTGGATTTCCGGCGGCGCCGTCACGACGGCAACATAGTCGCAGCGCTGGTCACCGCCCGTCTCATAGAGAAGGGGAATATCGAGGACGGCGAGTTTTGCGCCGGATTTCAATGCTTTGGTGCGAAACTCAACCTGCGTGCGGCCGACCAGCGGATGAACAATGGCTTCCAGATCCTTCATCGCGTCCGGGTCCTCCATGACGATGTCGCGCAGGCGCTGGCGGCTGACGGCGCCGTCCACGACCACGCCGGGGAAGCGCTCACCCAGCGGTTCGACGGCAAGGCCGCCCTCGGCATAGATGGAATGGACAGCCGCGTCGGCGTCGTAGACCGGGATTCCCGCATCGGCGAACATGGCGGCCGTGGCGCTCTTGCCCATGCCGATCGAGCCGGTAAGGCCCAATATGATCACTCGCCCGCCTCCATATAGTCGCGGCAGACAGTGATTGCCGCCTCCAGGTCGGGGCGCGTCCCGTCAAACCAGATCGCGAAACTCTCAGCCGCCTGGCAGACCAGCATGGCGAGACCGTCCTCGGTCTCCCAGCCCTGCTCTCGCGCGTGGCTGAGCTGCGCTGCGGCAGGGGCGCCATAGCTGATGTCATAGAAGAGGCGGCCATTCCCGGCTGGCAGCTCGATGACTGCACCGCCATGACCAGCGCTTGTCGTGTTGATAATCAGGTCGGCGCTGTCCGCATGCCGTGTCAGATCATCCAGCGGACCATGTTGATGCGGGCGCTCGCAACACGCGGCGAGAACGGCGGCGGCCTTGTCGACGGTCCGGTTGAGAAGGAAGATATCGGCACCGGCCCGGTCCAGGGCAAAGAGCGCTGCGCGTGCGGCGCCGCCCGCGCCAAGGATCAGCACCGTCTTGCCGGACAAGTCCTTCAGGCCCATGCGGGCGAGAGCCATGATAAGGCCCGGCGCATCGGTATTGTCGGCGCGCCAGCCTTCATCCCCGAGATGGGTCAGCGTATTGGCTGCGCCGATGGCATCGACCGCTTCGGACCGGCGCGCCACCTTGTCGAGAACAGCCTGTTTATGCGGCAGGGTGACATTGAGCCCGCGGAACCCTTCGCGCAGAAAATCATCGAGAGCGCTCGCTGTCTGACCTTCAGGCACGCGAATGGATTCGTAGGAGGCTTCGAGCCCCAGCGTATCGATCCAGGTCATGTGGATCAGGGGTGAAAGCGAATGACCGACCGGGTCACCAATGACAGCTAGGCGTTCCATCAGGCCTCCAGCACGCCGCGCGTGCGCAGATAGTCGAGTAGTGGAAGGAGCGGCAGTCCCAGAATGGTGAAATAGTCGCCTTCGATCCTTGTGAATAGCTGCGCACCTAGATCTTCGAGCATATAGGCACCCACGGTCTTGAGCAGACCTGGGCCGCTGGCCTCCAGATAGGACGCGATGAACGCTTCGCTCAAGGGGCGGACCGTCAGCTTTGGCGCGGCGAGGTGGCGCCAGACGGATTCTCCGTTTTCCGCGATAACGATGGCGGTTTCGAGCCTGTGGGTCTTTCCTGAAAACCGCCGCAGATGGCCGGCAGCTTCGGTCATGTCCTTTGGCTTGTCGATCGGTTCGCCATCGAGGTTGAGCATCTGGTCGCCGCCGATAACGAGACCTTCGCGGCGCTGCGAGACCTTCACGGCTTTCAGCTCAGCCAGCTGCATCGCCTGATCGGACACGCGCATGCCCTTGGCGCGGAATGTGGCCTTGGCGGCATCCTCATCGACATTGGGGCGCACGGCTTCGGCGGTGACGCCGGCATTGGCAAGGAGGCGGCGGCGGCTCTCGCTGCCAGAGGCAAGGATGACGCGCGTCACTGGCTATGCCTCTGATTGAGCTTGTTGAGGATGGCTGCCGCGGTTTCCTCGACGCTGCGGCGGGAGACATCGATGATCGGCCATTTGCGCCGCTGGAAAAGGCGGCTCGCCTCGGTCACTTCTGCGCGCACGGCCTCTTCGTCGGTATAGTCGGTTACCGAATTCTCATTGAGCGCCATGAGCCGCTGGCTGCGGATCTGGACGAGGCGCTCCACGCCGATCTTGAGGCCGATAATCATCGGCCCGGTCACGGGATCTATCGAATCGAGGACGGATGGCATGGCCATGCCTGGCACGAGCGGGATATTGCCGGCCTTGACGCCGCGATTGGCGAGATAGACGCAGGTCGGGGTCTTCGATGTCCGGCTGACCCCGAGAAGGATGACATCGGCGTCCGCAAGGCCCTGAAGGTTCTGGCCGTCATCATGGGCAAGCGCGAAATTGATCGCCTCGATCCGCTCGAAATATTCGGCGTTGAGCGCGTGCTGTCCGGCGACACGGTCGCTTGCCGTCACGCCGAGATGGCGGCTCAGCATATGAATGGAGGGGTCGAGCACGGCCAGTGTGGGAATGTGACGGGCGCGGCAGAACTGTTCGAGCTTGAGGCGCAGGGCCTCATCCGACACGGTGAACCAGACAACGCCGGGCGCCGCCTCGATATCGCGCATGACCCGTTCCAGCTGGCGATCGGACCGGACGAGATAGTAATTGTGCTCCAGCGGGGTCACATTCTCGAACTGCGCAGCGGCGGCGCGCATCACGGCATTCAATGTCTCCCCCGTCGAATCGGAGACGAGATGGACATTGAAATATATACTCGGGCGCATCCGCTCCCCGCCAATCTGTTGAAACCGGCTGGACCCTGCCGTGTCTTCACAAAATGGACAACCCCTGTGGAAGACCTGTGGGCACAGAATTTCATCCGCAGCCATGCACGTCTTGTCCACATTCCCAAAGGACTCACAGGCCGGATTCACCGGGTGTTCCAGACCAGCGAATTTCGCAAATGGTTAACGAAGAATTAACGGCGATTCCAATTCGTTGACGAATGGTTAACAGAACAGCCCGCCTATGGATGCGCTGTGGAAAACCTGTCGACAAACCTGCCTGGGACTGTTTGTCCACCTTATCCAGCGCTTAGTAATGATAAGAGCGCATTAGATGCTTGAAGGATTAAAGAGGACCAGATGGCCCCTGCCCCGCAAAAACCACTTCTGAACGTTCTGCATGGCAAACGTCAGGACCCTGTGCCCCTCTGGATGATGAGACAGGCTGGTCGGCATCTGCCGGAATATATGGAGCTGCGCGGGCGGGCGAAGAACTTTCTGGACTTCTGTTATACGCCGTCTCTGGCCTGCGAGGCGACGCTTCAGCCGATCGAGCGCTATGGGATGGATGGTGCCATCCTGTTTGCGGACATCCTCCTGATCCTTGATGCCCTTGGCCGGGGTGTGCGGTTCGAGAAAGGTGTCGGCCCTATCGTGGAAGCGGTCGATGTCGGCGGGCGGCTCAATGAGGTGCCTGTGCAGACCGTGGTGGAGCGTCTCTCGCCTGTTTATGAGACGGTCTCACGGGTAAAATCGCGCCTGCCATCGGAAACGACACTCATCGGTTTTGCAGGCGCGCCCTGGACCGTGGCGCTCTATGCCATTGAGGGCCGCGGCGGCACCGACAAGGCAACCGCAAGGATCTGGGCGCACAAGTATCCGGCCGAGCTCGACCTGCTTCTGGATGATCTTGTCGAGGCGACGGCCCATTATATGGCTGCGCAGGCAGAGGCCGGCGCCGAGGCGCTGATGATGTTCGACTCCTGGGCCGAGGGTCTGCCCAACGATATTTTCGAACAGATCATCATCCGGCCGAACCAGAAACTGGTGAAGCGCTTAAGAGAGCTCGGCGTGACCGTCCCGCTCATCGGGTTTCCGCGCGGCGCGGGTGTTCAGCTGCCAGACTATGCCGCCCAGACCGGGGTAAGTGCTGTCGGGCTCGATACCGCCGCGCTGCCGAGCTTTGTGAACCGCGAACTGCCGGCAACCATGCCGGTTCAAGGGCATCTGGATCCGTTGCTGCTGATGACGGGCGGTGAGGCCATGGAGCGCCGGATCGTTGACATACTGGAAGCCTACAAGAACAGGCCGCACATTTTTAATCTTGGCCATGGCGTCAAACCCGAGACGCCGATTGCCAATGTCGAGCGCGCAGTGAAGACTGTGCGCGACTGGAAAGCCAGCCAGTAAATTTCCGTATACGGAGCGAAAATGCTTTATCTCTGGGTCAAATCGTTTCACCTGATCTTCGTCATCGCCTGGATGGCGTCGATGCTCATCTATCCGCGCTACAAGCTTCACCAGCTGTCGTCGGCGCCGGGCGAGCCGCTATTCGAGACGATGAAGTCCGCATCGGCAAAGCTGCGCAAGATTATCCTGACGCCTGGCATCATCATGGTCTGGGTGCTGGGCCTGACGATGATCTTCATGAATCCGGCGCTGATGAGTTCCGGCTGGCTTCATGTGAAGCTGCTGCTGGTCCTGATCCTGTCCGGGCTGCACGGCTACTTCGTCGGCATCGGCAAGAAGATCGACCGCGGCGAGGACTTCCCGGCGAAAAGACTGAAGCTTCTCAATGAGCTTCCCTTCATTCTGATGATTCTTGTCGTGATCCTGGTGATCGTGAAGCCGTTCTGACCTGACGGAAAAGTCTTGACCTGGACGGCACTTTGATCACATAAGCCAGCAGAAGAGGCCGCCAGTCCTTGGCGGGCCGCACTTCCCGATATCAATCGAGTGGCCACGCGATCTTTCCTGCGGGCCGACCTTATCCAGAAGAATTCATGTCCGATCTCCAAACGCCCCCCGACTCTCCCGCTGCGCCCGGTGCCGAAACCCCGAGCCATGTCTATCTGCGCGACCTGAAAGCCAAGAGCCCGACAGAGCTGCTGGCCTATGCCGAGAGCCTTGAGGTCGAGAACGCGTCGTCGCTGCGGACGCAGGACATGCTGTTCGCGATCCTGCGGGAACTGGCCGAACGCGATATCGTGATTATCGGTCAGGGTGTTCTGGAAGTTCTGGTCGACGGCTTCGGCTTCCTGCGCTCACCGGAATCGAACTATCTGCCGGGTCCCGATGACATCTATGTCAGCCCGAAGGTCATTAAGCAGGCTGGCCTCAAGACCGGCGATACGGTTGACGGCCCGATCAAGGAACCGGGTGAAAGTGAGCGTTACTTCGCGCTGACCAGCGTGAATTCGATCAATTTCGAGGAACCGGAAAGAGCCCGCCAGAAGGTCCACTTCGACAACCTTGTTCCGCTTTATCCGGAAGAACGCCTCCATATGGAGAGCCAGGACCCGACGAAGAAAGACCGGTCGGGCCGTGTCATCGATATTGTGTCCCCGATCGGTAAGGGTCAGCGGGCCCTGATCGTGGCGCCGCCGCGTACCGGTAAGACGGTGCTGCTGCAGAACATCGCGGCATCCATCGAGGAAAACCATCCTGAATGCTATCTCATCGTCCTTCTGATCGATGAGCGGCCGGAAGAAGTCACCGACATGAAGCGCTCGGTGAAAGGTGAGGTCATTTCCTCGACCTTTGATGAACCGGCGACGCGTCACGTTGCAGTGGCCGAGATGGTTATCGAAAAGGCAAAACGTCTCGCAGAGCACGGCCGTGATGTCGTCATCCTGCTCGACTCGATCACGCGTCTGGGGCGGGCATATAACACGACGGTTCCGAGCTCCGGCAAGGTGCTCACCGGCGGTGTCGATGCCAACGCGCTTCAACGCCCTAAACGTTTCTTCGGTGCCGCGCGGAATATCGAAGGTGGCGGGTCGCTGACGATCATTGCGACGGCGCTGATCGATACGGGCTCGCGCATGGATGAAGTCATCTTCGAGGAATTCAAAGGCACGGGTAACTCGGAAGTTGTGCTCGATCGCAAGATTGCCGACAAGCGGACCTTCCCTGCCATCGACATCATGAAGTCCGGCACGCGTAAGGAAGAACTCATCACACCCAAGGAACAGCTGCAGAAGATCTACATCCTGCGCCGCATCCTCAATCCGATGGGCACATCCGATGCGGTCGACTTCCTGCTCGACAAGCTGCGTCAGACCAAGACGAATGACGAGTTCTTTGAGGCAATGAAGAACTAGGCATGTCTGGCGCGCAAGATACGATCTGCGCGCTGGCCTCTGGCCCGCCGCCATCTGCTATCGCAATTGTGCGGATCAGTGGGCCGGGCGTGCGGGATATCTGCGCGGCGATTTTTGAGCATGGCGTTCCCGCGCCGCGGAAGATGGTGTTTGGCCGCTTCCTTGATGTGTCACGTGAAACAATAGATGAGGGCCTCGGTGTGTTCATGCCGGGGCCTAATTCGTATACAGGGGAAGATACAGCCGAGCTTTACCTTCATGGCGGCGCTGCGGTTATCGAGCATGTGCTCGACACGCTCTGCGCGTTTGATGGTGTACGCCTTGCTGAGCCGGGTGAGTTCACGCGGCGGGCCTTTGAGAATGGCCGTCTGGATCTCGTGGAGGCTGAAGGCGTTGCGGATCTGATCGATGCCGAGACGCGGGCCCAGAAATCCCTCGCCCTCGAGCAGCTGGGCGGAAGTCTCTCGCAATCCTATCAGAGCTGGCGTGGTGATTTGCTGGAAGCAATGGCGCTTCTGGAGGCGAGCATAGACTTCCCGGATGAGGAGGATGCGCCAGACGAGTCCGACGGTCCGGTCGCCGTGAAACTTGATATGCTCGAATTGGCGCTTGCGAAAGCGCTGGACGACGATCAGCTGGGCGAACGGATCCAGGATGGATTTCGTATTGCGATTATCGGGCCGCCAAATGCCGGCAAGTCCTCGATCCTCAATCGTCTTGCCAGACGGGACGCAGCGATTGTTACCGACATCCCTGGCACGACCCGCGATGTGGTGGAAGTCCGCGTGAAGATCGCGGGACAGGTCGTCTGGATTGCGGATACCGCTGGACTTCGTGAAACGCGGGATATCGTCGAAGCAGAGGGCGTTCGGCGTGCTCTGGAGCGGGCCTCGGCCTCGGATATCCGTATCCGTGTGTCTTCGTCAGATACACCTTACGATCATGAGGCGGATGAGGGTGATATTATCGTTCTGAACAAGGTGGATCAGACCCGCCCTGCGGATGCGTCCGGCAATACAATCTTTGTTTCGGCGCGGACAGGCGAAGGGATTGAAGCCCTCGAGAATGATATTGAAAGGCGCATCAGGGCATTTACGTCGGGGCGCCCTGCCCCGGTCATTACGCGTCGCCGGCACAGGCTGGCCCTTGAGACGGCATTGTTTCACGTGAAACAGGCCAGACAAAATCTTGCAGCGGGGTTTGGCGCTGAGCTGGTATCTGAGGATGTGCGTCTGGCGGCCCAGAAGCTTTCCGGCCTGGTCGGGCAGATCGGTGTGGAGGACATTCTGGGCGAAGTCTTCTCCAGCTTCTGCATCGGGAAATGACTCGCGCCCCTGTGTTTTATCCCCCGGATAAGGTATAGGCGCTGACATTCAGACAAGTAAGATAGTCAGGCCTGCGAGGTAATATGCCCTCAGCAAAAGATTTCGATGTCATTGTGGTTGGCGGCGGCCATGCCGGTTGCGAGGCTGCGGCGGCGTCCGCGCGAGTGGGCGCAAGAACCGCGCTCGTCACCCACAAGAAGGCGACCATCGGCGAGATGTCGTGCAACCCGGCTATTGGCGGCCTGGGAAAAGGTCACCTTGTACGTGAGATTGACGCGCTCGATGGCCTCATGGGCCGGATCGCTGACAAGGCCGGCATCCAGTACAGGCTTCTGAACAGGTCGAAGGGTCCCGCCGTCTGGGGTCCGCGTGCGCAGATTGATCGCAAACTCTATCGCGAAGCGATGCAGGCGGAGCTAGCCGACTACCCGAACCTGACCATCATTGAAGATGGCGTTGACGATCTTCTTGTTCAGGACGGTCATGTTGCCGGTGTCGTTGGACTTTCGGGCGAGAGCTGGTCTTCGCGTTGTGTTGTCATCACAACGGGCACTTTTCTGCGCGGCATCATTCATCGCGGCACCGAAAGAGTCGAAGCCGGCCGCGTTGGTGAAGCGCCGGCGATCGGTCTTGCCGAGAGGCTTTATGCGCTTGATCTGCCGATGGGGCGGCTGAAGACCGGCACGCCTGCCCGCCTCGACGGCAAGACAATTGCCTGGGACCGGCTGGAAAAACAGCCTGCAGATGAGCGCCCGGTGCCCTTTTCGTTTCTGAACGAAAGCGTTGATGTGCCCCAGGTCGCGTGCGGGATCACCTATACGAATGCAGAGACCCACCGCATCATCGCGGAGAACCTCGACAAGTCGGCGGTCTATTCCGGTGCGATTGCCGGTAAGGGTCCACGCTATTGCCCGTCCATCGAGGACAAGGTTCACCGGTTCGCGGACAAGGATCGCCACCAGATCTTTCTGGAGCCCGAGGGGCTGGACGATGACACGGTCTACCCGAACGGCATTTCGACCTCCCTGCCCGTAGATGTGCAGGAGGCATTTATCCGCACAATTGAGGGTCTGGAAGATGTCCGGATCATCCAGCCCGGTTATGCCATTGAGTATGATTATGTTGATCCGCGCGCGCTCTACCGCAGCCTGGAAGTCAAGGCACTCGGCGGGCTTTATCTGGCCGGCCAGATTAATGGGACAACGGGCTATGAAGAGGCGGGCGCTCAGGGGCTTGTTGCTGGCATGAATGCGGCCCGGGCGTCTGCGGGCCATTCACCCGTCGAGTTCGATCGTGCTGAGGCCTATATCGGGGTGCTCGTCGATGATCTGACAACACATGGAGTCACCGAGCCCTATCGGATGTTTACCTCGCGCGCCGAATACCGTCTGGCCCTACGCGCCGACAATGCCGACCAGAGGCTTACGCCGAAGGGTATCGAGACTGGACTTGTGCATGGGTCCAGAAAAGAGATGTTTCACGTGAAACATAAGAAGCTCTCTCGCGGGCGCGATGTTCTGCAGTCGCTTGCCCTCACGCCAAACGAGGCGGCTAAACAGGGCTGGAAGATCAATCAGGACGGCCAGAAGCGGAGCGCCTGGGATTATCTGGCATACCCAGATATTGGTTTTGCTGAGATCGAGACCGCCTTTCCCGAACTTCAAGATCTGGATCAGCCGACAAAGACCCAGCTTGGGATCGAAGCGATCTATTCGGGCTATATCGAACGCCAGCGCGCCGACGTTGAGGCCTTACGCCGTGACGAAGCAGTCGAGATTCCGAAGGACTTCGATTATGCGCGGGTCGGCGGGCTTTCCAATGAGGCCCGCTCCAAGCTGGAAACCATCCGTCCCTCGACGATTGGCCAGGCCTCGCGCATTGAAGGCGTGACTCCGGGCGCGCTCATCGCTCTTCTCTCTCATGTAAAGCGTAGCCAGAAGCTGCGTTCGGTTGGGTGATGCAGAAAGATATTGAAAACGAACTCAGCCAGCTGGGTGTTTCACGTGAAACATTCGAGCGGCTCGAGCGGCTTGTCGCGCTACTGGATGAGTGGCGCCAGCGGATGAATTTGATCGGGCCGCGTGAGATGGAGCAGATCTGGACGCGCCACATCATCGACAGCGCGCAAATGATTGCGCTGACGGGGCCGGAAAAGAGGATTGTCGATATCGGATCTGGGGCCGGGTTTCCCGGTCTCGTGCTCGCTTGTGAGGCAGCGACGCGTGGCGGCGACGTGACCATGGTGGAGTCGACCGCAAAAAAGTGTGCATTTCTCCAGACCGTCATCGCCGATCTGAAGCTCCCGGCAAAGGTCATCAACGCGCGGATCGAGTCTGCGCCTCCGGAACGCGTTGATTTTATTACAGCGAGGGCGCTCGCCCCCCTGCCCCGTCTCCTTAGTTACGCATATCCGTGGATTTCACGTGGCGCGACGGGGCTGTTTTTCAAGGGCGAACGGTGGCAGGAAGAATTGACGGATGCCTCAGATTACTGGACTTTGAGGCATGAAGCGATCCCGAGTCGAACCAACCCGGCCGGGATCATACTCAAGATCGAGGAGGCCCACCGTGTCTAAGACTGGTACCCGGATCCTGGCTATCGCGAACCAGAAAGGCGGCGTGGGCAAGACCACAACGTCAATCAATCTCGGCACGGCGCTCGCCGCTGTGGGCCGCCGCGTCCTTGTTGTGGATTTCGATGCGCAGGGCAACGCCTCCACCGGACTTGGCATCAGCCGGGCCGACCGGAAGCTGACCAGCTATGACGTGGTTGTCGACGCCTTGCCGCTTGAAGAGGCGATCCTTCCAACTCTCGTCCCGCGTCTTGAAATCGTACCTGGGGACGAAAACCTCTCTGGTGTGGAGACCGAACTCGCTGATGAGGCGCGGCGCTCCTATCGTTTGCGGGATGCTATTCGTGGCCATGTGGAAAAGTACGCCAATGACCCGGACAAGCGGTATGATTTCATCCTGATTGACTGCCCGCCTTCGCTTTCCTCGCTGACGATCAACGCCATGACAGCCGCGGATGCGCTGCTTGTGCCACTCCAGTGTGAGTTCCTGGCACTTGAGGGGCTTAGCCAGTTGCTGCGGACGGTGGAAGTTGTGCGCTCCGGTCTCAATCCGGACCTTGAGATTCAGGGCATCGTGCTCACCATGTATGACCGGCGCAACAACCTGTCCGACCAGGTGGCTGATGAGGTACGTGAGGTTCTGGGTTCAAAGGTCTATAAAACCGTGATCCCGCGCAACGTACGTTTGTCCGAGGCGCCGAGTTTCGGCAAACCCGCCCTGCTCTATGATTATCGTTGTCCCGGGAGTGAGGCTTATATCCGGCTCGCTTCTGAGGTGCTGCAGAGAGAGCGCGCCCGCGCGATGGAGCCAGCCTGATGTCTGGTGATCCGAAGCAGAAGCCGAGCCGCCTGGGCCGCGGCCTCTCCGCCTTGATCGGTGAGGTCGAAGGGGCCTCCAGCTATGAAAGCCGCGACCCGGAGGCAAAGACCGACGCGTCGACCATCGCGATCAGCGATATTCGTCCAAACCCGCAGCAGCCGCGCCGCTATTTCGCGGAGGCCGACCTTGCGGAGCTGGCCGAATCCATCCGGGCGAAGGGTGTGCTTCAGTCTATTCTGGTGCGCCCGGACCCGAAGAGCGGCGGGAAGTATCAGATCGTCGCCGGTGAACGCCGCTGGCGGGCGGCAAAACAGGCGGGGCTGACCGAGATTCCGGCCACAATCCGCCAGATGGATGAGCTGGAGCTTCTCGAGATCGGTATCATCGAGAACGTCCAGCGGACAGATCTCAACCCGATTGAAGAGGCCGAGGCCTATGGCGCGCTGATGAAGCGTTTTGGCCGCACGCAGGAAGGCCTTGCCGAAAGCGTTGGAAAAAGCCGGGCGCACATCGCTAATACATTGAGATTGCTCAACCTTTCAGAGGTTGCGCGCAACCATCTGCGCGAAGGCCGCATTTCTGCCGGCCATGCGCGCGCGGCGCTGGGGGCACCGGATCCTGACGCGGTCATCGCGATGGCGGTGACCAAGGGGCTCAGCGTGCGCGAGGTCGAGAAACTTTCACGCTCGGCCAAGGATGATGGGAGCGTCGAGGCCGTCGCCGGCCGGGTACGCCGGGCGGAGAAGGATGTCGATACAGAGGCGCTTGAGGCCGACCTCGGCCGGGCGCTTGGCCTTGATGTCGATATCCGCCACAAAGGCGATAAGGGCGAAATCCGTATTAAATACAGTGACCTAGAGCAGCTGGACGACCTGTGTCGCCGGCTGACTGCGAAGCGCTAGACCTGCTTTCGGCGAACGGCCGCAGACCGCACGATATCAAGTAGAAGCAGCCGCAGGGCCGGATCGCTTGCCGCGCCGGCTGTCTTCGCCTGCATTTCCATGTCGTGGACAGCAGACAGCAGCCGTGTCAACGAGGTCGCCGACCAGAGATCGAGCCGGGCTCTGAAACCGGGCCATTCGGAGCCCCAGACCGGCGGGCGCAGTCTTTTGCCGATATCACCGCCCGTTCCGAGTAGACCGCGCGCCTGGAGGAGGCGCCGGATCTCCATCTCAAGCACGCGAAGCACGCTGATTGTCGTCGTGCCGCTTTCGATGACGCGTTCATATTCTGCCTGGGTGCGGTTTGGCTCGCCGCTGAGGGCGGCCTGGGCCAGATCGCGGACGCTGTCCTCGGCATCGGTCCGGCAAACCTCGCGCACGTCACTGACCGAGAGTGGCCGGCCGAGCCCCTTGCCATAGAGGGCAAGCTTTTCGGTTTCCTGATTGGCAAGTCCTCTATGCCCCGGCAGGAGACCGACGAAATCCTCCAGCGCCTCAGGGGCAATCTCCACATCGAAGGCGGCGAGCTTGTCCCGCACAATGGATTTCAGACTTTCAGTGGTATCCGAATAGACCTGGATCGCCGCGGCCGACTTCGACTGTTCTATCGTCGTTCGAAGTTTGGAGCGTTTGTTCAGGCTGCCATTGAGGACGAGAAGACGGTTGGCAAAACCAGCCGACATCTGATCGGCGCGGGCTATGAGGTCGAGAACCGGTTTGGATATCTTCTCGCCCGAGGTTCGCACCCGTACGATTTCGATCTCTCCAAGAAGCGAGCCGGTTTCAATCCTGTCTGACAGAAGGTGCGGCTCGCGGCGTATATCATCGTCATCCAGCGTGATCTGACGTGCCGCTCCGCTGGCCTTGTTGGTCCATACGTCCGCAATTTCATCTGCGAGATCATTCACAACGCCATCATCGTCGCCAAAAACAAGCGCGCACCATGGAGATGTGTCGGACTTTCCTAAACGGCTGGAGACCTGTCCGGCTTTCAGGATCATTTCTTCGTCGGGTCGGGTTGCCGCGTATCGGTGTCGTCGGCATTTTGCAGCTGGATTCTGAGGTCCGCGACGATCCGGCGGGCGAGCAGCTGCATGCCCTGTTCGGCGGACTGCGTCTGGGCCGCGACGTCCGCAAAGGGAGAGGGCGCGGCCGCAAATGGCACTTGAACGCCGGCGGATCCGTTCAGCGTCGAGTCGCTCGTCGCCAGCACATAATTGGCACGTCCATCATAATAGGAGCGGGAGACGCCGCCGTCCGGGAACAGGGCGATCCGCGGATAGGATTCCGAGAGTGATATTGTCAGCTGCGCAGGTTCTTCCAGATTCGGAAGGCCCACCGACAATTCGCGCATAAGCTCCCGCCGCAGCATATAGCCCGACCTGCCCGGAATCTCGGCTATCTGGATCCCGGACGAATTGACGCCGCTGAAATCACTGCCCGCGTAAAGCGGCTGAAACCCACAGGCGGGAAGGAGCGCGATAGCGGCAAGCAGGCTGGCAAGTCGGATCATGACGCCACGATATTCACGATGCGGCCGGGGACCACAATGATTTTCTTGATCTCCTTGCCTTCAATGAAGCTGGAGACGTCGGGGCTGGCGAGCGCGAGGCTTTCAATGTCGTCCTTGCTGGCGGACCGTTCGACCTCAATTTCGCCGCGGCGTTTGCCATTGACCTGGATGGGCAGGGTCATGGTGTTTTCAACCATGAGGTCCGGGTCGGACACCGGCCAGGCCGCGTCTGAGGCAAACCCTTCCTGTCCGAGCGCGCGCCAGCATTCCTCAGCAAGGTGCGGCATGAAGGGTGTGAGGCACAGGGCTAGCATGCGCGCACTTTCGCGCCGGGCGGCGAGGTTTTCCGCGTCTGAGGATTCCGCCTTTTTGAGCGTGTTCACCCAGTCGTGGCAGAGTGCAATGGCCGCGTTGAGCCGGAACTCTGCGATGGCCTTGTCCACCTCCGCGGCAGCCCGGTGCGAGAAGCGCAGCAACGGCGTCGGATCGGTCTTGCCGGACGCCGCCGTGCCTTCGAGCCCTGCGAAGATCGACCAGACACGCTGAACGAAACGGGAGGCACCTTCCGCCCCGGCCTGGGACCATTCGACATCGCGTTCGGGCGGACTGTCGGAAAGGACGAACCAGCGGGCGACATCCGCGCCAAAGGTCGCAATAATGGCGTCCGGGTCGACGACATTCTTCTTCGATTTCGACATCTTCTCGATCGGGCCCGCGGTTAGCGGTTCATCGCTGCCCTTCAGGAAGAGGCCCTCATCGCGGCGGTCAACATCAGCCGGCTCGACCCATTTTCCATCGGCCGTGCGATAGGTCTCATGGGTGACCATGCCCTGGGTGAAAAGGCCCAGAAACGGCTCTCCTCCCGGCAGATCCAGCTCTCCCAGAGCATGAAGGGCCCGGGCGACGAAGCGCGAATAGAGAAGGTGAAGCACAGCGTGCTCGACGCCCCCGATATACTGGTCGACGGGCAGCCAGTAGGCGCGCTCCTCCCGGTCCTTGATCCCTGCGAACCGGGCATAATACCAGGAGGAATCGACAAAGGTGTCGAGCGTGTCGGTTTCACGCTGGCCATCCCCGCCGCATTCCGGGCATTTGACCTTTTTCCATGTCGGGTGATGCGCGAGCGGATTGCCGGGTTTGTCAAAACTCACATCCTCCGGCAGTTTTACCGGCAGATCAGCCTCTGGCACCGGGACCGAGCCACACGCGGCGCAATGGATGATCGGGATCGGGCAACCCCAATAGCGCTGGCGCGAGACGCCCCAGTCGCGAAGGCGATAATTCACGCTGCCTCCGCCGAGGCCAAGAGATTCAAGCTTCTCGATCGCGGCGCTGATGGCCTCGTCTGTGGCCATGCCATCCAGGAAATCAGAATTAAAGATCGTGCCCGGCCCGGTATAGGCTGTGTCAGTAACCTCGTAGGTTTCCGCCGCTTCATCGGGCGGCAGGACGACGGGCTGTACAGGCAGGCCGTACTTTCGTGCGAAATCGAGGTCGCGCTGGTCGCCGGCGGGCGAGCCAAATATCGCGCCCGTGCCGTAACCGGAAAGGACAAAGTTCGCCGTCCAGACAGGTATGGTCCACTCCGGATTGAACGGATGCTGAACCCTGAGACCAAGATCAATACCCAGCTTGGGCGCTTTCTCGATGGCCTCTTCCGACGTGCCGATCTTTGCGGCGTCAGACATGAACTGCTTGATATCCGGGCGGTCCTCGGCCAGGGCCTTTGTTATGGGATGATCGGGAGCCAGGGCGAGAAAGCTCGCGCCGAAAAGCGTGTCCGGCCGCGTGGTATAAACCTCAATCTCTTTTCCGAACCTGGCTTGTGCGTCGTCACCGTCCACAACCCAACGAACGGTGGCGCCCTTGGACTTGCCGATCCAGTTGGCCTGCATCACGCGGACTTTCTCAGGCCAGTTGTCCAGCGTCTCTATGCCTTCAAGGAGCTCATCCGCATAGGCTGTGATCCGGAAGAACCACTGGGTCAGCTCCCGCTGCTCGACCGGGGCGCCCGTGCGCCAGCCCTTGCCGTCAATGACCTGCTCATTGGCCAGAACCGTATTGTCGACCGGATCCCAATTGACCTTGCTTGCCTTGCGGTAGGCGAGCCCGCCTTCGAGCAGCTTCAGGAACAGACGCTGCTGCTCGCCATAATAATCGGTGTCACACGTCGCAAATTCGCGGTCCCAGTCGAGGGTCAGGCCGAGCTTCTGCAGCTGGGCGCGCATCGCGTCGATATTCTTGTAGGTCCACTCGCCCGGATGCACGCCGCGCTCGATGGCAGCGTTCTCCGCCGGCAGGCCAAAAGCGTCCCAGCCCATCGGGTGAAGCACATTATGGCCTTTTGCCCGGCGGTGACGGGCGACGACGTCGCCCATCGCATAATTGCGCACATGTCCCATGTGCAGTTTCCCTGAGGGATAGGGAAACATTTCAAGGACATAGGATTTTGGCTGGTCCTTGGCCTCGGACGGTGGCCGGGTGCGGAATATCCCTGCATCGGCCCAGGCCTTACGCCATCGGGTTTCCGCAGCCTGCGGATCATAGCGAGACGTCACGGGCGCCCCTCCTGGAATTGATTATGTGCCGGCGTGCTCGCCTAGCTGAGTTCAGAAGATTTGAGAACGCGTGCCCGGGTCAGGATGGCATTCTCCAGCTGGGGTCCTGTGGCCCGGTCGACCGGCGCATCCGTCCATGTTCCGTTTTCCTGGACCTGGCGGAAGACCGACACTTTCACACCGTCAGCCCGTAGCCGGGAGTCGAGGATGTAGACGGTCGCGCGGATCCGTTCGCCTTCCGCGCCGGGATAGGACTTCCAGTCATAATTGATGATGCCGCCAATCGGGTCGGCCGTCATCAGGGGGAGCGTGTCGAGCGTATCGAGGCTGGCACGCCAGAGATACGGATTGACCCCGCCTTCGAAATCTTCAGCCACACTGATATTCTGGTCAGAGCTATTGCCACCGAACAGGCACCCGGAGAGGGCAAACAGTCCGGTCATGGCGGCGGCAATCTTGATGGAAGCCTTCATATCGAGAATCCTGTCGGCAATATCTTCTTTGTTCGCCGACCTGTATATCATCTGCGACCCGTCGGGCCAGTGCTGATATGTGCTCGACCAATACCAGCCGACCGGACCCGATTGCCATGACACGAACCGCCCTCATCACTGCCCTGTTTGGCGGGACCTCCCTGCTGGCCCTGCCTGCGGCCGCCCTGCCCCTCGATATTGAATCGGAGATCGAAGCGGCGACCGTGATCGGCCTGCTCGATGAAGACGCCAGCGACGCGGAGGACATACTCTATGAGATCACGCTGGACACCGAGGCGGAAACCATCCTGAAGAACGGGACAGTGCTGGGCGCCAGGCTGACCTTGCGCGGCCAGCGCGACCATCCGGACCGGCCGGGATTTGCAGGCCGGTTCGACACGGGCGCTCCCCTGGCGGGCGGATATAGCGGCTTGTCAGGCCTGGCCCCTGACGAGGAGACCGGCGCGCGGGGCCGTCTGGAGACAGCCTATCTTGTCGCCGATGGCGGCTATGGCGAGCTGCGCCTTGGCAAGGACCGGGGCGTTGCGGCACGATTTCACGAAGGCGGTCCGACCAGCCTTGTCTTTTCAGGTGTTTCCAACCCGTATCTCGATCCGACGGGCCTGAAGATAAACCGGACCAATCACGACGTGACTGGGCCGTCGGTAAAGCTCAGCTATGCGACGCCGCGCATCCTCGGGCTGCGCGCGGGGGCGTCCTTCACCCCGGATGGCGATGGGCGCCATCTTGACCGGAGCCTGTCGCAGTTTCGCGAACAGCCAGGCCTCAGCGATGTCTTCGAGGTTGCTGCCAATCTTTCCCGCACTTTGCGCAGCTCCGGCACGCGGATCGAGGCGTCGCTGGGCTGGTCCAGCGCCAAGATCGACAGTCCGGCGCCAGGCGCACGCGGCCGGATGGAGACCTGGTCGGCGGGGGCGAATGTCGAGTTTAGCGAATTTTCCGTCGGCGCTTCCTGGCTGGGCAGCGATAACGGGTTTCAGGGCGGTGATTATGAAGCCTGGGAGGCCGGCATCGCGCGGGATTTCGGGGAGACGGAGGTCTCGCTTGGCTATGGAGAAGCCGATGACAATCTGGCCCGCCTTTCCTCAAAAGGCTTCAATATCGCAGCCGCGCGGGAACTTTCCGACGGTTTTGACGTCGCGCTTTCTTATCAGGACGAGAAATTGGATACTCCGGCAGGCGAAAGGTCCGGTGCGGGCATTGTGGTAGAAATCACACTCAGCAGTGATTTTTTCCGGATGAGCAGGAATTAATATTCATTTCGCGTTTCTGTCTGATTATGTAACCGCTCAGAACAAGGTGGCAGATGAAATATTCTTTGACAGCTCTTGCGGCGCTCGGTGCGTTCACGGCCCTTCCGGCCGCGGCGCAATCCGAGCCTATTGAGCTGTCGCCGCCAACCGTTTCCGAGACGGAAGAGGCAGAGCCGGACTGGTACCGCCAGTTTACGCTCAACTCCCCATCCGACGCCACGCCGATCTGGCAAGGCGCGCCCAGCAAGGAAGTCCGCCTCGCCTGGGTGAAGGGCGACCGGTGGCAGCTGAGCGTCGATCTGACCTCGCGTCCTGCAGAGTCCCCACTGGCGAAGGAAGAAATGCGCGCTGGGGCAGAGTTCCGCATTACGCCGCGCATCAGTGTTGGCGGTGTCCTGACGCTGGGCGCGACGGAGCTGGACGACAATCTGCAGCAGCTTCAGAACGAGGAAATCGAGACGGGTATCCGTCTGCGGTCGGCCTTCAAATTCTAGGCATTTTGCCTTTCACCTGAAACCAGACACGCTCGCAAAGCCGCCAAACTGCGCGGCTCTTTCGGCATTTATGTGCGTGATTCCGCCGAGTGCATAGACCGGGCACTGGGTCTGTCGGGCTATGGCAGCAAACCGCATGAGGCCCTTGGCCGCTCCGGCGCTGGGGCTGGATGAGGGGAAAACGGCCGAATAGATCAGCGCGTGCGGCCGGCAGCGTGTGGCGGCCCGGACTTCATGGGCCGAATGTACGCTCATCGTATGAAGTCCGCCCTCATGGCGTTGCTTCAGCATCTGCCGCTGCAGGCGAAACGGCCAGTGCACCCCATCGGCGCCGGTTTCTTTTGCCAGCGCCGGGTCTGCCGCGATGAGAACGATGCGCCCTGCCCGTCTGGCGTCGGCGACAATGGCGCGGGCTTCCCCTATCGCCTCCGCCTGTCCGAAGTGGCGGATGATCACGCCTATACCTTCCGGAAGACCGGCAGCTATGGTGCGCGCGCTATAAAGACGATCCGGGTCTGTCAGGAAAAAGCCGCCCGGCAGGTGCGGCCCTGTGTGCGCGCTGGCGCGGCGCGCAGCGTTTCGAAACTTGCGGGAACGGGCCGGGGCGTGCTTCATCGCAGGTATGACTAGCACCCATACAGAGCCGGATATAGAAGCCAGCCGCGCGCGGATCCTCAAGGAACTCAGCGAGGCCGCCAGCCATGAGGTCGAGCTTGTGGCTGTCTCCAAGAAACAGCCCGATGAGCGGCTGCAGGCCGCGCTCGATTGCGGCCAGCGTGTCTTTGGCGAAAACCGTGTTCAGGAAGCCCAGGAGCACTGGCAGGCGCGTCGAGATATTGACGGGCTGCGGCTGCATCTCATTGGCCCGCTTCAGAGCAACAAGTCGGAGGACGCCGTTGCCCTCTTCGACGTGATCGAGACGGTGGATCGCAAGAAGATCGTGCGCACCCTGTCCGAAGCAGCCGAGAAGCTTGGCCGGTATCCGGACCTCCTCATCCAGGTGAATACGGGCGAGGAAGAGCAGAAGTCTGGTGTGCTGCCGCGCGATCTCGATGATCTCATCGCCTATACGCGCGAGACCTATCCAGGTGAGCTGAAGGGCCTGATGTGCATACCCCCGGTGGATGAGCCGGCCGCGCCGCACTTTGCGCTCTTGAAGAAGATGGCTGATGCGGCCGGTCTGCCCTGGGTCTCCATGGGGATGAGTGCCGACTACGTGCTGGGCGCGCAGCTTGGTGCGACGCATGTGCGGGTCGGCAGTGCCTTCTTCGGCGAGCGCGAGACGGCCTAGCTCGCGCGCAGGATCTCGATCTTCGTATCCTTCTCGCAGCGCGCGAGGAGCTGGCGCAGATCGTCGAGGCTGAGGGCGATACAGCCCTCGGTTGGGGCGTAATCGGGTTTTGCGACATGCATGAATATGGCGCTCCCCTTGCCGGGCACGACCGGATCGGTGTTGTGGCTGAGCTGGACGACGATGTCATAGAGGTCATCGTCACGCCACATGACCTCATGGCTGGCCGGATAGGGGCGTTTGACGGCGCAATTATAGAGCGGGTCGCCGGGTGCATCGCACCAGCCATCGTCCGGATGAAGGGGGGTCGCCGGCAGGGCTGTCCTCGGCCGGTCGAACTTGTCGGCCCGCCAGAAGACCCGCTTGACCGCCCAGAGACCGATCGGTGAGGCGCCATCGCCTTCCACCTTGCGGTCGGCATCGAGCATACCGCCGCGCCCGATGGCGCACTGGAAGGTCAGGCCCTGACCTGAAATCTTCCTGTCGGGGGTCACCCGGAAACGTGTTGGCATGCGGCCGCTCCCAAAATCGTGATCGCCTAGTTATTCGACGGCGAGTCGGTATTATGTGTATCGCGCCCGGGCCATAGCCAGCAACCACTGCACAGACCATGATCAGCACCAAGACCATCCTTCTCGTCGATGATGATGACGAGCTTCGCGGCGCGCTCGCCGAACAGTTCAGCCTGCATGACGGGTTCGAAGCCGTTGAGGCGGCGAATGCGGCGGAAGCCCTGCAGACAGCAGAGGCGCAGCGGCTGGACCTCGTTCTTCTTGATGTCGACATGCCGGACATGGATGGGCGCGAGGCCTGCAAGCTGATGCGTCAGCGCGGCCTTCGGGCCCCCATCATCATGCTGACAGGTCAGGATAGTGATGCGGACACAATTCTCGGCCTGGAGTCCGGGGCCAATGACTATGTGACCAAGCCCTTTCGCTTCTCGGTGCTGCTCGCCCGGGTGAGGGCGCATCTTCGCAGTTTCGAACAGAGCGAGGACGCGATCTTCAAGCTGGGTCCCTATGAATTCCAGCCGGCGATGAAGCTTCTGGTCATGGAAAACGACCGCAAGGTGCGCCTGACCGAGAAAGAGACCAGCATCCTCAAATATCTCTACCGCGCGGGGGGAAAGCCGGTGGCCCGCGATGAGTTGCTATCGGAAGTCTGGGGCTACAACGCGGCTGTTACGACCCACACGCTGGAGACGCATGTGTACCGCCTGCGCCAGAAGATCGAGCCCGACCCGGCCAATGCGCGCCTTCTTCTGACCGAGGCCGGTGGCTATCGCCTGCAATCGGGCGACCCGGCCTGAGCGGGTTTATTTCTGTATGTGGAAAGTGGTGCTGACAGGCGCGTGATCTGAAGGTTTCCATCCACCGCGCCAGGCGAGATGAATCTCATAGCTGTCCAGGTCCGCGCCGCTCATCGCCGCGTCATTGGCCCAGATATGGTCCAGACGGCGCCCACGGTTAGAGGCGGCCCAGTCCTTGGCGCGGTAGGACCACCAGCTATAGAGTTTCTGGTCGTCAGAATGGCGCTCGCGGGCGATGTCGGTAAAGCCGCCAGCCTTCCGCGCCTTTTCCAGTGCCTCGGTCTCGGCGGGGGTGTGCGATACGATTTTCAGAAGCTGCTTGTGCGACCAGACATCATTCTCATGCGGCGCCACATTCAGGTCGCCGACCAGGAGGCGCGGGGAACTGTCAGACGCTGCCGGCGCAAAATCGCGGGCCATGCAGGCCAGAAAGTCCAGCTTGTGCGCGAACTTGTCATTGGTCTCAGGATCCGGCTCATCGCCGCCTGCGGGCAGGTAGATATTGTGGATCTCCACCCCCTTGATGCGCGCAGTCTGCACGCGGGCATGACCCTCCCGGCAAAGTGGATGGGGGTCTACCGGTTCAATCGGATGGCGTGACACAATGGCGACGCCGTGATGGCCGCCGGACTGGCCGAGCACCTGAAAGTGATTGTAGCCGATTTCGCGGAAAGCTTTCTGCGGGAACTGATCGGTCTGGCACTTGATCTCCTGCAGGCAGAGAACGTCAGAGGCTTCCTCTTTCAGGAAGGTCTGGACATTCGGTGCGCGCAGGCGGATCGAATTGATGTTCCAGGTGGTGATCTTGAACGGGGTCGAAGGCATGGCGATGGCCTTAGCCGCGCCGCCCGGGCTGGTCAACGCAGACGCTGGCAAACGAGAAGGGCGGCCGGGACGCTAGTTTGACTCCGTATCCAGCGGTTCAAAGCGCAGCTTCGAGACCTGAAGCGTGACCGTACCGATATCATCCGTATCGGCCTGGATTTTCACAGGCATGTAGGCGCCATTGTCGAGCGGGGCCATCCACATGCGGAGCGGGCCGTCGATCCCGGTCAGTGTTTCCTTGGCGCTGATCTCGTCGGCGTCATAGCCGGCCACCTTGTCCATGGAGACGTGACACTCATAGGCCTTGCCGCGATAGGCGGCAGTCTTCACGTCCTTGAGGCCGGCATTCTCGAAAGTGAGATGGGTGAGCTGGCGGCCGTCGAAAATCTTCATCGGGCCGCCGCATGGATTGCCGTCTGCGGGGCGCGGGGTGAAGGCATGACCCAGAAAGGCCGTGAGGGGATCGGCGGCTTCGAGTTTCTGCGCAGGTGTGGCCGGAGGTTCGCCAAGATTGCCGAAGGCCGGCGTCGCGGTCATGGCGACATCATCCTTGCCATAAGTCATTTCAACGCGGCGGTTCTTCTTCCCGTCCCGGTTCTGCGAAATATAGGCGTAGGGTTCGAGATGATCTTCCCTCACATAGCCGCTGGCGGCCAGGCGAAGGTCATAATTAACCAGAATGTCGGCAAGACCGGTGGTCTTCACATTCCCGTTGATCGAATAGGTGTCGGGCTTGAGGTCCATTCGGAAATTTGCCTTGCCCGTGATCGGGATGAACAGCGCCCAGGCGGTCGCCTTGACCTCATAGATGAGCCGCATCGGCTCGCCATCACGGATATCGGTCAGCGGTGTTGCCATGGCGCCAGAGGCGCTCTGGGCAGAGGTGGCGCCTGCTGCGGTCAGCGCAATGAGACTGGTGGCTGCGATCATCTTCTTCATAAGGGATTGGTCCTTGTTGGGCATTTCGGCACGCCGGTCATAAATGTGCACACCTCAACCCGGGCTGAACAGGGGCGCCTGTGCTTTGCCGCATTTATATCACTGTTCTGCCTTGTGCGATGGGCTGTGGGTGGCGGTTGACGTCGGCGCCCCCGGCGCGTATGAGCGCCGCTTCGGATTTGATCTAACACTATTTAAGCGAGCGCCCCATGGCACGCCAATGCGAACTTTCAGGCGTCAAGCCGATTATTGGCCACAAAGTGAGCCACTCGAACGTCAAGACCAAGCGCCGGTTCCTGCCGAACCTGGTCAACGTCACCCTTCGCTCTGAAGCCCTTGACCGCAACGTTTCCCTGCGCATTGCCGCAAAGACGCTGCGCACGGTCGACAAGCTGGGCGGCCTCGACGGCTATCTGGCCCAGTCGAAGGACGACACGCTTTCCCCGAAAGCGCTGAAGATCAAGCGGGACATCCAGAAGCAGGCTGCTGAAGCAAGCGCCTAAGACGCCCGATTGAACTTTGAACATTCTGAAAACGCGCTCCTTCCCGGGGCGCGTTTTTGTTTGCGTTGCGCGGATATATGGGTCAGCCAGAAAGGGGAAAGTCCGGGGAGCCCTCATCATGTTGCGAAACACCTTCATTCTGTCCGCCATTGTCCTGTCTGCCTGTGCGCAGCCTTCCATGCCGCGAGCGGCGGGGCCCTCTGAGTCTGCGGAAACGGTTCAGCCGGTAGCGGCGCGCATTTTCGCAAGCGGCACGATCTATACGGGTGTCGAGGGTGAGACAGTGGATACAGTGGCGGTCGATGATGATGGCCGCATCGTCTGGACCGGCTCCATCGACGATCTTGATGCAGAGGTGGATATCGAGGGGGCTGAGTTCGTCTGGCTGGACAATAATTTCATGTATCCCGGCTTTACAGACAGCCACGCTCACCTTCTTGGTATCGGTCAGCGGGAGCTGTCGCTCGATCTTGCTGACACCGCCTCGCTCGAAGAGCTGGTGACACGGATAGAGGCGGAAGCCGGCGGTCTTGGCGATGAGGCGATCATTGTGGGGCGCGGCTGGATCGAGACCGACTGGCCGGAGGGCCGCATGCCGGCTGCCGCGGATCTCGATGCGGCGGTGGGCGACCGGCTGGTTATCCTGATGCGGGCCGACGGGCACGCCCTTGTGGCAAGCACAGCTGCACTCAACGCCGCCGGCATCGATGAGACGACGCCTGACCCGGAAGGCGGCAAGATCGAACGTGATAGCGATGGCAAGGCGACGGGAATTCTCATCGACAATGCGATGACACCCGTCTGGGGCCTGGTTGCCGAGCCAAGCGAGGAGGAAATCCGCCGCGCCTATGTCGAGGGTTCGCGCGTCTATGCAGAGCGCGGCTGGACGGGCCTTCACAATATGAGTGTGCCGCCTGCGCATGCCCCGCTGATGGCGGAGCTGGACGCGGCCGGTGAGATGCCCGTGCGAATTTATAATGCCCTGTCGGAAGACGGCTTTCCGCTCGCCGCCGGACATGAGTACGAGACCGATACAATCTCGAACCGGGCAGTGAAGCTCTATATGGACGGCGCACTCGGCTCTCGCGGGGCTCTGCTGATAGAGCCTTATTCCGACAGGCCGGATACGAACGGGCTCTCCCTTCTGGAGCCTGAGGGCCTGCACAATCTCATGATGAAGGCTGAGGAAGAGGACGTTCAGCTCGCGATCCACGCCATTGGTGATCTTGCCAATCGCCGCATCCTGAACGTCTATGAGGAGCTGGACATCAGCCCCGACCGGCGCTGGCGCATCGAGCACACCCAGATCCTGCACCCCGATGATATTGCCCGTATCCCGGAGCTCGGTCTGATTGCCTCCATGCAGCCCTCGCATGCCATTGGAGACCTGAAATTCGCCCCTGCCCGGCTCGGTTTCGACCGCCTGGACGGCGCGTATGCCTGGCAGAACCTGCTGGATGCCGGCGCGGTGATAGCTGGCGGGTCGGATGCGCCCGTCGAGGTCGGCTCCCCGCTGATCGAATTCTATGCTGCTGTGGCGCGCGAGGATCTGGAAGGCAATTCCGGTGAGGGCTGGCATCCAGAACAGGCGCTCTCGCGTCAGGATGCGCTGGCGCTCTTTACCTCTTCAGCGGCCTATGCGGCCTTCATGGAGGATGATCTGGGAACGATTGAGCCGGGCAAGCTTGCAGATTTCACTGTGTTCGACCGGGATCTGATGACGGTCCCTGAAGACGAAATCCTGGAGGCAAATGCAGTGATGACAGTCGTCAACGGTGAAATCGTCTGGTCTGCGGCGGAGTGACCTTTACCTCACGTCGCACTAGTCGCATGTCATTCGCGTGCTAGAACCCCCTGTTGAGACCCGCGAGACCAATTCGAGGACGATAGTTTTATGAGCCTGACCAGCGATACCGATGTTCTGACCGAGCTCGAGCCGACCGTGGAGATCAACGTCCGCGATGTCTTCGGCATCGACACCGACATGGTCGTTCACGGCTTCGAGACGAAGACCGAATATGTGCCCGAAATCGATCCGTCCTACCGGTTCGACCCGCAAACCACGATGGCGATCCTGGCCGGCTTTGAACATAATCGCCGCGTCATGGTGCAGGGCTATCACGGCACCGGCAAATCGACCCATATCGAACAGGTCGCCGCGCGCCTGAACTGGCCGATGATCCGTATCAACCTCGACAGCCATGTCAGCCGGATCGACATGGTCGGCAAGGATGCCATCGTCCTGAAGGAAGGCGTCCAGGTCACCGAATTTCGCGAAGGCATCCTGCCATGGGCCCTGCAGCGCCCGGTCGCGATCACCTTTGACGAATACGATGCCGGCCGCCCCGATGTGATGTTCGTGATCCAGCGCGTGCTTGAGGCCTCCGGCCGCCTGACCCTGCTGGACCAGAATCGCGTTATCTCGCCGAACCCGTATTTCCGCCTCTTCGCCACGACCAACACGGTTGGCCTCGGCGATACGACCGGCCTCTATCACGGCACACAGCAGCTCAACCAGGGCCAGATGGACCGCTGGAGCATTGTCACCACGCTCAACTATCTCGAGCATGACGCCGAGGTGGAGATCGTCTCGACCAAGGCGCCCGACCTCGACAAGGAGCTGCTGTCCAAGATGGTGCGTCTGGCCGATCTCACGCGGAACGCCTTCATGAATGGCGACATCTCTACCGTGATGAGCCCGCGGACCGTGATCACCTGGGCGGAGAACTACAAGATCTTCGGCGATCTGGGGCACTCTTTCCGGATGACCTTCCTCAACAAGTGCGATGAACTCGAACGCCCGCTGGTGGCCGAGATGTATCAGCGCTGCTTTGGCGAGGAGCTGCCGGAAAGCGCCCTGATGGTGCGGGTGGCCTGATCGCTGGGCCAGCCTGCATTCTTCATCGCATCTGCGAAATCCGGCGCTAGGTAAGACTCATGGCAAACAAGGACGATACGCCTTACGAACTCTTCAAGCAGGCGCTTGCGGCCACCGCCAAGGCGATGAGCCAGACGCGGGACGTCGAAACCTCGTTCGTGTCCGAAGCGGGCCGCGCTGACGACAGGCGCCTCATGCTGCAGTCGCCGCCGCGGGAGCTTTCCCCGCAGCAGGCCGCGCGGGCGCGCGGGGAGGCAGATGCCCTGTCGCTGCGCATGGCCCACCATGATGAAGCGGCCCACCTTGCAGACCGTCCGAGCGGCGAGATGGCCCGACAGGTCTATGAGGCCGCCGAGCGTGCGCGCATCGAGTCCATAGGCGCCAATGCGATGAACGGCACGGCCGCCAATCTCGATGCGGCGCTGGCCGCGCGCTGCGAGAAGGCCGGATATACCCGCATGCAGGACCGGACCGATGCGCCGATTGCGCCGGCGATCGAGTTCCTGCTGCGTGAGAAGCTGACGGGCCGCCCGCTGCCGCCGGAAGCTGAAGGCATTGCCTCGATCTGGCGTGAGGAAGTGACCGAACGCGGCGGCGACGCCCTGGAAGACCTGCTCAGCCAGCTCAATGACCAGCGTGCCTTCGCCAAGACCGTCCAGCGCCTCATCAAGGATTTGACCGAAGGCGATGAGGCCGGCGACGAGCAGGAAGACGACACCGAATCCGAGACCGAAGAGGAATCCGAGCAGCAGGAGAGCTCCAGCGACGAGCCCGACAGCGGCGATGACACGGACGGTTCCTCTACCGAGGAGATGGAGGCCGGCGAGAGCGACGATGTCGAGGGGGAAGAGACCAATGTCTCCGTCGACGCTGAGTCAGAGGCTGAGGGTGAAGACGATTATGAGGACAGCGAGGATGGTTCCAAGCCGCTGCGTCCGAACTATCGCGACGGGGATGAGCGCAAGGATTTCACCTATCGCGTCTTCACAACCGCCCATGACGAGATCGCCAATGCGGCCGACCTCTGTGATGCTGAAGAGCTGACGCGGCTGCGGGCCTATCTCGATCACCAGCTTCAGTCGCTTCAGGGTGCGGTGTCCAAGCTGGCCAACCGGCTCCAGCGCCGCCTCATGGCGCAACAGAACCGCTCCTGGTCCTTCGATCTTGAGGAAGGTGTGCTGGATACCGCGCGCCTCACCCGTGTCATCACGGACCCGACGGCGCCGCTTTCCTTCAAGCAGGAAGAAGACTCCGAGTTCCGCGACACGGTGGTGACGCTGCTGCTGGACAATTCCGGCTCCATGCGCGGGCGCCCGATCATGATCGCGGCCCTCTGCGCCGACATTCTGGCGCGCACGCTGGAGCGCTGCGGCGTGAAAGTTGAGATCCTCGGCTTTACCACCAAGGCGTGGAAAGGCGGGCTTGCGCGTGAGGACTGGGTCAAGGCGAACAAGCCGGCCGGGCCTGGCCGTCTCAACGACCTTCGTCACATCGTCTACAAGTCGGCCGATGCGCCCTGGCGCCGGGCGCGGCGCAATCTCGGCCTGATGATGCGTGAGGGCCTGCTGAAAGAGAATATCGATGGCGAGGCCCTGCTCTGGGCGCATGAACGCCTGCTCGGCCGGCCCGAACAGCGCAAGATCATGATGGTGATTTCCGATGGGGCGCCGGTCGACGATTCGACGCTCAGCGTGAATGTCGGCAATTATCTTGAGCGCCATTTGCGCCAGGTCATTTCCGAGATCGAAAGCCGCAGCCCTGTCGAACTGATTGCCATCGGCATCGGCCATGACGTGACCCGCTATTATCGCCGCGCCGTGACGCTCGTCGATGCCGAACAGCTCGGCGGCGCCATCACCGAACAGCTTGCCAGCCTCTTCGATGAGGAAGGCAATCTGCCCGACCAGAAAGCCATGGCCGTGCAGACGCCGCGTGGCGGGAGCGGCGGGCGGTCTTCGCTGAGCGGTGTCTCCGAAACGGCCCGCGGCGGGCCGCGCTATGGCTCGCGTGACGTAAAACGGACGTCCTTGCAGGATATAGCCAGCAAGGCCTCAAAGAGCTGAGAGAGAAAGCCATGAGACGGATGCCCCGCTCTCGCCTGTTATCGGGTCTTCTTGTCGGCATCCTGCTTGGCGCCTGTACGGCCGGCTCACCCAGTGGGCCCCCGGCCCCAGAGGCGGCGCCATGGGTCTACACGCCAGAGAAGGCGCGCGAGATTGCAGACCAGTCCTGCCCCGGTAGCGAACCGGCTGGCTTTGCGATGTCCGTTCTCCTCAATGTCCAGCCTGTCGATCTGGGCAAGGCCGCCGACAAGGCGAAAGCCCTGGACGGGCTCATTTTCCGTGGCGGATGGTCGCTCGATACGTCGCTTGCGTCTTTTGGAGGGCTTTCCGGCCTCGATATCCTGCCCGGCGGCGACCTTCTGGCCGTTTCTGACGCGGGCGCGCTGGTCCATCTTCCCTTTGACCAGGCCGCGCTTGAGCCGCAGACCCAGGCCACGCTCACCTATCTGAAGGATCAGGATGGTGACATGCTGACCGGAAAGGCCGAGGGCGATGCTGAAGGCCTGCAGCTGCGCGATGGCATCGCCTTTGTCAGCTTCGAGCGCAATCACCGTATAGAGGCCTATGGCTACGAACGCTGCGGCGGCAATGCGCGCGCGGTCCGCATCGCCAGTATGGACCCGCGCCCAGCAGGGCTCGACCGGGGCATCAGCCAAAATTCAGGCGCAGAGGCCCTGGCCATGGTGGATGACAGCCTGCTTGTCGGTCTTGAGACACTTGTTGGCGGTCAAGGCCCTCTTGGCCGCGTCACCGAAGATGGGGGTGTTTCGTTTTCCGCGAACGACTGGGTCAATGCAGAGGGCACACCGCTGGTCGGTGCCGATGAAGCAGAGGGCCGACTCTATACGCTGCACCGCGCCTATAACCCGCTGACCCGGCAAAACACCATCGCCATCCGTGTGAGGGAAGGTGGCGAAAGCCGCACTCTGGCTTTCATGCGCGCGCCGCTCACGCTTGATAATTTCGAGGCAGTTGCGGTCTGGCCGCTGGAGACGGGCGAACACCGGATTTTCATCCTGTCGGACAACAATTTCAGCGATAACCAGCGCACACTTCTCTACGTTTTCGAGACAGAGGGGCTCAGCTAGTCCTTGATGGCGTCGATCAGGGCAGCGGCTTCATAGGATTCCCAGTCAGCCTCGCCAGAAAGGCGCGCGATTTCAGCGCCCGTCTCGTCATAGATGACCGTGGTGGGAAAGCCCCGCGCTCCGCTGTCATAGACAATGTCCCAGCGATCCGGCGGGGCGAAATAAAAATCAAGCACGCCGCCCGTCAGCTCCTGCAGGCGTTCGCGTGCATAGTCGCGGTCTTCCTCGGCGTCGACGCTGATGGCGATAACCTGAAAGTCCTCATCGCCCTTCAGTTTCTGCAGCGCGGCCAGAGAGGGCATCTCGCGCTCGCATGGCCCGCACCAGGTGGCCCAGAAATTGACGAGCGTGATGCGGCCTTCAAAGTCCTTCAGGGTGACCGGACTGCCGTCTGGTCCGTCGAAACTGGCGCTCGATGTGGGGTCTCCGCGCTGCGTGACATCGAGTGCGGCAATCGATCCCGTCGCAAGTTCCGCGATGGCATCCTTACTTCCGCCCTTGGAAGTTGCCTGAAGCCATGCGAAAGCGACCGTCACAAGCCCTATGACCAGAAGTGCCGGGATACCAAATTTCACCAGGCGGGACATATGCAAGCCCTCTCACTTTCCAGGATGCAGGACAATGGTAGATAAGCCCTCAAAAGGCCAGCAGATGTGGGGAGGACGCTTTGCCGCGCAACCCTCCGACATCATGCAATCGATCAACGCGTCGATTGACGTCGACCGGCGCATGGCGCTGCAGGACATTGCCGGCAGTCGCGCGCATGCGGACATGCTGGCCGAAACAGGCATAATCGAGCCAGAGGACAATGAGGCGATCCAGTCCGGCCTCGACCAGGTTCTGGAAGAGGTGAAGGCCGGGACTTTCCCTTACCGCGTCGAACTTGAAGACATTCACATGAATATCGAGGCGCGCCTGAAGGAGCTTATCGGCGCGCCGGCCGGCCGGCTGCATACGGCCCGCTCGCGCAATGATCAGGTGGTAACAGACTTCCGCCTCTGGACGCGCGGGGCCTTGAGTGAGGCAGCGCGGGCGCTGACCGGTCTTCAGCATTTGCTTATCGGCCGGGCGAGTGAGCACGCCGAGACGGTCATGCCCGGCTTCACGCACCTGCAGACAGCCCAGCCGGTGACGCTCGGACATCATCTGCTGGCCTATGTCGAGATGGCAGAGCGCGACAAGGCGCGTCTTATGGGGGCTGCCGCGCGGCTTAATGAATCGCCGCTGGGCGCAGCGGCGCTCGCGGGCACCGGCTTCCCCATCGACCGCGACATGACAGCCGAAGCGCTCGGCTTTGACCGTCCTATGGCAAACTCGCTTGATGCCGTCTCTGCCCGCGATTTCGCACTGGAGGCGCTGGCCGCGCTTTCCATTGCGGCGACCCACTTGTCGCGTCTTGCTGAGGAAATCGTGCTGTGGACCAGCGCGCAGTTCGGCTTTGCCCGCCTCTCTGACGCGTGGTCGACCGGTTCCTCCATCATGCCGCAGAAGCGTAATCCGGATGCGGCAGAGCTTATCCGCGCCAAGGCGGCCCTTATCGCAGGTCAGTTTGCGAGCCTCCAGGGCGCGGTAAAGGCCCTGCCACTCGCTTATGCCAAGGACCTTCAGGATGACAAGCGCCTTACCTTCGAGGCGTTCGACACGTTCGGCCTCTGCGCCAAGGCCATGACCGGCATGATCGATACGATCAGTTTTGATGCCGCCAATATGCGGGCCGCCGCAGCGAAGGGGTATTCCACCGCAACCGACCTTGCCGACTGGCTGGTGCGTGAGCTGAAGCTCCCTTTCCGTGAGGCGCACCATGTCACGGGGCGCATTGTGGCCATGGCGGAGGCAGACGGCGTTGGCCTTGAGGCGCTTTCATTAAATTCCATGCAGGAGGTCGAGCCCCGCCTTACAGAGGCTGTCTTTTCCGTGCTAAGCGTCGAGGCGTCTGCTGCGAGCCGGGAAAGCTATGGCGGGACGGCGCCCAAACGCGTGAAAGAGCAGATCGAACTTTGGACCAAACGCCTGGGCCTGGAGGCCGCGACATCATGAAACGACTGAGTGCTATCGTCCTTCTCGGCGCCGCAACATTCGGCCTTGCCGGCTGTGGTGTTCGCGGCGATCTGGACCGCCCGCCGCCAATCTTCTCTTCGGCGCCCGATGAGGCCGCCCGCACGCCGGTGGACACCGCCGTGGAGGTCGATGGCCCGCCTGCGCGTTCGGCCGACGAAGCCTATTATAACGACCTTGGCGGCGAGATCCCGAAATCGGACCCAGAGGCGGATATCGATGAGTCCGGTATGGGCGACGTGTCGCCGGAATAAGCCCAGTGCATCACTTCGATTACCGGAATGGCCGCCTCCATTGTGAGGATGTGGCGCTTGATACCATCGCTGATGAGGTGGGAACGCCCGTCTATGTCTATTCCTCGGCCACGCTGCGCCGCCATGCGCGGGTGATCGCTGGCGCGTTTGATGGAATGAGCTGTCTTATCGCCTATTCGGTCAAGGCGAATGGCAATCTCGGTGTGCTGCGGACGCTCGCTGAGGAGGGCTGCGGGGCAGACGTGGTCAGCGGCGGCGAGCTGATGCGGGCCCGGCGGGCGGGCATCCCGGCCTCCCGCATCGTCTTTTCCGGCGTCGGAAAGACGCGCGCGGAAATGCGCCTCGCGCTGGAGGAAGGCATCCACCAGTTCAATATCGAAAGCGCGGCAGAACTGGCCGTGCTGGCAGAGGTTGCCGCGAGCACGGGCAAGACGGCAAAGGTGGCGGTCCGCGTCAATCCGGATGTGGCGGCCGGCGGCCATCCCAACATCTCGACCGGCAAGTCCGGCGACAAGTTCGGCGTGCCATGGAATGAAGCGCGCAAGGCCTATGCCCAGATTGCCGAGATCGACGGGGTCGAAGCGGTTGGCGTCGATGTCCATATCGGCTCGCAGATCGATGATATTACACCGATGCGCGCGGCGTTCGAGAAGGTGATGGGGCTTGTGCGGGAGCTTCGTCAGGAAGGTCATGACATCCAGCGTGTGGACCTGGGCGGCGGCCTCGCCATTCCCTATAAATCCACGGACAACCCTCCGCCGCCCTCTGACTATGCCAATATGATCCGTGAAGTCACCGAGGGTCTGGGTCTTGAAGTCATACTCGAGCCGGGCCGCGTCATTGCGGGCAATGCCGGTGTGCTGGTCACGGAAGCCCTGTTCGTGAAGCCTGGGCCGGCGCGGAATTTCCTGATGGTCGATGCGGGGATGAATGACCTCATGCGGCCCGCCCTCTATCAGGCGCATCACGATATCCTGCCGCTTCGCGAGCGTCCGGCCGGCGACAAGATGCGGTATGACATTGTCGGGCCGATCTGCGAGTCGACTGACAAGTTCGCTGCAGAGCGGGACATGCCCCCCATTGAAGGCGGCGACCGGCTCGCGATAATGTCAGCGGGCGCCTATGGCGCCGTGCTTTCGTCGCAATACAATGCGAGACCTCTTGTTCCGGAAGTGCTGGTCGACGGTGACAGATATGCCGTTATCCGCAGGCGCCCGGACTTCGAAGAGATGATCGCATTGGAGAGCATCCCCGATTGGCTGAGCTGAAACGGATTCCCGGACTGGAGCCCAGGATTGCCCGCACAAAGGCGGCGCTCTGGCGGCTAGGTGCGGCCCGCTCCTTCTGGCCGCTCGCTGTTTTCGTGTCTGTTTTTCTCATCATGGCGCTCACCGGCCTGATTGACGCGGCCAGTGAGAAAGTCGCTTCGGTGGCGCTCATTCTCTTCCTTGCGGGGCTCTTGCCGCTCGCTGCCTTGGGGGCGGCGCGTTTCAGACCGCCAACGCGTCCCGACGCGATCCGCCTGCTCGACCGCCAGTCCGAACTTCGCCCCCTGTCCACGCTTTCCGACCGCCCGTCACGGCCCGACGCGACCGGAGCCGCGCTCTGGCGCGCGCATGAAGCCGAGCTAACTGACGCGGCGCGCCGTCTCAATGTGCCCGATTTTGCCAGCCGCTGGAAAAAGACCGACCCTTTCTATCTGCGCTATCTTCTGCCGCTTCTGCTCGCCGGAGCCGCGCTTCTGGCGGCCTCCAGCGCGGGCGAGCGCCTGTCGCGTGCGTTTGGCCCCGATATTGGCAGCCTGTTTGGTGCCGAGACCATCCGCATCGAGGCGTGGATCACACCGCCTGAGCATACGGGCAAGCCGCCCGTCTTCCTCTCGGCCGGACAAGGGCCCGTGCGCGTGCCCGCCGGGTCGCAGATCACCGTGCGGGCGCAGGCGCCATCGGCCCCGAAGCTGGTTATCGAGACCGCAGATGCCAGGCAAAAGATCCGCTTCAGCAAGACGCCCGAGGACGCCTTCGAAGCAACGGGGACGATTACCGCAGACAGCGACATTCGCGTCACCTGGTGGAGCGAGCGGGCGAGCTGGCCGGTGCAGGCTTCTCCCGATACACCGCCAGAGGCTGAATGGGTCTCCACACCCGAGATGACGCCCACGGACCGGACAGAGTTCGAATGGAAGCTGAGCGACGACTATGGCGTGGAAAGCCTTCAGCTCGTCCTGCAGCGGACCGATCGCGGGCCTGATAGCCCCCCCGACATTGTTGACCTGCAACTGCCCGGCGTGGCGCCGCGCGACTCACAGGAAGTGACCTCCATCGACCTGACCCGCCATCGCTGGGCCGGTCTGGAGCTGAGCGCGCGCCTGCGCGTCACGGACGGTGCCGGTCAGGTGGGTTATAGCGAGCCTGCGGTTTTCGTGCTGCCGGAGAAATTGCTGCTGCAGCCGCTGGCGAGGGCGATCCAGGATATCCGCGTGACCGTGCTGCGTGAGGATGGCGAGTATGAGGCTGCGGAAAACCCCAATGCTGAAGCTCTGGAGGCCGGCGAGCTCTTCGCGGCCGCCACACAGCGCATTTCGCGCGCCCCGGACGGCATTCAGCGCGCCTCCCGCATGATTGAGGCGGTCACCTACAAGCCGGAACATTACTTCGAGGATGTAAGCGTCTATCTCGGGCTGAGCCATGCGGGCTCAATGCTGCAGGCGGCGAGCTCAACCGATGAAGCCGATGAGACGGACCCGCTTCTCTGGTCGCTGGCGATGCGCGTCGAATATGGCAGCGCTGCGGACGCCCTGCGTGCGCTGCAGGCGGCCAAGAAAGCGCTGGAGGAGGCTCTGCGCGATGGGGCGTCCGAGGCAGAGATCCGCCGCCGGCTGGAAGCCTTCCAGCAGGCGGCAAAGAACTATCTCGCCGCGCGCATGGCCGAAGCGATGGCAAATGGTCTCGAAGCGCCGCCGAACGATACCGACAGTGCGCAAGGTGGCGGCGAGGGGTCCATGATGGGCGGATCCGACTTTGCCGGCATGCTGGACGCCCTGTCGGACCTGACTGAAACCGGCGCCAGCGACCAGGCGCGGCAGCTTCTCTCCGACATCACGAACATGCTGGAGAATCTGCAGTTCCAGCAGGGCAACGGGTCCGGCGATGGCCTGCCCGGCATGCCGGGTCAGGGTGAGGGCGAGAATGACGAAGACCTGCCTGAAGGAGAGCGCGAGCTGTCCGATACGCTGCGTGAGCTCTCAGACCTTCTGCGCGAACAGCGCGAACTCAATGACGACACGATGGCCGAGCAACGCGGTGAGCGAAGAGGGCCACAACAGGGTGAGCAACCGGGTGGCCAGCAAGGACAGCAACCCGGCGAACAGCCAGGTGATGAGGAGGGTCGCCAGCCCGGCCAGCGTCCGGGTGAAGAAGGTGAGCAAGACGGCAGCGGACCTTCCCTGGCAGAGCGCCAGAGGCGGCTTGGCGACCTGGTCGATGAGCTTGCCCGCAGGGGCGCCGGTTCAAATGAGGACGGCGAAGGCGGGTCAGGGATGGACGAAGACACGCTGAAAACCATTGAGCGCGCGCAGCGGCGGGCCGCCGAAGCGCTGGAGGATGGCAATGGCCTGCGTGCCCAGCGCAATCAGCAGGACGCGACCGATCAGCTCCGCGACCTTGCCCAGGACCTTGCCGGTGAGCTCGACGAGCTGCGCCGCCAGCGGCTTGGCGATCAATATGGCGACCCGTCAAATCAGGTCGATCCGTTTGGCCGGCCCATGGGCGGCGTTTCGGATAATCAGGACGTCAATATTCCCGACGAGGCCGAACGCCAGCGCGCCAAGGACATTCTGGAAGAACTTCGCCGGCGCTATGGCGACCCGGCTGACGAGGAAGAGCGCAACTATCTCGAACGCCTGCTCGACCGTTTCTAGGCGGCGCCCGGGCCGTCTCCCCCGGTATCACTGTCCTCTTCGGCATTTTCCCGGAAGGCGCGCATCATGAAGATGGGCACGGAGCCGCGCTCAGTGACGGCCCAGTCGAGCGGCTGGTCATGCGGTTCTGACGGGAGCTCATCCATCATCTGCGCATGAAAGGCGAGACCGCAGGCAAAGACGCGGCCCTCATCGCGAAGGCGCGCAATCGTCTTGTCATAATGGCCTTGTCCATAGCCGAGGCGGACGCCGAGATTGTCGAAGGCGAGAAGCGGCATCAGGATCAGCGTCGGGGTGACAATCTCCGCGTCGTCCATCGGCTGCTGCAGGCCCATCGGGCCTTTCTCCAGAGCGTCCCCGGTTTTCCAGGCCCGGAAGGTCATCGTTTCCTTCGTTTCAAGGCGGGGCAGAGCCAATTGCGCCCCCTCGCCTTCCAGACGCGCCATGAGCGGCTGCGGGTCGATCTCGCTGCCGATGGGCATATAGCCGGCGACGACGGGGCCGTAGCGCTCCAGAAGTTTCAGCGGAAACTTCGCCGCAAGCGTCTCGCCCGCATCCGGATCGCGCGCATGGGCTTCCTCGCGCAGGGTTTTCAGCTCCTTGCGAAGGGCAGATTTCTCCTCGGCGCTCAAACCGCTTCCTCTTCTGTGAGGCCGACCAGAGCCCTGGCATAGGCCTTCGCGCTGAAGGGCTGAAGGTCTTCTGCTTTCTCGCCCACGCCGACAAAATGGATCGGCAGGGCATGCGCTTCGGCCACGGCGACGAGCACGCCGCCCTTGGCCGTGCCATCCAGCTTTGTCATCACAATGCCGGAGACCTCGGCCGTATGGCGGAAAGCCTCAACCTGGCTCAGCGCATTCTGGCCAACCGTGGCATCGAGAACGAGGATCACGTCATGCGGGGCGTCGGGGTCGAGCTTGCGGGTTACGCGGACAATCTTTGCAAGCTCCGACATGAGCTCGGCTTTGTTCTGAAGCCGGCCGGCCGTATCGACCAGAACAAGATCGAGGTCTTCCTGCTTGGCCTTCTCGATAGCCTCGTAGACAAGCCCGGCCGCATCTGCGCCCGTTGGTTTGGAGAGAACCGGAATACCGGCCCGCTCCCCCCAGACGGTCAGCTGCTCGATGGCGGCGGCGCGGAATGTATCTCCCGCCACAAGGAGCGCCTTTGCCCCCTGCTCTTTCAGTTTCGAGGCAATCTTGCCGATTGTCGTTGTCTTGCCAGAGCCGTTGACGCCAACGAACAGGACAACGCGTGGACGCGGCCCGTCCGAAAAGTCGACGACCTGTTCACGCGGTTTCATGATCGCTTCGATCTCTGAGGCCAGCGCGACGCGGATTTCATCGTCGCTGATATCCTTGTCGAACCGCGTCTTTGCGAGGTTTGACGTGATCTTCGATGAGACCTTGGCGCCCATGTCGGACATGATCAGCAGGTCTTCCAGATCTTCCAGCGCGTCATCATCGAGCTTACGCCCGCCGAACATACCGGTCAGGCTGGTGCCGAGCTTGGAGGAGGATTTGGAGAGCCCGCCCGACAGCCTGTCGAAGAAGCCGGGGTCGCGGATTTCGGCATAAGGGTCAGGTTCGCCGCGTGCGATGGCGGCCTGTCGCTCTTCTTCCTTGCGGCGCGCTTCCTCTCGGGCCGCTTCCGCGCGGCGGCGTTCCTCCAGGATCTTGAGTTCGTTTTCAGCCTTCTGGCGGGCCGCTTCGTCTTCGGCCTCCGCCGCTTCGCGCTTCTGGCGCTCTTCCCAGGCCTTGTTTGCCTCGGCGATAGCGGCATCGATCTTGGCCTGCTCTGCGGCTTTGCGCTCGGCTTCGGCAGCTTCCTCGGCGGCTTTACGGTCCGCCTCGGCCTTTTCGGCGGCTTCCTTTTCGGCGATCTCTTCTGCCGAAAGCTCCGGCTCGCGCATCTGCGCGCCAGCGTCCTCAAGCTCTTCTTTTTTCTTTTTCTTTCCGAACCAGAGGATCATACAGGCTCCGCAATCAGTTTCTGTCCGTCCTGAGCGACTATCCGCGCGGGCACGGGGCGTCCAGCCTCAAGCGCGGCAAACCCCCTCAGGGCAACGCGCGAGAAATCGGAAAGTCGCCCGTCAGTTTCCTGCTCGACAAGAACATCCCGCACGGCGCCGACATGGGTGTCGAGGTGACGGGCGAGCGCGCGCTCGCCAACCTCGCGCAGGCGCGCGGCACGCTCTTTGATCAGGGACTTTTCCAGCTGCGGCATGCGCGCGGCCGGCGTGCCGGGGCGCGGGCTGTAGGGAAAGACGTGAAGGAAAGCGAGGTTACAGTCCTCGACCAGACGGACCGAATTCTCGAACGCGCTCTCGGTCTCTGTTGGAAACCCCGCGATAATGTCTGCGCCCAGGGCGATATCCGGTCGAATGGCGCGCAGCTTGTCAGAGAGCTCGATCGCCTCTTCACGTGAGTGGCGCCGCTTCATCCGCTTCAGCATCAGATTGTCGCCATGCTGAAGCGAGAGGTGCATGAAGGGCGCAAGACGCGGATCACCAATGGCGTCGAATAGCGCGTCATCCATCTCGATGGCATCGATGGAGGAAATGCGCAGCTGCTGCAGTTCCGGCACCAGTTTCAGAATGCGCTGGACCAGATTGCCAAGCTGCGGCTGGCCGGGCAGGTCGGCGCCCCAGCTGGTCAGGTCGACGCCGGTCAGGACGACTTCATAATGGCCGGTCTCAACCAGGCGCCGGACCATCTGCACGACATCGCCGGCCGGGACCGAGCGGGAATTGCCGCGGCCATAGGGAATGATGCAGAAGGTACAGCGATGGTCGCAGCCATTCTGGACCTGGACATAGGCGCGCGCCCTGCCCTCCATCCCGTCGATGAGATGGGCGGCCGTTTCCTTCACCGACATGATGTCATTGACGAGGATTTTCTCGCGACCCTCATTCAGCGCCGGTGAGGTCCATGTTCCGGCCTGCATCTTTTCATGATTGCCGATCACGCGATCGACTTCCGGCATGGCGGCGAATTCATCTGGATTGATCTGCGCGGCGCAGCCCGTCACCAGGATGCGGGCATCCGGATTGTCTTTCCTGGCGCGGCGGATGGTCTGGCGGGCGCTTCGGACAGCCTCGGATGTCACCGCGCACGTGTTGACGATGATCGCGTCTTCCAGACCTGCAGCATCGGCATGCCCGCGCATCACCTCACTCTCATAGGAGTTGAGGCGGCAGCCGAGCGTGATTACCCGGGCTTTCGATTGTGGGTCTTTAATCGCCGTCATTGCCAGAATGCCTGTCCAGAACCCCGCCACATCGCGCCGAACGCCTCTGAAATCAAGGTTTCGCGGGCAGGACGGGCGCGCGTAACCGCTAAAGGTCGAAGCTCATTTCGACCTCGACCGGTCCGGTCATCATGACGTGATTATCGCTTTGCCGCCACTCGATGATGAGATCGCCGCCATCAAGGATGAGTTTCGCCGTCCGCTCTGTCTTTCCGGCCCGCGCCGCGCAGACCAGCGCCGCGCAGGCGCCCGTCCCGCAAGCCTTGGTGAGGCCTGCGCCGCGTTCCCAGACGCGCAGGCGGATGGTTTCGCGGTCAATCACCTGTGCAAAGCCGACATTGGTGCCTTCCGGAAACAAGGGGTGCCATTCGACCAGCGGCCCGATTTGCGGAATGTTATAGGCATCGACATCGTCGACGAAGAACACCGCATGAGGGTTGCCCATGGAGACCACAGCAGGCTTTGAAAGATAGGGATTATCCATCGGCCCGATGCGCACATCGACGCCGCGGACATCCATCTTCTCGGCAAGCGGAATCTCTTTCCAGCCCATACGAGGCTGGCCCATATCCACGGTTACGAGGCCGCCCTCGGCGCGTGCGCCCTTCAGAAGGTCGGCGGACGTCCTGATGGAGACGCTGTCTGCTTCTGCCTCCTCCAGCAGGAGGTGTGCGACGGCGCGTGTCCCATTCCCGCAGGCGCCAACCTCCTCGCCGGAAGAATTCCAGATGCGCAGGAAGGCATCGCTTGAGGGGTCACGCTCTATCGACATGACCTGATCGGCCTTCATCTCGGCGGCAATGCTGCGGATTTTCTCCGCATCGGGCGCAAAGGCTTCTTCGCGCGCGTCAAAGACCGCGAACGCATTGCCGGCACCATTCATCTTCCAGACTTTCATGGCGGCCTATGTAGGCGCGATAGGGCTACAGAGGAAGCGCCAGATTTGGCGCTAGACCTGCCGCGGCAACTGATAGGCGAGGACCCAGCCGGAGATCTGGGCCAGGGCAGCGGTAATGACGAGGCCGTCCATCAGGGCGTGCTGCCAGAAGAAAGACAGGAAAACCACGCCCATACAGGCCCAGTCGACGCGGTCATCACTTATGAGATAGCCGGGAAAGCGCCGCTCTTTCTCGATCTGTTTAAGGGTGATTCCCTGCCAGAGCCGGTTCATGGTCGGCGGCCCGAAGACGTCCTGCAGGATGCGTGGATCCTGAATGCCGGTCAGCTCGCAAAGCAGGGCCGCATCGACGGCGCCGCCCTCGACCTGCTGCTTGCGGGTCATCGTGCTGAGCAGGCTCGCCAGAGCCGAGAGCAGGATCGCAATCGCGGTCGCCACATAGGCCACGCCATCAAAGCCAGGAACGCCGCCCATATCAGGCGCCGGCCGGTCTGGCAGAAAGGGGCGTGCGGTGGATGTGCGTCATGACCGGCTATCTGGGGATCGCGGCCCAGTAATCAAAGTCGAGAAGGACATCGGCGTGATATTTGCCATCCTCCCCCTTGAGCGGAAAGTCGCTGCAGGGGTGGTTCTTCGCCGCGACAAGGCGCAGGCGCAGGGCGCCGGTCCCGTCAGACAGTTCTGCCTTGTCCAGGACTTCCGACCAGGCATAGACCGTGTCGCCGGCAAAGAGGGGGCCTGCATGCGTGCCGGCATTGATGGCCAGCATCTGCGCGGCGCTTTCCAGCCCATTGAAGGACAGGGCGCGCGCGATAGAGATCACGACGCCGCCATAGATGAGACGTTTGCCGAACCGGCTGCCGGCCTGCGCATGGGCGTCGAAATGGACCTTTGCGGTATTCTGATAGAGGCGCGTTGCGGTCTGGTGCTCGGCTTCCTCCACCGTCATGCCGTCGACATGGTCGATCTTCTCGCCAATTTCATAGTCGTCATAGCGCCAGCTGGATCCGGCAAGCGCACTGTTCCAGTCCTTGTAATCTGGCGCGACGAGATCGTCTGGCGAAACTGCGTCGGGCAGGTCCGGAGCGGTAAAATCTGGTGCAGGACTGGATGGGTCCTTCTTGTGGACCATGACCCAGCGCACATAGGAAAGCACAGTCTCGCCGCGCTGGTTTTCCCCGCGCGTTCTGACCCAGACAACGCCGGTCTTGCCGTTAGAGTTCTCCTTGACCCCGATCACGTCTGAAATCGCGGTCAGCGTATCGCCGGGATAGACGGTCTTCAG
>NVWP01000041.1 GCA_002733705.1 Henriciella sp. | reverse complement strand
CAAGGGCGCGTCCATGGCGGTCGCTCTACAGCCACGCCGAAAGGCTGGCATTACCTATAGCGTCCACCAGGGACGCGCCCGGCCCTGTCACTTCAGGGCGAGACGACCAGCGCACCGCCAGCGGGAGAGCCCGCGTGGCGATAGTGGTGTTTCCACCACCTTGCACGCCTTGCCTCGGCGCCCCAATTTTCAGGCACATGGCCGGTTGCAGTCGGCATTGGAACCATCTGCAAAATTTCACAAAACAGCTAGTTGACGTTGCTCCTGAGCGCTCCTAACTGAGCGCCGTTAGCAGTCACACCAGGTGAGTGCTAATACCACGAACACATTGCCCCGCCGGGGCGAAACTCAAAGGTAAGAGAGCAAATGAAATTCCGTCCTCTGCATGACCGCGTTCTCGTGAAACGCGTTGAAGAAGAAGCCAAAACCGCTGGCGGGATCATCATTCCGGACACCGCAAAGGAAAAGCCGCAGGAAGGCGAAATCGTCGCCGTTGGCTCCGGCGCTCGCGGTGACGACAATGAGATCATTCCGCTGGAAGTCAAAGCTGGCGACCGCGTCCTGTTCGGCAAGTGGTCGGGCACGGAAGTGAAAGTCGACGGCCAGGATCTTCTGATCATGAAGGAAAGCGACATTCTCGGCATCATCGAGTAAGCGCTCCCCTTTTTCCAACACATCATTTCGAACTGAATTTCAGGAAGGAAGACAGCTATGGCTGCCAAACACGTAAAATTCGGCGCTGATGCGCGCGAGCGGATGCTCAAAGGCGTCGACACGCTTGCAAACGCTGTAAAAGTCACCCTCGGCCCGAAAGGCCGTAACGTCGTTATCGAGAAGTCCTTCGGCGCACCGCGCACCACCAAGGACGGCGTCACCGTCGCCAAGGAAATCGAGCTTGAGGACAAGTTCGAGAATATGGGCGCACAGATGCTGCGGGAAGTGGCCTCCAAGGCAAACGATGTTGCCGGTGACGGCACCACGACCGCCACGGTCCTCGCTCAATCCATCGTTCGCGAAGGCATGAAGCGCGTTGCCGCCGGCATGAACCCGATGGACCTCAAGCGCGGCATCGACAAGGCCGTTCTCGAAGTGACCAAAGACCTCGCGCATCATTCGCGCAAGGTGAAAGAGAACTCCGAGATTTCGCAGGTCGGTTCGATTTCCGCCAATGGCGACAAGGAAATTGGCGACATGATCGCGCATGCGATGGAAAAAGTCGGCAATGAAGGCGTCATCACGGTCGAGGAAGCCAAATCCCTCGAAACCGAGCTTGAAGTCGTCGAAGGCATGCAGTTCGACCGCGGCTACCTGTCCCCTTACTTCGTGACGAACCCGGACAAGATGGCTGTCGAGCTGGAAGATCCGTACATCCTCCTGCACGAGAAGAAGCTCTCCTCGCTGCAGCCGATGCTGCCGATCCTCGAGCAGGTCGTGCAAAGCCAGCGCCCGCTTCTCATCATCGGTGAAGACGTCGATGGCGAAGCCCTTGCAACACTGGTCGTGAACAAGCTGCGCGGCGGCCTCAAGGTTGCAGCCGTGAAGGCACCTGGCTTCGGCGACCGCCGCAAGGCCATGCTGCAGGACATCGCTGTCCTCACCGGCGGCCAGGTCATCTCCGAAGACCTCGGCATCAAGCTTGAGAACATCACGCTCGACATGCTCGGTACCGCCAAGAAGGTCGAGATCGACAAGGACAACACGACCATCGTCGACGGCTCCGGCTCCAAGGACGAGATCGAAGCCCGCGTTGGCCAGATCAAGAAGCAGATCGAAGACACCTCTTCGGACTATGACAAGGAGAAGCTCCAGGAGCGCCTTGCCAAGCTCGCTGGCGGTGTTGCCGTGATCAAGGTCGGCGGCGCAACCGAAGTCGAAGTGAAAGAACGCAAGGACCGCGTCGATGACGCCCTCAGCGCTACCCGCGCTGCTGTGGAAGAAGGCGTGATCCCGGGCGGCGGTGCTTCCCTGCTCCGCGCGGCCCAGCACATCGACGTGAAGGGCGAAAACGCTGACGAGCAAGCTGGCATCGACATCGTTCGCCGCGCCCTCGAAGCGCCGATCCGTCAGATCGTCAACAATGCCGGTCTCGAAGGCTCTGTCGTCGTGGCAAACATCCTCGCCAAGGATGACCGTGCCTACGGCTTCAACGCCCAGACCGAAGAGTATGGCGACATGTACAAGATGGGCATCATCGACCCGGCAAAGGTCGTCCGTTCTGCCCTTCAGAACGCCGCATCGGTCGCAGCCCTGCTGATCACCACCGAGGCTGGCATCGCCGAAGCGCCGAAGAAAGACGGCGACGGCGGCGGCATGCCCGATATGGGTGGCATGGGCGGCATGGGTGGCATGGGCGGCATGGGCTTCTAGACCCACCCCCGTCTCACCAGACGCAAAAGGAAAGCCCGGCGCCAACGCGCCGGGCTTTTTTTCTGTTCGTCTTCCCCTCTTTCCCGGCGTAAACTCTCCCTTGAAAGCCCCCTGCCCCAGGCGTAAGCATCAGCCCATGAGCAAGATTTACGACAGCGCCGCGGCCGCCCTTGATGGCGTGCTTTTCGACGGCATGACGATCGCTGCGGGCGGCTTTGGCCTCTGCGGGATTCCAGAGCTTTCCATCGCCGCCATACGCGAGGCGGGCACCAAGGACCTCACCGTCTATTCCAACAATGCAGGCGTCGATGGCTTCGGTCTCGGCCTGCTGCTGGAAAGCAAGCAGGTGAAGAAGATGGGCTCGTCCTATGTCGGCGAGAACAAGGAATTCATGCGCCAGTATCTCGGCGGTGAGCTGGAGCTGGAATTCAACCCGCAGGGCACGCTGGCTGAACGCATGCGCGCGGGCGGCGCCGGGATTGCCGGCTTCTACACCAAGACCGGCTATGGCACCCAGATCGGCGAGGGCAAGGAAGTGAAAGTCTTCCACGGCGAGCACTATATCCTCGAAGAAGGCATCTTCGCGGACCTCGCCATCGTGAAGGCCTGGAAGGCGGACACGACTGGCAATGCCATCTTCCGCAAGACCGCCCGCAACTTCAACGAGCCGGCCGCCATGTGCGGCAAGATCTGCGTCATGGAAGTTGAAGAGATCGTCCAGCCGGGCGAACTTGACCCCAACCATATCCACCTGCCGGGCGTGTTCGTGCACCGGCTGGTACAGGGCCAGCACGAAAAGCGCATCGAACAGCGCACGACCCGCAAGAAGGAGACCGCCTGATGCCCTGGACACGTGACGATATGGCCAAGCGCGCCGCGCAGGAGCTTGAAGACGGGATGTATGTCAATCTCGGCATCGGCATTCCGACGCTGGTTGCGAACTATATCCCCGACGGCGTCTCGGTCACGCTGCAGTCTGAAAACGGCATGCTGGGCATGGGCCCCTTTCCCTATGAGGGCGAGGAAGACCCCGACCTCATCAATGCCGGCAAGCAGACCATCACTGAGCTGCCACATACCGCTTTCTTCGACAGCTCCATGAGCTTTGCGATGATCCGCGGCGGCAAGATCAACATGGCGATCCTCGGCGCGATGGAAGTCGCCGAGAATGGCGATCTCGCCAACTGGATGATCCCCGGAAAGCTGGTCAAAGGCATGGGCGGGGCGATGGACCTCGTCGCCGGCGTGGAGCGCATCGTCGTGATCACGGACCATACATCGAAGTCCGGTGAGCCGAAGCTGATCAAGGAATGCACCCTGCCGCTGACCGGCAAGGGCGTCGTCAAACGCATCATCACCGATCTTGGCGTGTTCGACGTGGTCGAGGGCGGTCTTGAGATCGTCGAACTCGCCCCCGGCGTCGAGCGGGATGAAGTCTATGAGAAAACAGCGGCGAAGGTGGTAAATTGAGCGAACTTCCCCCCTGCCCGCAATGCCAGTCCACCTTCACCTATGAAGACGGCGCGCTTCTGGTCTGCCCGGAATGCGGGCACGAATGGCCTTCTGATCCCTCCCTCGACCCCGACCACAAGGTCTGGCGCGACGCGAACGGTGTCGAACTCCAGGATGGCGATACGGTGACCGTCATAAAGGACCTAAAGGTGAAGGGCTCATCGTCGGTGGTGAAGGTCGGCACGAAGGTGAAGAATATCCGCCTTGTCGAAGGCGATCACGACATCGACTGCAAGATCGACGGGATCGGCCAGATGGGTCTCAAGACCGAGTTCGTCAAAAAGGCCTGAGCGCGGTTCGTCTATGCGGGCAACACCCCCCTGAGGCCTTCAGCCTTTGGAGCCAGGCTTCCAGTTGCCCGGCAGCGGCTGGGTGTCGGCTTCGCATTGCTCCACCGCAGAGGCTGACGGAAGCAGAATTGCCGGCATCGGCCTCACCTGCCAGCTCTCGATGGCCTCCTCGCTCAGCCAGTCGATGTTCATGCTCTTGAGCCGGTCCGGCGTGAGATAAGGTTCACCCGGCGCCAGTTCGGAAAGAACGCGCGGATCGACAAAGGTCGCACCCTCATCGAAGCTGATCGCCTCGATCGTGTTGTTCCAGTGCTTCCCCGCGCAGAGCTGACGGAAGAGCGTGATCGCGATGCGGCGCTCGACATAACAGAAGGACACCGAATTCTCCCCGACGAGAATTTCCGGCTCATCCGGCGTTCCGGGTAGAATGACCTTGTCATGCGTCGCAAGGTCCGGACCAGCCGGCTGGTCGCCCTCATCATAGACGTAAAAGGTCCCTGCCTCGCCAAAGGTTACGGTGTCGCCGCCAAGGCCGGGAAAGATGGTGAGAGGCCGGTCGACAAGGCCGCAATCGGGCAGCCCTGCCCGCTCGCGCGGACGCGCCTCATCTGACGATAAATTGCGCAGGCGCGCCTGAACCTCTGGCGCGGGCGGCCTGACGTCGATCTCCGGCAGACGCATCTGCATATGGTCGTCTTGCGGCGGAATCAGGGGGCCATAGCCAGCCATCGTGGCTGTTGCGCAGCCCACGGCCAACAGGCCGAGCGCCATAGCGAGTCTGGTTGCAGTGTTTCCGGACATGGATACGCTCCCCTTCGGCCTTGAGCTGTCGATAGAGGGCGCGCCCTACCGTACCCTTAAGTTGAAAGCGGAATTCTTTCCGCTTCGAAGAAGACAGCAAGACTGCTAGCGACAATTGCAGTGTATCTCGAGATCGAATTGGCGGTCATGTTTGCCTCCCTCTTGGCGCAGCAATCGGCTGGGCGGGCCGCCTTGAGGCAAACAGCCTAGTCACGCCCCTCCAGCACCGCAAACAGGCGGCGTTCGTCCTTGCGCAGGCGCACGGGGCCGGCTTCTTTTTCTGGCACCTCACCATGGCGCGCCATCTCGACAAGGCGGGGGTGGATGTAGGAATTGCGGGCAATGGTCGGGGTGTTTCCGAGCCGTTCGGCGGCCGCTTCGGAAATGTCCTTGATGCTGCTTGCGCCTTTACACAGCGCCTCGACAGCCGCAACGGATCCGGCCCAGGTGCGAAAATCCTTCGCCGTAAATCCCCCGTCCCCTGCCTCCCGGATAAAACGGTTCACGCGGCTTGAGCCGACATGACCATCCGGCGTGTCGAAGAGCGACTGGCCGGGAAGGCACTGGAGTTCACCAACGGCATGCGCGAGACTTTCATCACAGATCGAGACTTCCTGATCCTTGCCGCCCTTTCCCTTGAATCTGAGGCGGATCGTATCTTCGTCGGTCTGGCGGACATGGCGCTTGTAGAGCGTCGCGGCGCCGAACGTGCCATTGCGTGCATGGCGCTCCGAGCCGACACGGATCGCGCCTTTGTCGAGAAGACGGACAATGGCCGCGGTCGCGAGATCGACATGGTTTTCGGGATCCTCCAGGACGGTTTTTACCCGCTTGCGGATACGCGGCAGGGCCCGGCCAAAGGCCAGCATGTCCGAGAATTTCACCTCTTCGCAATGGGCCCGCCAGGCCTCGTGATAGCGGTATTGCGTGCGGCCCGCCTCATCCCTGCCAGTGGCCTGCAAATGACCTTTTGGCAGCGTGCAGATCCAGACATCCGCCCAGGCAGGCGGCAGGACCAGGGCTTCAGCCCGCGCCCTGTCGTCACCTTTGAGGACATCTCCCTCTTCATTGAGATAGGTGAAGCCGCGCCCATGCGGGCGGCGCGTCCAGCCGGGCTCGGAAGAGCAGACATAGACAAGCCCGGCATCTGCCGGATCGAGGTCTTCGCGGACGAGTGAAAAAGCCATGAAGCATGAACCTCTGGGCCAGCCTGGCGGTTCCTGCGCGATGTGGCGCAGCGTCATGCCTTGCACGCCGGCAGGAGACACCAGACAGTGGCGCCAGCAGATTTGAGGAGTGAAGTGATGGCAAAAGGGTCAATGCCGGTTCTGGTCGGTGTCGGACAATCGATGAGCGAGTGGGACGGAACGCAAGGTCCCGACGGCGCGCCCTCGCCTCTCAGCCTGGCCGTGACCGCATCCAGGGCGGCAATCGAAGACGCCGGCATAGACGCCTCGGCCATCGACACGCTGACCTTTGTGCGCATCTTTGAGGATTCGGTGCGCGGGGCCAAACACCCGCACGGACACAATACCAACCTGCCCGGCACGCTCGCCCGCGATATCGGCGCCAAGCCAGCTCGCCTCATCTATTCCGATGTCGGCGGCCAGAGCCCGCAGGCCCTTGCTGGTGAGATGGCCAATCGCATTCATGCCGGAGAGCTTGATGTCGCCCTGATCGCCGGATCGGAAGCCAACCGGGCCTCAAAGGGGGCGCTCAAGAACAAGGTCGAGATCAACTGGGCCGACAGCGATGATGCCGATTACGAAGATCGCGGCCTTGGCGGCGAAATGCTTTCACGCGCAGAAATCAAGCATGGCCTCGTCGCGCCGGCTTTCTTCTATGCCCTGTTCGAGAACGCCATTGCCGCGCGCGAAGGGCGCACGCGCTCAGAGCAGCGCGAGGCCATGGCGAAACTCTTCCATCCCTTTTCCAAGGTCGCGTCCGACAATGAGTATTCGCAGTTTCCGAAAGAACGGTCTGAGGAATTTCTCGCGACGCCATCGCCCAAGAATTATGAATTCGCAGACCCCTTCCTGAAATGGCATATCGCCCAGGATGCTGTGAACCAGGGCGCCGCTGTCCTCATCATGTCGGAAGACAAGGCCGATGAGCTTGGCGTGGCAAAGGACAAGCGCGTCTATCTGCATGGCGCCGGCGAGGCGAGCGACGACCTTCTCTCACTGCGGCCCAAGCTCGATGGCTCCTGGGCAATGGAACAGGCCATCTCCCGCGCGTTGGATCAGGCAGGCCGCACCTCGGGCGGCATTGCCTATTTCGATCTCTATTCCTGCTTTCCCTGTGCTGTGTTCTCTTCCACAGCGGCGATGGGGATCGACCCGTTCACCGATGAACGGCCTCTGACGCTGACGGGCGGGCTGCCCTTCTTTGGTGGCCCGGGCAACAATTACTCCATGCATGGGCTGGCAGAGATGGCGCACAAGCTGCGCGAGGAAGCTGGCGCTTTCGGCCTCGTCCTCGCCAATGGCGGCTGGATGACCAAGGAAGCGGTCGGCGTCTGGTCGACCACCCGGCCGGACACCTTCAAGACCGTCGAGCCCGCCGCCAAACCAACAGAGCAGGTGGAGCTTGATCCAGAACCCAGCGGCGGGACGGTCGAGACCTATACGGTCGTCCATGGCCGCGAAGGCCCGCAGCACGGCGTCATCCTTGGGCGCACGGATGAAGGCAAGCGCTTCATAGCCATCGCAGATCCGGTCGCCCTTGACCACCTGCGTGAGGAGGAAAGTCCCGTCGGCGCGCGGGTTACGACCCGCACCAAGGACGAGATCACACATTTCAGCTTTGCCTGACCTCTTCATGCGGTATGTCTGGCTTATGAAACAGACACGTCTCTTCGCCAGCCTTGCCGCGGCCCTCACAGGCGCAGCCCTTCTTTCGGGCTGCGCCACCCAGCCTGACCCCTGCACACCTGAATGGGTGGAGTGGAAGAGCGACCAGATTTTCGACCAGTTCGCCTCCTCCAATATCGACACGATCCGCGCCCTTCAGCGTGTTTCCGGCGATATTGATAATCCGGGGCCCCTGCTCGCGATCCAGCTTGCCACGCTTGCGGATGATTTCACCGATCTTGCCCAGGACTTCGACAGGATCGTCCTGCCCGAGCTCAATGATGCGATCGATCAGTGTGCCGGTTCGCAGGAGTTCATGCCCGCCTTTTCCAGCTTCCTGCGCGATGAGGGCGTGGGTGAGGATGTCATCGTCTGGATCGAGGCGCTCGGCTATGTCGCCATGGAGCAGCGCCGCAGATGAGCGAGACGGCCTCGAACCCGCTCCTTTACGGTTTCGAATTTGATGCAGATGGACATGCAAAACGTCTGACCTGGGAAGACGTGAAATCCGGTCCTGCGGAACGTCCCGGCGTCTATCGCTGGCTTCATCTCGACCGGCTCTCGCCGGAGGTGCGCGACTGGCTGACAGAGACCAGCGGCATTGATGAGGTGATCGACGAGTCGCTGCTGCAGGAGGACACAAGGCCACGCTGCCTGCGCCACGGGCCCGGTCTGCTGATTAACCTCCGGGGCGTGAACCTCAATGAAGGCTCGGAGCCAGAAGACATGATCGCCATCCGCATGTGGATGACGAGCGGCGTCGTCGTCTCCCTGCGGGCCTTTCATATAAAAGCGGCCCAGGATCTGCGCGAAGAGATCATGGCCGGCGAGGTTCCGCGCTCGACCGGCGAGATTATAACCTTCATCGCCGCGCGGCTGACAGACCGGATCGAACCCGTCGTGGCTGAGCTCGATGCACAGGCCGACGATTTCGAGGATGAATTGCTGGCGCCGGGCGCAAGCCTGCCCAAGACAGCGCTCGCAAATTTCAGGCGCAAGGTCCTCGCCCTTCGCCGCTACATCATCCCTCAGCGCGAGGCCCTGGCCCATCTTGCCCGCGAGGGCGAAGGTCTCCTCTCGCAGGGGGACATCCTCTATCTGCGGGAAATCGCCGACCGCGTCACCCGGATTGGCGAAGAGCTCGATTCCATCCGCGAACGTTCACTCGTCCTGCAGGAACAGGTGATCGAAGAGCGCAGCGAGCGGATGAACCAGCGCCTTTTCGTGCTGGCCATCATCTCCGCGGTCTTCCTGCCGCTAGGCTTTGTGACAGGCCTGTTTGGCGTCAATCTTGGCGGCATGCCGGGCGCGGGCGACCCGCTGGCCTTCACCTTCCTGTGCACGGCCATGCTGGTGGTGACGGGTGGTCTTCTATTTCTCTTCCGAAAGATGCGCTGGCTCTGACTCCCCGGGCGGAGGGGACGTGGCTCAGCGCTTTTCGAAAATGACGCTCAGATTATTGGCCGGCATGTCGATAACCGCTGCCAGCGTCAGCCCCGACTTCTCTGTGAGGGGGATAATCTCGTGATCGAGGTCACGAACACCCCAGCTTTCATCGCGCCGCTTCAGATCCTCACTGAACCGGGCATTAGAGGGCGCGATGACGCCCGCGCGCGCGAAAGGCCCATACAGCATCAACCGGCCACCAGAGGCGAGCAGCCGCCCTGCTCCGGAGATGAGCCCCTCGGCGGCCTCGAAGGGCGCGATATGGACCATATTGGCGCAGAAGATCGCGTCGCAAGCGCCGGGTCTTTCAGCCTCCCCCCAGCCGGCTTTGGAAGCATCGACACGAAGGGGCCCCGAGAGACGCCCCTCGCGCTTTGTATGCGCAACCCAGGCCGCCTGACTGGCGAGACTGAGCTCATCCAGGTCTGAATAAGTCCAGCGAAGCGATTGAAAACGCTTGGTAAAATCGACGCCATGCTCCCCGGTGCCGGACGCAATTTCGAGGATATGCCCCTCTACCGGCATATGATCGGCAAGGACGTCGCCAATAACCTCGCGGTTGCGGGCGGCCGACGGCGAATACCGCCGGCCATCCTCACCCGTGTTCCGGTTCTCGAGCGCAACGGACTTTCCGCCCGAGCCGATATCGTCCTGATCATTCCCGGCGATAGCGCTACCTCCGCTGGACTGGCTGCTGTGTGCTAGTTTCTTGGCGAAAACTGCTCACGCAGGACCGGTTTCAGGATCTTGCCATTGGCGTTGCGCGGCAAAGGTTCGTCTTGGAATATGATCTCAACCGGAACCTTGAAGGCCGCAAGCTGGCTGGCGACATGCGCGCGAAGCTCATCCTGGGTGACGGCCTTGCCGGGTTTGAGCTGTACGACTGCGCCGACTTCCTCACCCAGCACCTTATGCGGAATGCCGACAACGGACGCATCCATCACCGCCGGATGGTCATAAAGCGCGTTCTCCACCTCGATGCAGTAGATGTTCTCACCGCCCCGGATCAGCATGTCCTTCGCGCGGTCAACGAGGTAGAGAAAGCCTTCCTCATCGAGCCTGGCAAGGTCACCTGTAACGACCCAGCCATCCTTGAAGGTCTCAGCGGTCGCATCCGGACGATTCCAGTAGCCCTTGCAGTTTGCCGGGCTCTTGCACCAGAGTTCGCCCACCTCGCCGGCTGGCAGGGTCTCGCCTTCCGGATTGACCACTTTCAGTTCGACCGCCTTGGGGGGCGCCCCGGCGCTTTGCGGGCGGTTCACATAGTCTTCGCCGATATTGAGCGTTGCCGTCGCGCAGGTTTCCGTCATGCCCCAACCATTGCCGGGCATGGCTTCCGGAAACCGCTTCTTGATCGTCGACACAAGCTCTGGCGCAGAGGGCGCACCGCCATATGAAACGGCCTGGATCGAGGAGAGATCGTACTTGTCACGGTCAGGGTGCTCCAGCACCTGCCAGGCAATTGCGGGCACGCCGCCGATCGCCGTGATCTTTTCTTCCTCAATGATCGGCAGGGCCTTGCCCGCATCCCATTTATACATGCTGACAATCTTGTCGCCGCGCAGCATGGTCGGGATCAGGACGGAGAATGAGCCTGTCGCGTGGAAATACGGGATGGCGAGCAAGGCCGCGCGCTGCTCATTGGGATCCGGTTCTGGCGGCTGTTCTCCACGGCGCAGGAACATACGCGCCTGACAGGTCATCGAGTTCAGAATGTTGGAGATAATCGCCCGGTGCGTGGCGAGCGCGCCCTTTGGCCGGCCAGTCGTGCCGGACGTGTACATGATCGTGGCTTCATCGTCCGGGCCGACGTCCACATCCGGCAGGCCCTTATTCTCCAGCCCAGCCCAGTCGCCAGGCTCACCGATGAAACTCTCGAAATTATGGATGCGCGGATTATTGCGCTCTTCCTCGGTTTCCCGGGCAATGACCACCGCTTCCAGCTCGGTGATTTCAGGCATGTGGTCGCGGATGCGCTCGTATATCTGGGGATCGACAACGGCCACCTTGGCGCCGCTATTCTTCAGACCGTATTCCAGCTCCTCGCCCGTCCACCAAGAGTTCATCGGCGTCGCGATCGCGCCAATGGAAAGCGCGGCAAAAAATGCGACAGGCCATTGCGGATAGTTGCGCATGATAATGGCAACACGGTCGCCCTTCTCGACGCCGAACTCATCCTTCAGCACATGGGCAAAATTGCAGACGGCCCGCCAGTGAGCCGAAAAGGTGACACGCTCATCCTCGAAAACCAGAAAGGTGCGCTCGCCGTGCATCTGTGACGCCTCAATCAGGAAGCGGAGCGTCGGCGGAGCCTCTGGATAGTAGCGCATTTTCACGCCATTGATTTCACCTTCGGCGACGGCGAGCGGGGTTCCCGGCTCGGCAAGCTTTTCATTCGCCTGCGCAATGGAAAGTACGGGCCATTCAGGCGCGCCATCTGCGGACATCACGATTCTCCCTGGTCGTTCTCATAGGTCATGCGCACTCAATCATGAGCGGCCCGGTCAGGAAAGAGGCGCGAGCCGGTCAAATGTCGCATTTCGACCTAGTTCATCCGGTTGCAGAACTGGACCGTGCGTTCAGTGCCATCCGGCTCAACCAGGGCGTATGAGCGCCCGCCCGGATTGGAGCCATCGCAAAGGTGGCCAATCTGATACATATCCAGCAGATAAGCGTTGTCCGGTTGAAGGGCGTTGGCGGTCATGATGTCGCCTGCCTCAAGATGGCGCCCAAGCTTGAAGAGGATTTCGAAGCGTTCCTCTGGCCTCACCTCACCGGAAAGCCGGCGCACCAGCTGTGCCTGGCTTTGCTCGGCCTTTTCCAGCAGTGAAGCCGCCTCACCAGAGACGTCCGACGCGGGATATTTCGCCAGAATCTCCTGCGTGTCTTCAATCGCGCCTTCGATGTCGTTGCCCTCTTCGTAGCGGAGGGTCGCGCGCGCATAGAGCGTGGCTGCCATCTCCTCGGCCGTGAGGTCCGGTTCGGCGAGGAGCTGTGACAAGCGATTTATGGCTGCTTGCTCATTGCCGGCTTGCTCAAGCGTGGTGGCGGTGTTTATCGCCCGCTCATAGTCGCTGAGCTCAGCGGCTGCAGCGGCCGCGTTCTCGGGTGGGGAGCTGGTCGTTGCACACGCGCCGAGAAGCGCCAGAGCGGCGAGACAGGGAAGTAATTTGCGCATGTAAAACACTCCTGGAGGCTGCGGCTTGCTCAATTGTCAGCACAAGCTAGCAGACCCCCATCAGGAATGTCGCGCAAATTAAGAGGTCGCGCCCGTTTCGCACCATTTCAGCTCGGAGAGATGCGCCGTATTCTCCCCATATTCCCAGCGCTGGCCTTCCCCGGATGGCGCCCGGCAGAGATAGCCCGCCGCCTCCAGAAGGCCCGCATCGTAAGGATCGGGAGCGAGGCCGGAATTGCGGAAACGCTCAGCGGCGGCTGAGACCTCCCCAATGGCGACCTTGTCGTCAAACCATTCGGGCAAGGTCTGGAGTCCCGCAAGCCGGCTGCGAGCGGCATTCAGCTTGGCCTGCGCCACGCCGATCCGTTGTTCAATATCGGAACTTGCGAGGCCGTTTTCAGGTATGGCAGCCGCCTGCTGAAAGTCATCTATGGCAGCGGGAAGCTCAATGGACTGCTCGGTGCGAATCACGCCGCGCTCATACAGAACCTTTGCGCGCTGGACAGGCGTCAGAGTCTGCGTTTCGGCCATCTTGGCAAAGGCGTTGATAGATGCATAAGGGTGCCAGGACGATCTGGCGTCGGTCACGGCTGTCTCGAAAGCCGCAGGCTCCATCGGCACGAGCTTTGGCGACGTTTCACAGGCCCCAAGCAGGACTGCCGTAAGAGCAGCAAGCGCTATAAGTCTCATTCGTTTCCTCATGAAAGGCAGGTTTGCGACAAGCCCAGGGTGATGACCCGGCGCCTCGACATACCGATTGACAGAAAAGTTAGGCGAACTTGTGTCCAACTCACGCTCTGGCGAGGCGGTCAATCTCCTGCATGTCCCCGCGCCCAAGCGCCTCAATGGCCCTTGCCGCAATACTGCGGGCATCCAGACCGGCCGCGGCGTACATGAGTTCCGGCTTGTCCTGATCCTGGAAAATGTCCGGCAGATGAAGTGTGCGTACCTTCAGGCCGCCATCCAGCGCGCCGGAGTCGGCCAGATGATGCAGGACAAACGCACCGAACCCGCCGCGCGCGCCCTCCTCGACGGTCAGCAGGACTTCGTGCTCCCGCGCCAGCCGGTTGATGAGGTCTTCATCCAGCGGCTTGGCAAAGCGGGCATCGGCGACCGTACAGGAAAGACCCTGCGCCGCCAGCATTTCGGCAGCCTTCAGTGATTCCTGAAGGCGCGCGCCGAGCGACAGGATCGCAATGGTCGAGCCTTCACGCATGACACGGCCCTTGCCGATTTCCAGCGCCGTCGGCGTTGCCGGAAGATCGAGACCGATACCTGCGCCGCGCGGATAGCGGAACGCGCTTGGCCTGTCGTCGATCTCGACCGCCGTGCGTACCATGTGGACGAGTTCGGCCTCATCGGCCGCAGCCATGCAAACAAAGCCGGGAAGCGCACCGAGATAGCCGATGTCGAAACTGCCCGCATGTGTGGGGCCGTCAGCGCCAACGAGGCCGGCCCGGTCGATGGCGAACCGCACCGGCAATCTCTGGATGGCCACATCGTGAACGACCTGATCGTAACCGCGCTGCAGGAAGGTGGAGTAGATGGCCGCAAAGGGCCGCATGCCGTCGGCCGCGAGGCCGGCAGCAAACGTCACGGCATGCTGTTCTGCGATGCCGACATCGAACATGCGTTCAGGAAATTCCTGTTCGAAAAGATCCATGCCCGTGCCGCCAGGCATGGCCGCAGTGATGCCGACGATACGGTCGTCCTTGCGCGCCTCTTCGATCAGCGCCTTTGCAAACACCTTGGTGTAGGCGGGCGGCCCGGATTTCGATTTCTGCTGCTCGCCCGTGACGACATCGAACTTTGCAACGCCGTGATACTTGTCGGCCGAATTTTCGGCCGGCTCATAGCCTTTGCCCTTCTGCGTCACGACATGGAGGAGCACGGGGCCCGTCTGCATCGCCTTGCAGTTTTCCAGAACGGGGACGAGCACGTCGAGATCGTGTCCGTCGATGGGCCCGACATAGTAGAAGCCAAGCTCCTCGAACATGGTCCCGCCCATCGCGAAGCCGCGCAGATACTCTTCTGCCTTGCGGGCCTGCGCCTCAAGGCCAATCGGCTTGGCAATGGATTTGGCGAATTTGCGAAGGCCGCGATAGGAGCGCGAGGAGACGAGCTTGGAGAGATAATGGCTCATGGCGCCCACCGGCGGCGCGATGGACATGTCATTATCGTTCAGGATGACCAGCATGTTGCTGAGGTCTGAGCCTGCATTGTTCATCGCCTCATAGGCCATGCCAGCGGACATGGCCCCATCACCGATCACGCAGACAACCTTGTTGTCCTTTTCCATGAGGTCACGCGCCTTGGCAAAACCGAGACCTGCGGAGATCGAGGTCGAGGCGTGCGCCGCACCAAAGGGATCATATTCGCTTTCGTCGCGCTTGGTGAAGCCGGAGAGGCCCCCGCCCTGGCGAAGGGAACGGATACGGTCCCGGCGCCCTGTGAGGATCTTGTGGGGATAGCACTGGTGACCGACATCGAAGATCAGCTTGTCGTCAGGTGTGTCGAAAACCGAATGGATGGCAAGCGTCAGCTCGACAACGCCAAGCCCCGCGCCAAGGTGGCCCCCTGTCACCGAAACGGCATCGATCACTTCGGACCGCAACTCATCGGCCAGCTGCTTCAGCTCCTCGCGGGAGCGGGACTTCAGATCAGCGGGCGAATTGATCGCATCGAGAAGGCGTGTCTTGGCTGGCAGGCTCATGCGGCCGGTCCTTTCTACGGACTTTTGTTCCAATTCGTGGTTTTGTTCTAGCGTGTCCGGTCCAGAACATAATCAACCGATTGCAGCAGGATATTGGCGCGATCACGGAAAAAATCGAGATGCTGCCTCGCTTGGGCTGCAAGCAGTTGTACCCGTTCGCGCGCGCCTTCAACGCCAAGAATCGTGACGAAATTCGCCTTTCCGGCATCTGCATCGCTGCGCAGTGTCTTGCCGACAACGGTCTGATCGCCGGTCGCATCGAGGAGATCATCCGCGATCTGGTAGGCCAGACCGAGATCCTGCGCGAAGCCGGCAAGCGCGTGGCGGGCATTGACGCTCGCGCCGCCGATAATGGCGCCCGCCTCCACCGAATAGGAAATGAGTGCCCCGGTCTTCAGCCGCTGCATGCGGGTTATGGTATTGAGGTCGCGGGGGCTGGCTTCCTGCAACATGTCGATCATCTGGCCGCCGACCATGCCATTGGCCCCTGAGGCATCGGCCAGCCTTTCGATCAGGCGCAGACGCACAGCCGGGTCGGAATGTGTATCTTCACTGGCAAGTATCTTGAAGGCGAGCGTCAGAAGCGCATCGCCGGCCAGCACAGCGGTCGCTTCATCGAACGCCTTGTGTACCGTGGGCTGTCCCCGGCGCAGATCGTCGTCATCCATGCAGGGCAGATCGTCATGGACAAGCGAATAGGTGTGGACGCATTCAAGGGCAGCGGCGGTACGCAACAGCGCTTTTTCATCGCCCTCGAACAGGGCGCCGGTCTCAATGACATAGAAGGGCCGCATGCGCTTGCCGTTGGCGAGCGCAGCATGGCGCATCGCGCGCATAAGGTCGGCCTCCGGTCCCTGCGCTGGCGGGATGAGCTGGTCCAGCGCCACCGTTACCTTGTCAGCGATTTCGGTCAGGCGCGTCTCAAACTCCATAAACCGGCTCCTTATTCGAAGCTTGCGCTCTCGGTGGCGGGTTTGCCGTCCGGGCCCTGCACGATCTGTTCGATCCTGAGCTCCGCCGCCTTCAGCCGGGCTTCGCAATGGGCTTTCAGCTTTGCGCCGCGTTCATAGATTGCGATCGACTTTTCCAGCTCGACTTCGCCGCCTTCAAGCTTGCGGACAATGTCCTCAAGCTCTCTCAGCGCCTGTTCGAAGCTCATCTTGTCAATATCCTGCGCCGTCTGATCGGCCATCAGATCTGCTCCACATAAATCGGTGAGACGCCGCACCCTAAGCAGCTCGCAGCTGCATCACAATGGGCGGACTTCAAGATTTACCGCGATATTCGTAGATGCGGTAACTCCAGTACTTGTCGCCGCCATCGCGTACACAGACCCAGCCGATCCGTGCCATGGCAGGGCGCAACATACGGTTAAACCAGCCATGGGCGGCCAGATAGACCTTACCTTCGGCGGCGGCCTCGTGAAGCTGACGCGCAGCCTCATTGGCCCGCTCGCGCGCCTGACGGTTACTCTCCCCGTCCAGGCTGTGCCCATACAGCCAGGCCGTACGGGCAATGACGTTCCAGGTCTTCGGCAGGTATTTCCGGTTGCGAAACCGTGGTGGCGGCAGAGGCGCCTCAACGAAGACGGGACAGGTTTCCGGCTCCTTGCCCGTCGCAAGGCGGGCGGTCTCGACGGCCCGCGGCGCGGGAGAGCTGAGGATGACATCCGCATCGGCGACAGCTGCACGCAGATTGTCCGGCACCAGCTGATCTTCCGCCAGACTGCCCGCCTCATACTGGTCCCACCAGTCGCGATATTGCTTCCAGTCAAGACGCGGCCCCGCGGTCCGGTCGAGCGCGGGCCGGCCGTGACGCGAGACGATGATTGGCCCGCGCGCCGGTTTTTTCTTTTCGCGCCTGGCGGCCTGCATGGTGTCCTGCCCCTCGAAAATAGCGATGCGCGCGAGGCTTTCACGACTCGCGGCCCAATCTCAACCGATGTTGCGCTTAGCTGGACGCGTCGCTATCGGCAAGCTCAAGGGCTGCAGCCGCCCGCCCGAATGCCTTGCCGATCCCGACCAGACGGCCGGCCGGACGAATCTCGCTGATACAGACCTGATCGAGCCGCCGGCGGGCTGACTTCATCACCTCTGAAAGCCGACTGTCGAGGTGAAGCTCGCCCGAACGCCAGGCTTGGCCGAAAAGCCGTTCGGGACGGATTGCGATTGTTTTGGCGCGCACAACACCGGACCCTGTCGGCAACTGGAAATTGGAGTAATGCCGCTTGTAGTGATCGAGCCCCGGGCCCGCATCATATATCTTGGGCCCTGTCTGCGCCGCCATCGCCTGCAGCATGTTCTGAACGACAAAGTTGCCCGGCGAATACTGGGCGGCACCAGCTTCATAGGCGGTCAGCCACCCATGCACGATCTTGTCCGACTGGATGACCAGCTCGCTGGCAGCATGATTGCCGTCGAGATGGAGACTGACCAGGCGCAGACGGAAGCGGTCGGACCGGAAATGCCGCATCCGGTCGATCAGCCGCTGGGCCCAGTCGCTGGCCAGTACATCGTGGCGCCCGGTGCGGCGAAACTGCTCGCGTTTGAGAAAGATCAGCCGGTTGAACGTGTCATCGCTCTTGTCGTCGATCCGGAATTCGACATCGGTGAAATCGCGTTCCATGTTGCGTTCCAGCCGGCGCATTTTCTTGAAGTGCTTCGGCCAGCGCTCATTCTGGTTGGCAAGGAAAGCGTCCCAGCCATCGCGAAGATCGCTCATATTTGCGCCGGCCATGGTCAGGCGGCTCGAACTCTCCGTGTCCTGCGGCAGCCAGCCAAAGGTCGACATGCCGACAAATCCGAGTCCCTTCAGAAACGCGTGCGCCGTGAGGGCGGTATCGCCCGACAGGACCGGCCCGTGCCAGTCGGAAAAAGGCCCGCCAATCGGACGAGCCCATGCGCCTGGACGGCGATGAAGCGGCCAGACGCCCACCAGCGCATCGCCCTGAAAGGCGAGCCCGATCCGCGCATCCGGACGAACGTCCGCAACCAGTTGCGCATAATGCGGATCGAAGAAGGGATCGTCATAGAGGCTGCGCGCATCGCGCAGGGCGTGAAACCCGCTCCAGAGCTCAGCGCTCATCTCGTCGGCGCGAAGAAGGCGGAAATTCATCTGTCCCATCACGGCCCTATTAGCCGGACAGGATTAGGAATTTGCAAAGAGCGCGTCAAAATTCGCGCCTATGGTTAAAGGGCTAAAGCCCTCTCCAGAGGCGTCTTTTCATGCATGGGTCGGCATTTGCGCTCTTGCAAGAATAGGTCGACAGAAGCACGGTATCTGCGCGGCCGATCAGGTTTTCGGCAGGCACGAAACCGACCGATGCCTTCTCAGGCGACACGCCGGGCGGGAGTTCACAGCCTGCCTCATCAATGATGCCATCGTCACCGACGGGACAATGACCCGTGATCGAACGGCCGTCTTCTGAATTGTCGCGATTGTCGCCCATAAAGAGATAATAGCCTTCGGGCACGACAAAGAGAGGCGTGTTGTCGAGGCTGCGGATCTGGCTCGGTCCCTGCTGCCATTGGTGGGTCAGCCAGGATTTGTCGCCAATGGTCTCACGGTATTCGCGCGCGGTCTCAGTGCCGCGGAAATCGTGCGGGGTATAGGTGATGCGGCGGACGAATTCGCGCTCAATCGGCTCGCCATTGAGATAAATCTGCTCGTTAAGCATCTGGACCCTGTCGCCCGGCAGCCCGATGATCCGCTTGATCATGACCCTGTCGGTGTGGGGATGCATGAAGACAGCCACGTCACCACGTTCGGGCTTGCTGCCGAACACCCGGCCCTCGCCCTCCGGAACGAGGCGCCATGCGCCCCAGGGCAGGCTGTAGCGGCTATAGCCATAGGCGAATTTATTGACGGCGACGCGGTCCCCGACCTGGAGATTCGGCACCATGCTTTCGGAAGGGATGACACGCTGCTCATAAATGAGAAACGAGAACATATAGAAAGCCGGTATGAAGATCAGCAGTGTGACGGCCCATTCCTTGAGCTCGTGCAACACCTTTTCCTTCAGGGTCCGGTTCTCCCCGGCCTCTGTGTCAGTCATGTCCGATGAAGTGCTCATGACAGGCTGATCTTGATCCCTTGCAGCGAGCACCTTGCCCGGCTGTTAAACCTCTGGCCGGTCTCGCAGCGGAGCAAGACGGCCAGCGAAGGCTTTGGGGGTCCGGGCCTCTCCGGTCAAGTAGATCATCGCGCCCTTCTGCGTTTCGCAGGTCCCTGTGACACTCGTGCAGCGGCGCGATTCAGGCTGCGCGGTACCAGTCGATCCCCTCTTCATCGCGTTCGACGACCGCTTCACCTTGCGCAATCAGATAGTTGAGATGCGCCAGCGCCTCACCCGTGGCGAGGGATAGCGAATCGTCGCCGATCTTGCGCCCGAAGATAGCCGGGAAGGTATCCACCACACGGCGCGGCGCCTCCGACAGGCGCTGACGCAGGCGCCGCAGGCCGACATCGTGGCCGCGAACCAGGTGATCCAGCCGCTTGTGCGCGCCCCGGAAGGGCGTGTTGTGAGCTGGCAGGACGAGCACGTCTTCGGCGACCGTCGCCTTCAGCTTCGAACAACTCTCCAGCCAGTCCTTGAGCGGGTTCGCCTTCGGCTCTGTCGGATGCACGGAGACGTTGGAAGAAATGCGCGGCAGGAGCTGATCGCCTGAAATCATCACATTCTGCTCCTCGCAGTAGAGGCAGGCATGTTCGGGCGAATGGCCGCTGCCGGTCACCACGGTCCAGTCATGGCCGCCAAGCTGGATGACCTCTGCGTCCTCAAGCCGGCGATAGGCGTCGGGCATCTGGCTCACGCCCTGACCGAACCGGCCAAACCGCTTACGGTAATTCTCGATCTGGTCCTCGCTCCAGCCGGCCGCCTTGTAGAAGTCGATCCCGGCTTGCGGCGCCTCTCTTCCTGTGTCGGCGACCAGCATGCGGCAGGAAATGTATTCCAGCTGGCTCATCCAGAGCTGCGCACCGGGGAACTTACGGGTCAGCCAGCCCGCATTGCCGACATGGTCGGGGTGCATATGGGTGACGATCACCCGCCAGACAGGCCGCCCGCCAAGCTTGTCCTCGAAGATGGTGCGCCAGGCCTCTTTGGTTTCCGGCAGGGGCATGCCGGTATCGACAATCGTCCACCCCTTCTCACCGTCATCAATGAGCCAGAGATTGATCCATTCGAGGGCGAAAGGCAGGCGCATGCGCAGCCAGTGCAGGCCAGGAATGATCTGTGTCGTCTCACCCGGCTGGGGGGTCTTGTCGTCAAAGGGGTATTCGAGGCCGGGCCGCGCCGGTGTTTTGGTCTGAAAGCCATCCATAGGGCCAAGAATGCCATGCGCTTGCCGTTTCACCAATCCATGACGGCGGGGAACGCCAGCGCAAAAACAGTTCGCTGCACCTAACAGGCGATGACATTGACGGCGAGGCCGCCGGTGCTGGTTTCCTTGTATTTGTTCGACATGTCATTGCCTGTCTGGCGCATCGTCTCGATCACCTGATCGAGGCTCACCTTGTGCTGGCCTGTACCCTGAAGCGCGAGCCGGGCCGCATTGGCCGCCTTCACCGCCCCGAAGGCGTTGCGCTCGATACAGGGAATCTGCACAAGCCCGCCAACCGGGTCACAGGTCAGGCCCAGATTGTGCTCCATACCGATTTCTGCCGCGACACAGACTGTCTCGGCATCGGCGCCCCAGACAGCCGCAAGGCCGCCTGCTGCCATCGAACAGGCCACGCCGACTTCGCCCTGGCAACCCATCTCCGCGCCAGAGATGGAAGCGCGCTGCTTGTAGAGAAGGCCGATACCGCCCGCAGTCAGTAGAAAGCGGCGCGCCTTGGAAAGGTCCAGCCGGTCATCGTCGCAACAATAATGGCGCATGACCGATGGCAGGATGCCAGCCGCTCCATTGGTCGGTGAGGTCACCACCCGCCCCCCGGCAGCATTCTCTTCATTGACGGCCATGGCATAGACATTCAGCCAGTCAAACAGCTGCTCGCGCTCATTCGACCCTGGATTATCGACGAGCCTGCGATAGAGATCCGGTGCACGGCGCTTCACATCCAGCCCACCCGGCAGCGTCCCGTCCGCGGCGAGGCCGGACGCAATGCAATCCATCATCGTATTCGCAATTTTATCGAGCCTTTTCTGTGTCTTGTCGCGGGATCTTCGTGCGTCCTCGTTGTGAAGCACGAGTTCATCGACGCGCCAGCCATGCTGCTTGCAGAGGCCGATCATTTCTTCAGCCGACTTGAAAGGATGAGGCGCCCCGCGGGCGCTGGCGACCATGTCCCCGCTCGCGGGCTTTTCCAGCTGTTTGCGCGAGGCGATGAAACCGCCGCCCGTCGAATAGTACTCGCGGCTGTAAGGCTCTGTCCCCTCCGCGCCATGGAGGGTCAGCACCATGCCATTAGGGTGCAGTTTCGGCACGATATCGGTCGCGAACTGGATATCCTTCAGCGGATTGAACGCAATCTCAGGGCCGCCATCGAGCTGGATGGACTTTGTCTGAACGATTTCGCGAAAGCGCCGTTCGGCCTCGACGGGATCGGCGGTTTCGGGCTGCATGCCCTCAAGACCGAGCATCACGGCCTTGTCGGTGCCATGCCCCACGCCTGTGAGCGCGAGAGAGCCTTGAAGCGACACTTCGATACGGGTCGCCGTTTCGAGCCGGTCAGCCCGGTCCGCCTCCTGCAGGAAACGGCGCGCGATACGCATCGGCCCCACCGTGTGAGAGCTTGAAGGCCCAAGGCCGATACGAAAAAGATCGAGAACTGACAGCATGAAGTTGAAGCCCGGCGCACGAGAAAGGAATTTCCTTTCCGGGCTATATGGTGCTTGCCATTGCGGCAAGTCCGACGCACCTTCGGGCGGCAATCTGGCCCGTTAGAGGCCGACAGGGGAGAAACAGCCATGACCATGATGACCCGGCGCCGCCTTCTTGCAGGGGGCACGTCGCTCGCAGCCTTTTTGCCCTTTGCCAGCGCGTGTGCGCCTTCTGCCGTGATGAACGCGGGCACAAGGTCTGGCGACATGGATGGTGTGGCCATGGCTGCCAGGATCGCACGCGGCGAGACCACCTCACTCGAACTGACGGAAGCGGCCATTGCCCGCGCCGAGGCGGTGAACCCGCAGATCAATGCACTCGCCACGAAGACCTATGACCTGGCGAGAACCCGCGCGGCCGCCTCGCCTGAGGGCATTTTTGGCGGGGTCCCGACCGCGATCAAGGACCTCATAGACTGGAAGGGTGCGCCGACCATGTATGGCAGCCGGACTTTCCGCGGCAACATGGCCGAGGAGGATTCGGTTGTAGGGGCTCGCTGGCGCGAGATGGGGGTCGTCTCTATCGGCAAGTCCACCACGCCGGAAATCGGTCTCATTTCGTCCACTGAACCCCTCGTCACGGGGCCGACACGCAACCCCTGGGATCCGTCGCGCATACCGGGCGGGTCCTCCGGCGGGGCTGCGGCTCTCACTGCGGCACGAATCGTACCGTTTGCCCATGCAAGCGACGGGGGTGGCTCTATCCGTATTCCGGCAAGCTGTTGCGGTCTGTTTGGTCTGAAGCCGTCGCGCGGTGCGCTGGTCGATGCGCCCAGTAACGCACCAGTCGAACTCGGCGTGAATCATGCTGTGACCCTAACGGTCCGCGACAGCGCCGCCCTTTTCGCCGGGGCGGAGGCGGGCACGGAGCTTCCACGTATCGGTCGAATCACGGGCCCGGCGTCCCGCCGGCTGAAAATCGCATTTGCGCCAGAACCTCCGAACGGCGCCGAGCTGGACCCGCAGGTGCGCCGTGCGATTGAACAGACAGCGTCTCTCTGCAGTGACCTTGGTCATGAGGTGGTCGACTGGAAGCTGCCGATAGATGGCCGCAAATTCCAGGACCAGTTCATCTTGTACTGGGCAGCCGGCGCCTACCAGTTCCTGCAGGACGTTGCCGCCCATACCGGCAAGCCACCATCGGAAGAGCTGGTGGAGCCCTGGACACTGGGCCTCGCCAACTATTTCGGCGAACGCCAGAGCGAGTTTTCCGAAACGGTCGCAAATCTACAGGCCTTTCCGGCGATTTATGACGCCTGGTTCGAGGACTTCGATATTCTGCTGACGCCAACCGTCTCTGCCCCGCCGCCAAAAATCGGTACGCAGGCCCCAGACGGCGACTTCGAGGCGACGATGAAATCAGTGACCGATTTCGTCGCCTACACACCTTATATGAATGTCGCAGGGTCGGCTTCGATGAATGTTCCGCTCTTCTGGTCTGAAGACGGGCTACCTATTGGATCCATGTTCTCAGGCCGGCGCGGCGATGATGGCCGTCTTCTGGCGCTTGCCTATGAGCTGGAGGAAGCGCGCCCATGGATTTCACGTCGCCCCCGGCTCATCTCGACTTGACGGGGGCACCGGAAGCTGAAACGCGTGGCCAATGTCCCTGCAGGAAAACCGCCCCATATTTCTGACCGGCTCCGGGAGCTGCGCCGAAATCGTCATTAACGCGCCCGCACGACGCAACGCCCTCAGTATGTCGATGTGGTCGGCCTTGCCTGTCCTGGTGCGCACCGTGGATGCGGACACAGCAGCAAAAGTGCTTGTCATTCATGGCGGGTCCGCTGGCCATTTTGCGGCCGGCGTGGACATCTCCGAGTTTGAGACGATCTATGCGGACGAAAAGGCCACCCGCGAGACAACGGCCACTATCTCTACTGCCGTTGATGCCATCGCAAACTGCAGCAAACCGGTCGTTGCGGCGATTGAGGGCAGCTGTTTTGGCGCGGGTATCGCCCTGGCTCTGGCCGCTGATGTCCGCATCGCATCGAAGACGGCCCAGTTCGGCCTGCCGCCGGCAAAGCTTGGTATCGTCTATCCACCAGCAGACCTGAAACGTCTGGTCGACGCCATCGGCCCCGCAGCCGCCAAACGGATGCTGTTCTCTGCACGCCGGTTTTCCGGGCCTCAGGCCCTGGAAATGGGGCTGGTTGAGGAACTCGCCGCGCAAGGCGAGGCCCTTGATGCGGCAAAGACCTTTGCAGAAGAAGTCGCGGGTAATTCGGCCTGGTCTGTCCGGACACTGAAGTCGATGATCGCCGCGATTGACGAGGGCGCCTCTGAGGCGGCTCTCATGCAACATATGGTGGACGGCGCTGCGGGCGCTGACTTCCGTGAAGGCTACCGTGCCTTTCTGGAAAAGCGAAAGCCGCAGTTTCCTTCCGGCTGAAGCTCAGGCGCCGCCCGATTTTTCAACCTGTGGACAAGACCAAGCCCTGCTGCGCTGCACAAGAGAGCATCTCTGCCTAACCCCGGGTGATGCAAAGAAACCTCACCAATGAACTATTTTTCCATGGCAGTGGATTTGCCCATTGAGCAATTGCCTCGGCTTCCCTTAAGCGATGCTGCGATGCGATCCGCAACGGGTATTGTGGGTCCTGTCGATGAACACCGTTCAAAAAAGAAAAATATACCCAATGGGAGAACAATCGTAATGCAATGCAGCAAATTCCTCCTCGCCACCGTCGCGTCTGCGGCCATGTTCGCGCAGCTGCCTGCGCTTGCCCAGGACGCTGAGGAAGGTGATCGCGAGTCCGCCGTTGACCGGGTCCTTCAGAAGGTGACCGTGTCGGCGACCAAGAAAAAGAACGTCGAAAACGTCCAGGACGTTCCTGTTTCTGTCACCGCCTTCAATGAAGACACGCTCGACGCGCTCAACGTGACGACGCTGGAGAGCCTGTCCTACACGACGCCGAACGTTTCGCTGGACGATGTCGGCACCGCACGCGGCACCGCGAACTTCGCGATCCGCGGCCTCGGCGTGAACTCCTCCATCCCCTCCATCGATCCGGCCGTGGGCGTCTTCATCGACGGCGTGTATCTCGGCGTGAACAATGGCGTCGTTGTCGACCTGTTCGACCTCGACAGCGTGGAAGTGCTGCGCGGCCCGCAAGGCCTGCTTTTCGGCCGCAACACCACGGGCGGTGCGCTGGTCGTCAATACCGGAAATCCGACAGACGAATTCAGCTACAAGGCCCAGGCAACCTTTGACGGGCCGATCGACGATGATCGCGGCGGCCTCAACACCACCGTCCAGGGCACGGTTTCCGGTCCGCTGATCGACGGCGTGCTGAACGGCAAGATCGGCGCCTACTACAACACCGATGCCGGCTATTTCAAAAACCTCTATAATGACGACAATCACGGCGAAGCGCAGGTTGCGATCTATCGCGGTGCTCTTGAGTGGTTTGCGACCGAGCGTCTCTCCTTCCTTGCCAAGGCCGAATATACCGACAGCCGCGTCGATGGCCCTTCCGGCCAGAACCGCTCCTACTATGAGCGCGACACGTTCGACTTCTCGATCAACAGCCCAGGCACCGGCGAAGCTGAAACCATCTTCGGCTCGCTGCGCGCCGACTATGATGTCGATTTCGGCAACGGCCAGATCACCAACATCCTCGGCTATCGTAGCTATGATTCCGCCAGCAATGGCACGGATATCGACGCCACGCCTTTCACGCTCTTCCACTCCAATGCGGAGTTTGAGCAGGAGCAGATTTCCAACGAGCTGCGTTATGCCGGCACGTTCGGCAAGACCGACCTCACAACGGGCCTCTACTACTTCAACCAGACGCTCGACTACACTGAGAACCGCAATCTTCCGTCAACACGCCCCGCCCCCCTGCCTGCCAGCATTCCGTGGGAGTTCTATGGCGGCGGGTCGCAGGACCACACGGTGTATGGCGCCTTTGCCAATGTTGACTACTCGATCACGCCCGACCTGATCGCCACACTCGGCCTTCGTTATTCGAAGGAAGAAAAAGACGCGGATATCACCTATATCCGGCCGCGTCTGGAATGCTCTGTGGTCGATGGCACATGCCCGACCGAAGGGTTCAACCAGCTTCTCGCTGCGCTTGGCTCACAGGAGCCGAACGGCTTCTCCGATGGCGACGAGTGGTCGAACTGGACGCCCAAGGTTGGCCTCCAATACTACTGGGCAGACAACTTCCAGACCTATGGTTACTATACCAAGGGCTTCCGTTCGGGCGGCTACAACTTCCGCATCACGGATGTTGCCGTCTTCCTCAACCAGATCCTGCCGGCGACCGGCGGCGATTTTGGCTTTGACGAAGAAGAGGTCGACGCTTTCGAGCTGGGCTTCAAGTCGAGCAGCGAAGACGGCCGTATCCAGCTGAATGGTGCAGCCTTCCTGACCAAGATCTCCGACATGCAGCGTGAGGTGAACACCGCAGGTCCGTCTGGTATCGTCCAGAACATCCTCAACACCGCCGATGCGACCATCAAGGGTGTCGAGATCGAAGGCCGCGTGGCATTCACCGACAACTTCCTGGTGAACTTCAATGCCGGCATCATCGACGCTGAATACGACGATGTCCGCTTCGACATCTCGGGCGACACAGTGGTGGACGAGCGCGATGAGCGTCTCGACCTGCCGCGTGTTCCGCCGATCACCTACGGTGTCGGTGCGATCTATGACATCAATCTTGGTGACATGGGCGCGCTCATCAGCCGCGCAAACTATCAGTATCGCGACCGGATCGCGTATACGGACAGCAATTTCGGCTGGATCCAGGATGCTCACCAGCTGTCGGCGAACATCACCTGGGAAACCCCGTATGATGGCTTCGACGTGTCTCTGTTCGGCAATAACCTGCTGGACAATGTTCAGGCCGGTAACGATACCCAGCTGCCTTTCCCGGGCCCGCTCTCGGACGGTATGCAGCGTCCTTACCAGACCTATCCGGGTGGCGGCACCTTCTCGCCGCTCAAGAAGGGCCGCGTCGTGGGTGTGGAATTCACGCTCCGCCGCTAGGCTGACATAGCTAGATGAACCGAAAGGGCGGCAGAGCGATCTGCCGCCCTTTTTCGTCTGCTGTACGAATATGACTTGGCTTTCGCAGGGGCAGCGATGCTTTCCACAGCGCAAAGCAAAACGCCATAAGGGAGCCAAAGTCCATGAAAGTTGCCAGCCTCAAGAAGCCGGGCGGTCTTCAGAATATCCAGATTGAAACCCGCGATGACCCCAAGCCCAAGGCCGGCGAAGTCCTGGTCCGGGTCAAGGCCAGCTCGCTCAACTATCATGACTTTGTCGTCGCACAGGGCGGGATCCCGGCACCGGATGGGCGTATCCTCATGTCGGATGGCGCGGGCGAAGTCGTCGAGGTCGGCGAGGGCGTCAGCCGTTTCAAGAAGGGGGACAAGGTCCTCTCCACCTTCTTCCCCGGCTGGCGGGATGGCCCGCCCGAGCTGGACAAGATGCTGGCCGTGCCGGGTGACCGGATCGACGGCTTCTCGGCCGAGCTCGTTGCGGCGTCGGCTGAAGGCCTGACCCGGATGCCGGAAGGGTGGAGCTTTGCAGAGGCCGCCACCCTGCCCTGCGCCGCGCTGACCGCCTGGCGTGGTCTTATGGTGGAGAACGCCATTCAGCCCGGCGACTGGGTGCTCACGCAGGGCACGGGCGGTGTTTCCATCTTCGCCCTTCAGTTTGCAAAAGCTGCTGGCGCCCGCGTCATCTCCACCTCATCCTCGGACGAGAAACTGGAGAAGCTGAAAGAGCTGGGCGCAGATCACGTCATCAATTATAAGGAGACGCCGGAATGGGGCGCCAAGGCCAAGGAACTGACGGGCGGGCGCGGTGTCGATGAGGTGATCGAGATTGGCGGACCGGGCACCATGGCGCAATCTATCGCTGCCTGCCGGATTGGTGGTCACATCTCTCTCATCGGCGTGCTGACCGGCATTTCGGGTGAGGTGCCGACCGCCGCCCTTTTCAGCTCAAACATCACCGTGTCGGGCATCACTGTGGGGGCGCGTCAGCATCAGGAAGACATGATCGCCGCCATTGAAGCAAGCGGCATCAAACCGGTGATCAGCGATCACTTCCCGCTAGAAAAACTCGCCGACGCGTTCGCCCATCAGGCGAGCCAGAAACATTTCGGCAAAATCGTCGTCGACATCTAGCTCTGGGGTAAATCGCAGTCTGGACAGACAGGCCGGCACGCCCGGCCTGTCTTGTTTTAGGTTGAGGTATCGAATTTTTCTATAGCGCATGCCGTGCGTTTTGATTTGTTCGATGGAGCTTGATCCGGTATGTTCGAGGTTCAGATCAAAGTACAGCTAAGCAGGAAGGAAACGACCATGGCTGACGACGCCAAATGCCCCGTAATTCATGAGGATCGCCACTGGCTCTTCAAGGGCCCGCGCAACAAGGACTGGTGGCCGAAACTTCTCAACCTCGACATCCTTCACCAGAATCACCCTGCCGGTGATCCCATGGGCGAGGACTTCGACTATGCCGAAGCCTTCAAGAAACTCGACCTCAAACAGGTCAAGAAGGATATCGCCGCGACGCTGAAGGACTCCAAGGACTGGTGGCCGGCCGACTATGGCCACTACGGCCCCTTCATGATCCGCATGGCCTGGCACTCTGCCGGTACCTACCGTGTCGGTGACGGCCGCGGCGGCTCTGGCACAGGCCAGCAGCGCTTTGCCCCGCTCAACTCGTGGCCCGACAATGGCAACCTCGACAAGGCCCGCCGCATCCTCTGGCCGATCAAGCAGAAATACGGGGCGAGCCTTTCCTGGGCAGACCTCATGATCCTGGCCGGCAATGTCGCGCTTGAGGATATGGGCTTCAAGACGTTCGGTTTCGCAGGCGGCCGCAAGGACGTCTTCGAGCCGGAAAAGGATGTCTACTGGGGCACCGAGGAAGAGTGGCTCGCCACCTCCGACAAACCCAATAGCCGTTACAGCGAAGGCCGCGCGCTGGAGAACCCGCTCGCCGCTGTGCAGATGGGCCTCATCTATGTGAACCCGGAAGGCCCTGACGGTGAGCCGGACCCGGCCAAGGCGGCTGGTGACATCCGTGAAACCTTTGCCCGCATGGCGATGAATGACGAAGAAACCGTCGCGTTGATCGCTGGCGGCCACACCTTCGGCAAATGCCACGGTGCTGGCGACGCCTCCCTGGTCGGTGCAGAGCCGGAAGGCTCCGACATCGCCGCGCAGGGCTTTGGCTGGGCCAGCGAACACGAAAGCGGCGTGGGTGGTCATGCCATCACATCCGGACTGGAAGGCGCCTGGACGCCGACCCCGACAGAGTGGAGCATGAACTATTTCCGCATGCTGTTTGAGTACGACTATGAGCTCACCAAGAGCCCGGCTGGCGCCTATCAGTGGGAGCCAAAGAACCCGAAAGAGTCCGACCTCGCGCCCGACGCACATGAGCAGGGCAAGAAGGTCTCGACCATCATGCTGACGACCGACCTCTCCCTTAAGGTCGATCCGGAGTATGAAAAGATCTCCCGCCGGTTCTATGAGAATCCAAAAGCGTTCGAGGATGCTTTCGCGAAGGCGTGGTTCAAGCTGACCCACCGCGATATGGGGCCAAAGTCCCGCTATCTCGGTGAAGAAGCCCCGCAGGAAGACCAGCTCTGGCAGGATCCAATCCCGCCGGTCGACCATGACCTTGTGGATGCCTCCGACATCAAGGCGCTGAAAGAGAAACTCCTCTCTTCCGGCCTCTCGGTTTCGGAACTCGTCTCAACAGCCTGGGCATCGGCGGCCTCCTTCCGTGGCTCCGATATGCGCGGCGGGGCTAATGGCGCCCGTGTGCGTCTTGAGCCGGCGAAGAACTGGGCAGCCAATAATCCTCAGCAGCTTGCCAAGGTTCTTTCCAAGCTGGAAGAGATCAAGAAAGGCTTCGACTCCGGCAGCAAGAAGGTGTCGATGGCCGACCTCATCGTCCTCGGCGGCTGCGCTGCTGTCGAGAAGGCAGCCAGGGATGCTGGCCACGATATCGAGGTGCCATTCACCCCGGGCCGTACCGACGCCACCCAGGAAATGACGGACGTCGACTCCTACGCCTTCCTTGAGCCCAAGGCAGATGGTTTCCGCAATTTCGTGAAGGCCGAATATACGGTCCCGGCTGAGGAACTTCTCGTGGACCGTGCTCAGCTCCTGCGTCTCAGCGCGCCGGAAATGACTGTCCTGGTCGGCGGCATGCGTGTCCTCGGCACGAATTCCGACGGCAAGCCGCATGGTGTCTTCACCAAGCGTGTCGGCCAGCTGACGAATGACTTCTTCGTCAACCTGCTGGATATGGGCACGGCCTGGAAAGCGTCCGAAGAGAACGAGCATCTCTATGAAGGTCATGACCGCGCCAGCGGCGACCTGAAGTGGACGGCGAGCCGCGCCGACCTCGTCTTCGGCTCGAACTCCCAGCTTCGGGCGATTTCCGAAGTCTATGCCGAAAACGGCCATGAAGCGAAGTTCGTGAAGGACTTTGTGAAGGCCTGGAACAAGGTGATGATGCTCGACCGGTTCGACATCAACTAGGTCGCACGCCGATCTGCAACTTAAGAGCGCCCCGGCTTGGCCCGGGGCGCTTTGACGTTGGGGCAACATATTAAATCGGTCCCGATTCCTCGCATTCAAACCTCCTGCACACTAAGTCTTCCCGAGAACGGCAGCGCGGAGGGAATATGGCGCTTCGGATATCACTGAAAATCAATGGCAAGATGCACGAGCTGGCGCTCGAAGATGCTCGCCCGACCCTGCTTGATGTGCTGCGCGAGCGCATCGGGCTGACAGGCACCAAGAAGGGGTGCGACCGCGGTCAGTGCGGCGCCTGCACCGTGCTGGTCGATGGCCGGCGCGTGAATAGCTGTCTGTCTCTGGCCGTCAGCCTTGAAGGTGCCGACATCACGACGGTCGAGGGCCTGGCCGACGGCGAAACACTCCACCCCGTCCAGGCCGCGTTCATTGAAAATGACGGCTTCCAGTGCGGCTATTGCACGCCCGGCCAGATCATGAGCGCCGTCGGCTTCATTTCCGAACGGGACGGGCATGCGACAGCCGAGGAGATCCGTGAAGGCATGAGTGGCAATCTCTGCCGTTGCGGCGCCTATGCCGGCATACAGGACGCCGTCATGGACGCGCAGTTGCGTATGTCGAACGAGGGCAAGTCATGAAGACCTTCGATTATCAGCGCGCCGAAAGCGTGGAGACAGCCGTAAAGGCGGCAAGCGAGCCGGGTAGCGTCTTTTATGCCGGTGGTACGAACCTTCTCGACCTCATGAAAGCCGGGGTGCGCCAGCCGGACCGGCTGATCGATATCACGCGTATTGAGGGCCTCGACCGCATTGAGACCGGCAAGGATGGGTCGCTGCGGATCGGAGCTATGGTCCGCAATTCGGATATGGCCCGCCACCCCACCCTCCTCGCTGAATACCCCGCCGTGGCCGAGGCGTTGCTCGCCGGCGCTTCGGCGCAGCTTCGCAATGCGGCAACGGTGGGCGGCAATCTCATGCAGCAAACGCGCTGCAGCTATTTCTATGACCGTCATAGCGCCTGCAATCTGCGGGAGATGGGCCAGGGCTGCGATGCCTTGGACGGAGAGAATGGCAAACACGCCGTACTCGGCTGGACCAAAACCTGTATCGCCGTGCACCCTTCCGATTTCTGCGTGCCTCTGGCCGCTCTTGGCGCGGAGGTTGAAGTCACCGGCCCGGACGGGCACCGGAGGCTCACGATTGATGACCTCTACACCCTGCCCGGCGAGGGACAGGCCCCAGGCACCGCACTGAGAGATGGCGATCTCATCACCGCCCTCATCCTGCCATCTGGCGGGAAGCGGTTTGCCGCCCGCGCCCGCTACATGAAGCTTCGCGACCGGACCTCCTATGCCTTTGCCATCGTCTCGGCGGCGGCCATGCTGCAGATCGGCGATGGCCGCATCAAGGATGCGCGCCTCGCGCTTGGCGGTGTCGCTGCAAAGCCCTGGCGCGCCACGAAAGCCGAAGCCGTATTGAACGGCGCGGAAGCCAGCGAGGCTTCCTATCGCAAGGCAGCCGATGCCGCTCTCGCAGACGCCGCCCCCTCCGGCGATAATGCGCACAAGATCGAGCTGGCCAAACGTATCCTGATCCGTGCCCTGAAATCCGCCGCGGCCGGCACGCCGCCGAAGATGCCGGCCCTGCCCGGCTCCGTCTTCGCGGCTGGAAAGGAGGCCCGATAATGACCGACAAACCGATGGTTGCCGCCCACCATGTCCGGCTCGGCTCCAATGCGGGTCAGCCCATGACCCGCCGCGACGGGCTCGCCAAGGTGACGGGCACAGCGACCTACGCCGCAGACAACCGCCCTGATGGCCTGCTGCATGCCGTCTATGTCGAAGCAGGAATCGCACGCGGGCGGGTCAACGCCCTGGAGATAGAGGCCGCGCTCAAGCATCCAGGTGTTGTCCATGTCATGACGCCGGACAACACACCGGCCCTCTCACAAAACCCCGATGAGAAAACAACGCCTTTCACGGCGCGTATCGATGTGCTGCAGCATGACAAGGTACGCTATGCTGGCCAGCCCGTCGCCGTCGTCATCGCCGAAACGCTGGAAGCGGCTCAGGAAGGGGCGCGCCTCGTTACTGCGGACTATGAGGTTGAGCCCGCCCGTATCGGTTTCGACAATGGTGAGGCATTCGAGCCGCAGGCGGTCGGCATGAGTACACCGCCGGTCTTCTCGAAGGGGGATCTGGGCTCCGCGCGCAGCGAAGCTGCCCATTCGGTCAGCGCTGAGATGGAAACACCACTCCAGTACCATAATGCCATGGAAACCCATGCCGTCGTCGCTGAGTGGGACGGCGACAGGCTGACCGTGGACATGCCCAATCAGGCCATCGGTCTCGCCAAGCCAGGGATCGCGGCCTATTTCGGCATTCCTGCTGAGAATGTCACCCTGCGCTCGCCCTATCTCGGTGGTGGGTTTGGCTCAAAGGCGGTTCTGTTCGGCCCACAGATGCTCGGTATCCTGGCCGCAAGAGAAATGAAACGCCCCGTCAAACTGGCCCTGCGGCGCGATCAGATGTTCGGCCCGGTCCAGCATCGCAGCGCAACACGCCAGACCGTGCGCTATGACCTTGGAAGGGACTACAAATTCAAGGCCATGGAACATCAGGCCGACGTATCGACCAGCAGTTTTGACGACTGGCTGGATGGGGCCGCGAACGCCTCCCTCAGCGTCTATGCCGTTGAAGCCATGAAAGCGAGCCATCGAGGGTTTCGCTTCGATACCGGCACGCCGGGCGCCATGCGCGCACCTGGAATCGCAACAGGCTCCGCCGTGGTCGAAACGGCGGTCGACATGGCCGCTGAAAAAGCCGGTATGGACCCGCTGGAATACCGGCTACTCAACTATGCCGACAAAGACCCCTCAAACGGAAAACCCTATTCCGCCAAGGCTTTACGTGAATGTTATGAGGAAGGCGCACGCGCCTTTGGATGGAAGGACAGACCGCTCAAGCCCGGCCTGATGCGCGATAGCGATGGTCTTCTAACCGGCTGGGGCATGGGCACGAGTATTTTCCACGCGCCCTTCTTTCCCGCAAAGGCGCGCGCTCTCCTGCGCAAGGATGGCAGCGCGCGTGCCGAGACCTCCGGCGCCGATATGGGACAGGGCGCCTGGACAGCCCTCTGGCAGATGGCGGCAGACGGGCTCGGCGTCGCTGCCGACGATCTCGATTTCGACATCGGCCACTCTGACCTGCCCGATGGGAGTATCGCAGGCGGCTCGGCCCACACCGCCTCTGCTGGCGGCGCTCTCTTTGCGGCCGGCAATGACGTTATCCGCCAGCTCGCCGAGATCGCGACGCAGGACAAGGAGTCTCCCCTTTTCGGCGCAGGCAATGAACGCCTTGTCGGTGATGGCGGACGCCTCTTCAAGGCAAGCGATCCGAATGTTGGTGAACGCTATACCGATATCCTGCAACGCGCCGGCATCGATGAGATCGAGGGCAAGGGCCGTGGCAACCGCGACAAGGCGAGCACCGAGACCTATGCCATGTTCTCGCATGGGGCGGTCTTCGCCGAAGTGAAAGTCGATCCCGACCTTTACCAGATACGGGTCAGCCGCCTTGTCGGTGCCTTCGCTGCGGGGCGGATCATCAATCCGAGGCTGGCGAAGAGCCAGCTGACGGGCGGGATGATCTGGGGCGTCAGCTTTGCCTTGCACGAGGAAGGCATTCACGACAAGCGCACTGGACGGCCGGTGAATAATGACTTCGCCGGCTATCATATCCCCGTTCTCGCAGACGTGCCGCATGTCGAGGCGCTTCTGGTGGATGAGGAAGACCCGCACGTGAACGATCTGGGCGTCAAAGGTGTCGGTGAGATCGGGATTACGGGCACGGTCGGCGCCATTGCGAATGCGGTCTGGCACGCAACCGGCCTTCGCACCGCGCGCTACCCCATCAAGATCGAGGATCTTCTGGAAAGGTCGATCGCGCGCAAGACCTAGTCGCCGGTCAGGACATCCAGCACGCTTTTCGAAATCGACTGGCGGACGTCGTCATAGCTCGCCCAGGGATCGGTCTTCAGAGAGCTTAGCCGACGGCGGATATTCGACAGCGTATAGTCTTGGCCGGAGCTGATGCCCGAAAGCTCATCCCAGCGCACCGGCGTTGCCACTGGCGCACCCGCTCGGGCACGCAGGGAATAGGGACAGATCGCCGTGGCGCCACGTTCATTGCGCAGCCAGTCGATGAAAATACGCCCCTTGCGTTTGGCCTTTGATGCTTCAGCGACGTAGGTATCCGGCGCCGCGTCAGAGAGCTTTTTGGCCAGGCCACGCGCAGCCGCCTTCACCTCATCCCAGCCTTGCCTGCGCTCCAGCGGTGCGATGACATGTATCCCTTTGCCGCCGGTGAGGAGCGCAAAGGTCTGAAGTCCAGCCGCCTCAAGAACGTCGCGCACTTCGTAGGCGGCTGTTTTAACATCGCCGAAGTCTAGCCCCTCATCCGGATCGAGATCGAGAACGAGCCTGTCAGGCTTCTCCAGCTTGTCGGTCCGTGACCCCCAGATGTGCAGCTCCAGCGCGCCGATCTGCGCCGCCGAGACGAGGGCTTCGGCTGAATTGAGAAGTAGATAGCTCGATGTCTCGCCATCCTTTTCCTTGATCTCCGTCTCGCCAATCGCGTCTGGTACGGAATCGGTATGGTGTTTCTGGTAGAAGCATTTTCCGCCAGCCCCGGACGGACAGCGCACGAGGCTCACCGGGTGGTCCTTGATATGCGGCAGCATCCGGGGCGCAATCCAGGCGAGGTATTCGGCGATCTCACGCTTTGTCGCGCCCTGTTCATCATAGACGACACGGTCCGGGTGGCTGATCTTCACGCCAAGGATCTTGCCATCCTCCTCATCGCTGACGTCCGGGGCGCCTTTCGTTTCCTCTGCCTTCTCTGCACCCGTCTTCACGTCTTCAGCCTCCTTGTCCTCACGCAGGCCCTGAAAACTCGGGTGACGTAAAAGCCCGTCGGGTGTGCGTTCTGTGTAGGCGATCTCGCCAACCAGTTCCGGCGTCAGCCAGACGGCGCCGCGCCTCGCCTCTGACGGGATGTCCGCAAAGGGGGTCGTCTTGCGTTCCAGCCTGTCCATGGCCTCGGCGAGCTCATCCATCAGCGCCTCATCGAAACCGGTGCCGACACGGCCCCGATACAGGAGTTTTCCGTCCTCGAACTCGCCCAGAAGGAGGGAGGCGAAGGGCCGCCCCTTCTTGTCAGACTTGCGATAGCCGCCGATCACGAACTCATCGCGTCCAACGCATTTCGACTTGATCCACCCGGAGCCGCGCCCCGACACATATTTCGCGGAGACTTTCTTGGAGACAATGCCTTCCAGACCCATGCCACAGGCCTTGCCGATCACATCCTCGCCCTTCCCTTCGATATGATCGGAAAAGCGGAGGATTTCGTCATCCTCCGGCATGATCCCTTCCAGGGCCGCCTTTCGTTCCGTAAGCGGCTTCCTGCGAAGATCCTGCCCGTCAAGAGACAGAAGGTCGAAGGCATAATAGGCGAGCACTGCTTCGCCCTCCCCCTTGGTTGCAGCCTGGAGCGAGGCGAAATGGCTGTGACCGCGATTGTCGAGGGCGACCAGCTCTCCATCGATCGCAGCACTCTCCACGTCGAGCGACGCCAGAGCCTTCGCAATCGATGGATAGCGTTCCGTCCAGTCCTTGCCATTGCGTGTGATGAGCCTGACCTGATGCCCGGCGATTAGCGCCTGAATGCGATAGCCATCGAATTTCAGCTCATGCAGCCAGTCTTCGCCCGCGGGCGGGTCGTCGCGCAGTTTGGCAAGCTGCGGCTCAACGAAATCGGGAAAGTCCGGCGCATCGTCTTCGCCCAGCACACTCGCCTCCCCGCTGGCAGCCGCTTCCTCGATCTCCTCGAAGTCCCGGTCCGAGGTCACACTCGTCTGCCACGTCTTGCGCGGATCGGCGTTGCGGTTGGCCTCCTCGTCCTTCTCCTTGATGAGGAGCCAGTTCTGCTTGTCCTTGGTGGAATTGTTTTTCATCAGCACAAGGGCCCAGCCCCCCTTCAGGCGCTGACCCTTGAGATCGAATTTGAGCGAGCCCTTCTTCAGCCCCTCTTCAGGGTCCTCACGCGGCTCCCATTCGCCCTGATCCCAGAGCATGACGGTGCCGGCCCCATAGCCATCCGGTATAACGCCTTCAAAGTCGCCATAATCCAGTGGGTGGTCTTCCGTGCGCACGGCCAGTCGCTTGTCAGCGGGGTCGAGGCTCGGCCCCTTGGTCACGGCCCAGCTTTTAAGCACGCCGTCGAGCTCCAGCCGGAAATCATAGTGGAGACGGCTCGCATCATGTTTCTGCACAACGAAGGAGAGCCCCTTTTTGCCCTTACCCTTCTTTCCCCGCCTGGAGGACCCATCAGGCTCAGGCGTGCGGCTGAAATCCCGCTTCTCGCGATAGGTCTTGAGATTGTCGCCTGCCGTCTTTGACATGATTGATCAGGCCGCCTTACCGGACTTCGATTTTGACTTCGACGTCGTGGATTGGGACTTTTTCTTCGATCTGCCTTTGTCCTTGTCGACGCTCTTCTTAAGCGCATCCATGAGATCGACGACCTTGCCGCGTCCGCCGGCCGAACCGCTATCTGCGCTATCGTCATGGCTGATCTCGCCTTCCTTGCGCTTTTCATCGATCAGTTCCATGAGCGCGTCGGCATAGCTCGACTTGAAGACGTCCGGCTTGAACGGCGCGGCCTTGCGTTCGATCAGCTCACCGGCCAGCTCCAGCATTTCCTTGTCGGGTTTGACCTCTGGGATATCGTCGAAAATCTTGTCGCTCTCGCGAATTTCATCGGCAAAGCGCAGCGTTTCCAGCAGCAGCCCGTCACCACAAGGCTTGATCGCGACGACATAGTCCCGCCCCCGCACCGCCATTTGCCCGAGTCCTACCATTTTGGCATCGCGCAGCGCATCGCGGATCACGGTGAAGCCTTCTGCCGCAACCTCATCATCGCGCGGCACGACATAATAGGGTTTTTCGAAATAGCGCGGATCGATCTCGCACGCCTCTACGAACTGGACGAGATCGATGGTGCGTTTGCTTTCCAGCTTGATCTCATCGAGTTCATCGGGCTCCAGCAGGACATATTCGTCCTTGCTGGTCTCAAAGCCTTTGACGATTTCGTCCTTGTCGACAGGCCCAACACCTTCGGCCACCTTCTGATAGCGGATGCGCTTGCCGCTCGGTTTATGGATCTGGCGCAGGGATATCCGCCGCTGCGACGAGGTCGCCGAGTAGAGCTCAATCCCGATATTGACGAGCGAAAGGCGCAGATAGCCTTTCCAGTAAGCACGCATTGCCATGTTGCCGGCCTCCAATGGCGAATCAATGCCGAGTGCAAGTTTCGGTTCCTTGGCCAGCCTCAACCAATTCGGAACGGCAGGCACAGCCCTGCGTTGCGAAACACATATGGTTCACACGTATTTTCTCTTCAGTCATCCGGCTACAGGTGAAAGAATTGAACGAACAGATTTCTGGAAAAGACTCCGCCCCGACCGCTTCCACCAGCGGTGAGACCAAACCCCTCGTGCTCATTACCGGGGCTGCAGGCAATCTTGGCACGTCCTTGAGTGAGAGACTTCGCAGCGACTACACAATTGTGGGCTTCGACATTCCGGGCACCGAGGCTGATTTCGACCTGATCGGCTGTGATATGACCTCCGACCAATCGGTCTCCGAAGCGATGGAGCGTCTGGCCACAGAGCACGGACGGAAGATCGCGGCCGTCATCCACCTGGCCGCCTACTTCGATTTTACGGGCGAGGAGCACCCGCTTTATCAAAAGCTCAACGTCGAAGGCACGCGCCGTCTTCTCGAAGGTCTGCAAGACTTTGAAGTTGGCCGCTTTATCTATTCCGGCACCATGCTGGTGCATGAAGCTGGAAAGCCGGGACAGCCCATCACGGAGGAGACAGCGCTCAATCCAAAATGGGCCTATCCCCAATCAAAAGCGCGGGCAGAGGAAGCGATCCGTGAGACGCACGGCGATATCCCCTACACCCTGCTCCACCTGGCCGGCGTCTATGATGAACATTCCGCCGTGCCCACACTGACCGAACAGATCCGGCGTATCTATGAGCGCAACCCGCACGGCCACGCCTATGCTGCTCCGCTCAGCGTAGGACAGGCCTTCCTGCACAAGGATGATATGGTCGAGGCTTTCGCTCGCGTCGTTGCCAAACGCGACGAGCTGCCTGCCGAAAACACGATCCTTGTCGGCGAACCGGATACGGTCAGCTATGGCGACCTGCAGAGGGAAATTGCCGAACTGATCCACGGCGATAGCGACTGGCGCACCTTTACTCTGCCAAAACCGCTGGCATCGTTCGGTGCCTGGATCGAGTCAAAGTCGGAACCTGTCGTACCGGATGACATAGATCAGGGCGAAAAGCCCTTCATCCGGCCTTTTATGGTCGACATGGCCGATGACCATTATGAGTTGAGCATCGACCGGGCCCGTCATGAGCTTGACTGGGAGCCGCGCCGGCGGCTGCGTGACACGCTTCCTGAAATGGTCGCAAACCTGAAGGCCGATCCGCTCGGCTGGTACAACACCAATGGCATTACTCCGCCGCCTTGGCTGACAGCAGCCGGCGAGAATGAGCATGAGCCGGAGGAAGTTCGCGCCGAGGCCGAAAAAGAGTCAATCGAGCAGCACCGCAATTTCCTATGGGCGCCCTTCCTGAACATGGCGATGGGCGCCTGGCTGGCGACCAGCCCCTCTGTGATCCCCTACAATTCAGTTCCGCTCATCTGGAATGACGTGCTTTGCGGGATCGCCGTCGTTCTGCTCGGCTTTCTGTCCTTGTCATGGAAACTGAGGCTCGTGCGCTGGGCCATTGCAGGCATCGCGGCGTGGGTCATGTTCGCCCCGCTCGCGCTGTGGGCGCCCACCGGCGCGGTCTATCTGAACCAGACCCTGAGCGGGGCCCTCATCTTCGGCTTTGCCGTCCTCGCGCGGCCCACGCCCGGCGTACATCAGGCCGCCGCCGTAACCGGGCCGACCATACCGCCCGGCTGGGACGAATCCCCCTCAAGCTGGTTTCAGCGCGTCCCGATTATTGCCCTTGCCGTCATCGGTTTCCTCATTTCCCGTCACATGACGGCTTATCAGCTCGGTCATATAGATGGCGTCTGGGAACCCTTCTTCTCAGGCGTGCCGGACAACGGAAAGAACGGGACAGAAGAGATCGTGACGTCGTCCGTATCGGAAGCCTGGCCGGTCCCCGACGCCGGTGTCGGCGCCTTCACCTATATGCTCGAAATCCTGATCGGCATTGTCGGCTCCACCCGCCGCTGGCGCACCATGCCCTGGCTGGTCCTCATCTTCGGCATCATGATCGTACCGCTTGGCATTGTCTCGATTACCTTCATCGTGATCCAGCCGATTGTAATCGGTACATGGTGCACGCTCTGCCTCATCGCGGCCGCCGCAATGCTGCTGCAGATTCCCTATTCGGTCGACGAGATCATCGCCACCATCCAGTTCCTGATCCGCCGCAAGAAAAAAGGGCGCCCGATCCTGTGGGTGCTCTTCCGGGGCGACACGGATGAGGGGCCCGACGAGCGCGTGGAGGATGACCTGCTCCAGCCCCCCGGCCAGATCATCAGCAAGATGATCTATGGCGGGATGACTTTCCCATGGACGCTGCTCGTCAGCATTGCGCTCGGCGTCTGGCTGATGTTCACCCGGCTCACTCTCGGCACAGACGGTGCGCTGGCAGACGCCGATCACTTGCTTGGCGCGCTTGTCATTACCGTAAGTGTCGCAGCCCTTGCCGAACCCATCCGCTCGATCCGGCTGCTCAACATGTTCCTTGGCGCAGCTGTGGCGCTCATGCCCTTTATCGTGGACGCCAGCCTGGTCCAGATGGCTGCCGACGTCATCGTAGGCCTGGCCATTGGCGCTCTCAGCCTGCCTCGCGGCAAGATCCAGCATCGCTTCGGCGACTGGAACCGGCATCTGATCTGATTGGGTTTGCCTTGCGCGGCGGCCGGCAACGGTTTCCGTCACAGGCCGTCGCGGCCCACCGACTATGCGAGGCGTGGAGGGCCACCATCTGCATCTATGGAAAAGCCGGAAAAGTGGTGCGCCTACAAGGATTCGAACCTTGGACCCGCTGATTAAGAGTCAGCTGCTCTACCAACTGAGCTATAGGCGCCGGCCACTTCGAACACGCCACTTAATGCGTCGGCGCGAAAAATCAAAGAGCTAGACTTCATATTGCGGCAAAGAAGCAAAGGCGGTTTTTAGCGCCTCGCTCCAATTGTCTGAAATCAGATTGTAGTACGGGTCGTCCTCCTCGATCCGGGTCTTTTTCAGGATGTCGAGGCTGTCGGTTTCGTAAAGTAGAAGATCCAGCGGCAGGCCCACTGAAAGGTTCGCCTTCAGCGTGGAGTCGAAAGAGACCATGAGCAGTTTGACCGCTTCTGCAAAAGACATGGCCGGGTCATGCGCCCGTACCAGGATGGGCCGGCCATATTTGGTTTCGCCGATCTGGAAAAAGGGGGTCTCCTTGCTTGCCTCGACGAAATTGCCTTCCGGGTAGATCATGAAGAGGCGCGGCTCGCTGCCAGCAATCTGACCGCCAAGAATGAGAGTGGCCCGGAATGGGGATTCCGCATCCGGGCCTGTAGCCGGCGCGCTTTCCTTGATGACTTCGCGAAGCGTCTTGCCAATAAGGCGCGCGGCCTGAAACATGGATGGCACTTCAAGGATGGAAGGATTACGCTCCTCCGGTGCCTTGGTGCGCTCCTCCAGCATGCTGACCACGGCCTGCGTGGTGGCCAGGTTCCCCGCCGTCAGAAGAACGAAAGTGCGCTCACCCGGAACGTTCCAGGTGAACATCTTTCGATACTTGGAGATGTTGTCGACGCCCGCATTGGTGCGGGTATCAGACATGAAGACGAGCCCCTTATCGAGGCAAAGACCCACGCAATATGTCATTTTTTCTTATTGCTGCTGCTGTTGCTGCTGCACCTGAACCGACACTTCCAACCCCTGCTGAGCGTTCCCAAAGCTCAATCCCGAGACCGGGGCAGCATCCGTATAATCCAGCCCCGTCGCCACCGCGACGTAGCGCGTATCTGGCGATATGGCATTGGACACATCGAATCCGACCCAGCCAAGGCCTTCAGCATACGCTTCTGCCCAGGCATGGGAAGCATCCTGTTGCACACGGTCATCCATCATCAGATAGCCGCTCACATAACGGGCCGGAAAGCCGAGCAGTCGTGCGCAGGAAATGAAGATGTGGGTGTGATCCTGGCATACCCCGCTGCCGGCAGCGGCGGCCTCTTCCGCCGTGGTCGCCACGCCCGTTGTTCCTGTTTCATAACGAACGAGTTCGGCCACAGTCATCATCAGGGCATGGAGCCTGGAGACCTCATCGTTGAAAGCTGACCCAACCCGCTGCGAGATCTGCCGTATAGCCTCGCCAGGTGCAGTCAAAGGCGTCTTGCGGCGGTAGATCCATAATGGCGTCCAGCCGCCATGCTGGCCGACAATTCCGCTTTGGTCGTCGGTCAGAACCGTCCCCTCAGCCCGGATCGAGAGGAATTCTGCGCCCTCTTCAAGGCCGATAAGAAGCGTCTGGTTGTTGAACTCGTCCACAAACTGGACCTGCTGCCTGGCGCCCTCAAACGTCACCGACCAGTCCTCGATACTCTGTCCGCGCCGGGTCTTCGGCGTCAGACGGATCTGCTGCAGACCGTATTGGGCCGGCTCTGCAAAGTCATACCGGGTCAGATGAGCAATCTTGAGGCGCACGGCTCTCCCTTCAGGCGTAAAAGCGATAGTCTTGTTCGATCTGCAGGCCGAGCGCATTGTTGGCCTGCAGGATCCACTGAATGAACTCGTGCAGCCCCCCATCGAAAATGGTCTCAACATCGGTACGCGTCAGGCGAGCCAGGGTTTCGTCGCACATGGCGCGCGAGGGCCGGCTTTCTCCATACCCCTCTTCAAGATAGCCCAGATTGCGCGCGATATTGGTGTAACAGAAGGCAATGGAGCGTGGCAGGCGCTGATCAAGGATCAGGAATTCCGCGATCGCACGCGGGCCGGATTCCTTGTTCAGCCACGCAAAGCTGCGTTCGGCCGCCGCAGAACGCAGGATCGCTTCCCACTGGAAATTATCGATGGAAGAGCCAACCATCGAAACCGATGGCAGCAGCACGAAATATTTCACATCGAGGATCCGGGCGACATTGTCCGCCCGCTCGATGAATGTGCCGACACGGCAGAAATTGAAGATATCGTTGCGCAGCATCGTGCCATGTAGCGCGCCGCGCACCTGCGCGCTCTGCTGGCGGATAAGCTCCAGCACATTCGGCAGGTCTGCATCCGAAACCGGGCGGGCGAGCGCATCCTTGAGGCGCATCCACGTATCATTGACCGCTTCCCAGACCTCACGCGTCAGCGCCACACGGACGAGGCGGGCATTGCTGCGCGCAGCCTCAACGACCGACATGACACTGGACGGGTTCTCCCGGTCGCGCAGAAGAAAGTCGATGACTGAAGCGCGCTGTATCGCATCATTCTTGCCAAGGTACATTGCCTTGACGTTGGCCGCTGAAAGGACCGACTCCCATTCGGAATCGGCCGCCGAGGAGCGCGTCATTGTCATCCGGGAGCCGGCTTCGATGAGGCGCGCATTGTTTGCGCTGCGCTCAAGATAGCGGCACATCCAGAAAAGCCCGCCTGCTGTCTTGCCAAGCATCATGATTCAAGCACCCAGGTGTCTTTTGTCCCTCCGCCCTGACTGGAGTTGACGACCAGTGAACCCTTCTTCAGCGCAACCCGTGTCAGACCGCCCGGCGTGATATCGATCCCGTTGGGTGACACCAGAATAAAGGGGCGCAGATCCACATGGCGGGGCGCGAGGCCCTTATTGGTAAAGATCGGCACAGTGGAGAGCGCGAGGGTCGGTTGGGCGATATAACCATCCGGCTTGGCTTTCAGCTTGGCGCGGAAATCGGCGATCTCCTTGCGGCTGGCGGCCGGTCCCACCAGCAT